>PKTG01000026.1 GCA_002869225.1 Candidatus Muiribacterium halophilum | reverse complement strand
AGATATAAGGATAGTAAGGATATTTAACACCTATGGACCAAGGATGCTTGCAAATGATGGAAGAGTTGTGAGTAATTTCATTGTACAGGCTCTTAAAGGACATGATATAACCGTTTATGGCGATGGTGGACAGACCAGATCGTTTTGTTATGTTGATGATCTTATAGAAGGTTTTATAAGGTTAATGAAAAGTGAATATAATAAACCTGTAAATATAGGAAATCCTCGAGAGTTTACAATCCTTCAGCTTGCTGAAAAAGTCATCAAATTAACCGGAAGTAAATCAAAGATAATATATAAAGAGCTTCCATCTGATGATCCAACTAGGCGAAAGCCGGATATTTCACTTGCTAAAAAGCTGCTTGATTGGGAACCTGAGATAGTCTTGGAAGAAGGACTTAAAAAGACTATAGAATATTTTGAAAGTGAGCTTAAAAGTAAGTGAGAAGGTATATAGTAAGATTATTATTGACTTTTTCTGATGTAATATCGATTCTGTTCTCTTTTTATCTTTCATTTGTTTTAAAGAATGATTTTCTATATTTTACAGATAATAATAGACCGGGATATTTTAATGAGCACTGGACTTTAGTATTGTATTCTGTTGCTATATGGATCACAGTACTTGCATTTGATGGAGATTATTCTTTAGAGGAAAAAGATGCTGTATCAAAGTTTATAGGTATTACAAGAGCTGGAATTGGTTCGTTTTTTATACTTATAGTCTTTCTTTTCGCTGCAAAGATATCTGCAGATTATTCAAGGATAATAATATTTTCATTCTTTGTTTTTTCCATCGTGTTAACGCCGCTAATAAGATATTTTACAGAGCGGGTGCTTAAAAAGATAGGACTTTTTCAAAGACCTACTATTATAGTTGGACTAAAAGAGGATTTTGAATATTTTAAAAAGAATTTTAATAGGCAATTTTATTATTATAATAAGATCAAGAAGACCTATATATTTGACTCTGCGCGTGAGATAATAAAGAACCTTGATTCAATAAGCCCGGAAGGCGAGCAGGTCTTTATTCTTTCAAGAAAACTAAAACTTCCGTATATTGTGAAGATAATAAGATATTTCGAGGGAAGAGTATATTATATAAAACTTTTACCAGACCTTGGTGAGTTTGATCTTGCTAATATGGATATATATCAGCTGGATGGAAATCTATTACTACAATCACGACAAAACCTTTTTAGTCCAGCTCGGAAAATAACAAAAAGGATATTTGATATTATAGTATCTATATTTGGTTTGATAGTTCTTTCACCTTTGTTTATCCTGATCTCTTTGATGATAAAGATGACTTCTAAAGGTCCGATTTTCTTTGGTCATAAAAGGCTTGGAAAAGATGGAAAGATATTTAGATGTTGGAAGTTCAGGACTATGGTCTTAAATGCTGAAGAAATACTTCAAAAATGGCTTGAGGAAAGACCCGAGATAAAAGCTGAATTTGAAAAAGACTTTAAACTTAAAGATGATCCCAGGATCACTAAGATTGGAAATTTTCTTAGAAAGACATCGCTCGATGAACTTCCTCAGCTATGGAATGTTGTGATTGGAAATATGTCTCTTGTTGGACCAAGACCAGTTGTTGAAAAAGAGATCGAAAAATATGGTGAATATGGTCCTGTGATGCTAAGAGCTTTACCAGGAGTTACTGGCATGTGGCAGACATCTGGAAGAAATGATATAGATTATAAGGATAGAATAGAACTTGATATGTATTATATAAAAAATTGGTCAGTATGGCTTGATATTGTAGTTATATTAAAGACAATACCGGCAGTTCTTAAAAGAAAGGGAGCATACTAGGTAAAATGAGGATTCTTGTTGCTGATGATGAAAGCAGTATAAGAGATGCGATAAAGTTCGATTTTGCTGAACGCGGAATTGAAAATACTATTTTTGCAAGTCACGGCAGGGAAGCTCAGGAGCTTTTTGATACATATTAACCCGATATTGTCCTTCTTGATATTAAGATGCCTAAACTGGATGGTATGCAGCTTTTGAAGTATATTATAGCCAAAGCTCCAGAGACAAAAGTCATAATGATAAGTGCTCACGGTACGATTGAACTTGCAGTAGAAGCAATGAAGATAGGTGCTTATGATTTTGTTGTAAAACCTTTTAGTCTTGATTAGGTGTTTCTTAAAGTGAAAAAACTTCTTTCAGCAACAGAAGAACCACTTATTCCAAATATGTTTCTAGGTGAATCAAAAGAATTTATAGATGTTCTCGAAAAACTAAAAAAAGTAGCTAAGGTAGATTCTACTATTTTGCTTTCTGGTGAAAGTGGAACTGGAAAAGAGATGGCAGCCCGTTATATACATGAAAACTCACCAAGAAAAGAAAAAGCATTTGTTCCGGTAAATTGTGCAAGTCTTTCAAAGGAACTCTTGGGAAGCGAACTTTTTGGTCATAAAAAGGGATCTTTCACCGGTGCTATTGAAGAACGGGAGGGAAAGTTTAAAGCCGCACATAATGGAACGATATTTTTAGATGAGATAGGAGAGATACCTCTTGAGATACAGGCAAAACTACTACGTGTTCTTCAGGAAGGTGAGATAGAAAAGATTGGCGAGGAGACTCCTGAAAAAGTCGATACAAGGGTTATAGCAGCTACAAACAGAGATCTCTCTGATATGGTTGAAAATGGAGAGTTTAGAGAAGATCTTTTTTACAGGATAAATGTCATAGAGGTTCCAATGCCGCCACTTAGAGATAGGAAGGACGATGTTATCCTTCTTGCAGAATTTTTCATTGAAAAGATATCCGAAAGAATAGGCGTTGAAAGTAAGATGCTTGACGACAATGTTGCCAAGTTGCTCAAAGATTATAATTGGCCTGGAAATATAAGGGAATTAAGAAATGCAATTGAGAGAGGTTTAGTGCTTTCCGAGGATGAGATTCTTACAGAAAAGGATTTTAAGTTTTTATCTAAAAATAAAACGGAAAATACAGAAGATAAATTTGAAAGTAGTGAAAGAAACATTATTTTAAGTCATATTGATAAAGCAAGAAACAAGACTGAATTGGCAAGGATCTTAGGTATAAAGCGGACAACGCTTTTATATAAATTGAAGAAATACGAAATAGATTTTTGAGCATTAATGCTCAAAAATCTATTTCAGTAGAACTTTTTCCGTAATGCGTAAAGCGTGAAGCGAAACGGGGAAAAACCGGAAACGGTGAACAGATTACAGATGACAGTGGAAAAGGTACTTAGATACGAATAACAAGTTCTAAGGAGTGATAATGGCTATTAATAAAAATAAACCAACCTTCATCCCTCATCCCTCAAACCTAACCCCTATAAGTTTACATAGGAAACTCAAAGGTAAAATAGAGATAAAAAGTAAAATTTCTCTTGATAGTAAAGAAATACTCTCTCAGGTATATACCCCAGGTGTTGCTGAAGTGTGTAGGGAAATTCAAAAAGATATAAGTAAAGTAAACGAACTAACCGCCAGAAGAAACACTGTAGCGATAGTCTCAAACGGGACGGCAACACTGGGACTTGGAAATACAGGTCCTGAAGCAGCACTTCCAGTTATGGAAGGGAAAGCGATGCTTTTCAAAGAGTTTGGTGAGGTTGATGCGATTCCTCTTTGTATTAATTCCCAATCAGCTGAAGATATTGCTGATTTTTGCATAAATATCAGTCCTACATTTGGTGGTATAAATCTTGAGGATGTTTCTGCTCCAACATGTTTTCGTGTTATGGAACTTTTAGAAGGAAAGTTGGATATTCCTGTCTTTCATGATGATCAAACTGGAACAGCTGTTGTAGTGATGGCTGCTTTGATAAACTCTCTGAAACTTTTGAAAAAAGAATTATCCGAAATAAAAGTTGTTGTCAACGGAATAGGTGCAGCTGGTTATAGTATATGTGATCTTCTACTTGAATATGGAGTAAAAGACATTGTAGCCGTAGATAAAAATGGGATACTATCTCTTGAAGAAGATAAAAGTTTGTTCCATAAATATCACAGAAGATTAGCAGGCATTCTCAAAAATAAATCAGGTTCATTAAAAGATGCATTGAAGGATGCAGATGTCTTTATTGGTGTATCTGCTCCAAATATTTTAAAAAAAGAAGATGTAAGTTTAATGAAAGCAGATCCTATAATATTTGCTCTTTCTAATCCAACTCCAGAGATAATGCCTGCTGTTGCTTATGATGGTGGTGCTTTTCTAGTTGCTACTGGCAGGTCTGATTTTGATAATCAGGTCAATAATGCACTTGTGTTTCCTGGACTTTTTCGAGGAGTACTCGACAATGGAATAAAAAACATCGATATTAATATAGTAAAACAGGCTGTTAAGGCTATTGTTGATTCAACAGTTAATTTATCAAAAGAAAATATTTTACCATCTGTTATGTATAGATCTTTACATTCCAATATTTCAAAGTACATTGGAATATAGTGATTAGTGAATTGTGAGAAGTGAGTAGTGATTGGAAAAAACTTAAAAGCATGAAGCGAAATGGGCAGGAACGGTAATAGGGTATTATGGTAAAATGGTAATATGGACAAAGGCAGAGAAATATAAAATTCGTGGGGTTTGGAATTTGGTATTTGGGGTTTGGGTTGATTTTGATCTTCCCAAAATCCTAATTCCTGTTTTTATAAGTCCAAAGTACGAGAATGCCAAATTACACTAGTACTTTTTTCTCCCTTCTAATTTCTACTCCCTTTTTCCTACTTCTTGCTTTTAACTAATCACAATTCACTGTTCACTATTCCCGGCTTCATTGTTTACAAATAATTGAAAAAAAGTTATTATAATTTTT
>PKTG01000126.1 GCA_002869225.1 Candidatus Muiribacterium halophilum | reverse complement strand
TATAATTATATCGTGTTTTAAATTTAATACAAATGACGGGGAAATAGATAATGGATATAGTCAAAAACATAAAAAAAGATGATGTACTAAGAAATAGTTTTTTTGAACTTGCCCATGATACTTTTGGAATAGATTTTCGTGAGTGGTATAAACTCGAACTTTGGAATAAAAATTACAAAACTTATTGTATAAAAGATGGAAATAAAATAATTTCAAACGTATCAGTAAACCCAATGAAAGCAATAATCAATGGAGAAATAAAAAAGATTGCTCAGATAGGAACTGTGATGACAGACAAAGATCACAGAAAAGAAGGACTTTCCAGAAGATTAATGGAAGAAGTCCTGAATAAATACAGAAATAAAACAGATCTAATATATCTTTTTCCGAATGAATCAGTAATGAAGTTCTACCCGAAATTTGGATTTAAAAAAGGAATAGATAATATCTTTATTTACTATCCTGAACGCATTAAGAATTCCAATACAAAGCTTATCAGAATGAATATCAGAAATACTAAGGATAGAAACCTTTTAAGAAAACTATTCAACAGCAGAATACCAAACAGTAACATATTTCATCTTATTGATTACTGGCATGTATTTGGTTTTTATCTGGTGTTTGATCCACCCGGTGGTATCTACTTCGATAAAGATACCAATACTGTTCTAGTATATAAATATAAAGAAGGAGTTCTTCACCTTTTTGATGTGTTGATGCAAAAAAGATTAACCTTTAAACAACTTATATCAATTACTGGTATCGAGGATATAAAGGAAGTCCGTTTTTATTTCAGACCAGAGTTTGATGATATAGACGAAAAGGATTATGAACTCAAGTTCAATGAGGATGTATTTGTCGATAGAAGAATACTTTTCACAAAAGATTCTGATTCCTGTCATAATGCTATGGGGCATGCTTAGGATTAAGATGATAATCGACTTAATCCGATGATTGACATAGTCAATGTGTTTTTTCTTCGAAAAAAGGATGATGAGCTAAAGCTCATGTGCTTGCTAAAGCAAGGGTTTTATTAAAGATTCGGAAAACAAAGTTTTCCAGGTATGCACTTAAAGATTCTTTAACCCTTAGATATATGTTTTGATTTTTACAAAAAACTCTATATAAATCAATTCAAAACACTAATCGGTGTTAACTACAATTCTGTTTCACTCTCCGCACGTGAATCTCTTTGGGTTAGTGCTACGATTGAAACCTCCTTGTATCTAACACACAGTGTTTTTTGAGCTAACTCCCATTCATTTATAACCACTCAAGAAATCATCCAGATTTCTTTTCATTATTTTCAAAAACTAAAGGCCGTCCTAGCTTTACGTTTTTGAAAATTTATTGCACTCATTTTTATATAGCCTTTCAAACAAAATAATCCAAAAGTAAATTTCTTGTCTTTTAATTTTATTAGCTTTTAAATTTTCCTACTACCTATTTCCTGTTTCCTACTCTCTGTAGTCTGAACTTTTGCAAAGTGATTGCAATATGATGTTCATTTTTTGTTAATTCGACGGGGTGTGGGTACAGGCAGTTCGGTTCGCAACTTTGTTGCTTACTCGCAGGGTCCGTAACCCTGGCTAACGAACTGCAAAATGATTAATATAAAAATTATCTTAAAATTTTATCTCCTTTAAAAGTTGATAGTACAAATAAATAATAGCTTTAGATTTTTTCTTTATTGAATCGAAAATCGACGAAGTACTAGCAATTTAAAGTTTTTTAATAATTTCATAGTTTAACCCCTCAATATCTTTCAAAATGTGTTTGAGGTATTGAAAATTATTTCTGATTTTTGTTATAGGTCAAACGACGATGACAGAGGCATAGCCTTAGCTACGTCGAGTAAAGCGAAGTTTGAGATATGCAAAAAGAATAATAATTTGTTTATCGTAAAACCATTTTGAAAGATATATAATTCAAAGGAGACGAATCCTTGTTGAGATGCCAAAGTCTTCTTGCCATTTTGTTGATGATTTATAATATTCCCTTAGTCCATCGGCTACATAATCGTATACAGAACCAGGAAACTGTCCATCAGACCTATACTGCATAAACATATCAAGTTCTTTTTTAGAACCGGCATTTACAGCATAGATGAGTTTATATAAAAGAAGTTCTGCAAGTCTTTTATCAAGAACTCTTACTTTGTGCTCAGCAAAATGATCTATTAATCTTCGTATATCAAAAACAAGCCACTGTGCAAGATTTCTAACAAAATTGGAATAATCAATCTCTGGTATTCTTCTTACCGGTGGTGAAAATGAAAGAAGAAGTACTCTACTTTTATAATTATCATTCATCACACCTATTGTCTTAACACCTATATTTCTATAATAAGCAGTATCCATATCTACTCTAAATAGTATCTCTCTATCATCATGTCCAGTGTAAAGCATAATATCAGTATCTTCATTATTAGAGATAAAAAGATTTTCCTTCATTCCCCAGGTTATAGGATTATCCCATCTGGTCTTAATAACAAAATCTTTAAGCTCTGAATTATCATAACTGACATCAAAAAGTCTTTTATAAAAAAAACCACTATCAACAAAAGCAGAGTCATACATAACTCTTTCGCCTTCAACGTATACACCTTTGTCAGAAAGTTTAAGATACTCTTCGATTATCTTTTTGTCGGTCTTTGAAAGTGTTTCTGTAGAATCTCCACAAATCCACATAAGCGCATCATATTGAGGATATTCTCTTTTATCTTTGAGCCTATCTGGACTTATTACTTTATTAATAAAACCTTCTCTATCAAGAACATCAGTATAATATCTTATCTGAGATTTTGATGCTCCGTCATTTACAACACCTATCAAAATAGCATGACCTGATATTAAAGAAATGGTTATAATCAAAGCTACTATTAGTTTTTTCATCGTAAGTTCCTCCCAACTTTAATTATAACCTTATAATATAATGCTTACTTATATTTTTCAAGAAAAATATATAAATATTTTTAAATCCGCAACTCCGCACTCCACATTAAGCTCTTTCCATTCACTATTCACATTTCACTTCTCACTGTTTCATGCTTCACGCTTTACGAAATTTCAGCTCATCTTTTCTTTAAGATACTCAACAAGAGTATCAGCATTGATTCTTTCCTGCTCCATTGAATCTCTATCTCTTATAGTTATTGTATTATCTTCAAGAGTATCGAAATCAATAGTCACGCAGTAAGGAGTACCGATCTCATCCTGTCTTCTATATCTTTTTCCAATTGATCCAACCTGATAGTATTCAGCTTCAAAATGCTGCACGACCTCAGCAAATATAGCTTCTGCTTTTTCTTTTAGAGGAGGCTTTTTCATTAGTTGAAATACAGCAACTTTTACTGGTGCCAGTCTATGATGAAATTTCATCACACTTCTAGTATCTCCATCAACTTCTTCTTCTCTATATGCATCTATTAAAAATGCAAGAGTAGCTCTATCAGCTCCTGCTGAAGGTTCAATAACATAAGGAACATATTTCTTGTTTGTCATAGGATCCATATAGGAAAGATCTCTTCCAGAAAATTCCATATGCTGTTTAAGGTCATAATCAGTTCTGTTTGCGATTCCTTCAAGTTCAGCAAATCCAAATGGGAATCTATATTCTACATCCGCACAACCTCTTGCATAATGAGCAAGTTCATCACTTGCATGTTCTCTTAGTTGAAGATTTTCTTCTCTGATCCCAAGCTGTTTATACCACTCAAATCTTCTGTTTTTCCAATATTCATAAAATTCATCTGCTTTTTCCGGTTCACAGAAAAATTCGATTTCCATCTGTTCAAATTCTCTTGTTCTGAAAGTGAAGTTTCCTGGAGTTATCTCATTTCTGAAAGATTTACCGATCTGAGCTATTCCAAAAGGGACTCTTTTTCTTGAAGTAGTGGTCACATTCTTAAAGTTAACAAAGATTCCCTGTGCAGTTTCCGGTCTTAAATAGACGGTGTTTGAAGAATCTTCTATAGGGCCCATAAAAGTCTTGAACATAAGATTAAACTGTCTTGGTTCTGTAAATTCTCCACCACATTCAGGACATTTATCGAAATCTATATCATCTGCTCTATATCTTAGTTTACATTCCTTACAATCTACCATTGGGTCTGAGAAATTGCTTAGATGACCTGAAGCTTCCCAGATTCTTGGAGCCATAAGAATAGATGAATCTAATCCAACCATGTCTGTTCTTGTTGATACATTATCTTTCCACCATGCATCTTTCACATTTCTCTTTAGACTGACTCCATAAGGCCCGTAATCCCAACAAGAGTTGATTCCACCATATATTTCAGAAGACTGAAAAATAAAACCTCTTCTTTTCGCAAGTGATACTATTGTCTGCATATCTTTAATGTCCATTATATAAAACCTCCATTTTTTTTAATTCGTGGGGTTTGGGATTTGGGGTTTGGGGTTTGGATTGGTTTTGATCTTCCCAAAATCCAAAATCCAGCTTCATCCCAAAATCATGTTTTTTAATTATTCCCTGTATTCCTACCTATTGAAAAATATTTAAATCCTTTTTCTTTCATTCTATCTACTTTAAACTGATTTCTTCCATCAAAAACTACAGGTTCTTTTAAAAGATCTTTTACCTTATCAAAGTCAGGTCTTCTAAACTCGTTCCACTCTGTGACAAGTACAATTGCATCTGAACCTTCACATGCATCGTACATGCTTGAGCAGTAGGTTATTCCTTCAACACCAGCGAATATTCTCTTAGCTTCATCCATAGCTTCAGGGTCAAATACTCTAACAGTTGCACCGTTATCAAGCAGATTTTTGATTATAACTCTTGATGGAGCTTC
>PKTG01000060.1 GCA_002869225.1 Candidatus Muiribacterium halophilum | reverse complement strand
TGAACAGTCAAATATCTTTAAAAAATTCTATAAAGTAGATAAATCAAGAGGCTCTTTTGGCATAGGATTAGGTCTTCATACTGTAAAAATCTTATTGGAACAGATGAACGGGTCTATATCCTGCAAAAGCTCTTTAGGTAAAGGATCCACATTCACAATATCGTTTCAGAGATCTAAAAAAGCATCCTGATCTATACAATGTTACCAAATGGTAACCTTGCGGTAATGTTACTGTAACAATAATCTATTAATATTATGTAATGAATCACAGACATCGAATCTTACTGATATTTTCAATCATATTATTATTTTTTGTCATATGGTTATTTGAAATAACTGATATAGACCGACACATTAACGACAACTTCTTTGATAACACAAAAAAAATATGGTTAATACCAAATAATGATACGATCTATGGAAAGATATTCTACAAAGGTATCAAAGGATTACTTATACTTGTTGCTGTAGGAATACTTACTACAATAATACTCTCCTACAGATCAGACAGATACAAAAAATACAGGTATCGTGCTATCTTTTTGTTTTTATGCATGGCGATCATACCATCGTTCATATCTTTTCTTAAACATACAACAAATGTATATCCACCATGGGATCTAAAAATATATAACGGGACCGCACCATATGTAAAACTGATAGAAAAGTATCCAAAAGACTTCTTACAAAAGGATAAACCTCAAGGTTATCCTGCCGGACATGCTTCAGGTGGATTCTCTTTACTCTGTTTCTATTTTGTATTAAAAAAAAGATGGAAAAAGAACCTATCCCTAATTATCTGGATGCTTGCAGGTTGGTCAATGGGAATATATCAGATGCTTCGTGGAGCACATTTTTTAAGTCATACAATAGTTACCAATATACTTTCAATCATTATTACACTAATTATTTATAATTTCTTTTCTAAAAAGATTAAAGGAGAACTCTATGAGATTTCTAACTAATACAAGGTACAGGATGTTTTTGTTCTTTTTCCTGACATTTATAATATTTTCTTTACTGACAAGAATAACTTTCTTCGTATATTCCTTTAACAATGTAAGTAAATCTATAACGGATATACTTACCATATTTTTAACAGGATCTTTGTATGATATTTTAACTTCTATATATTACCTGGCCCCTTTTATGCTATTACTTCTTATTGTTCCCGAATGGTTATATAAAAAGAAATTTTCAGGTATCATCTTCACTATAATTTATCTTGGCTATACATTCTCTCTGATATTCAACATGATAGCTGAATATCTCTTCTGGCAGGAGTTTCAGGTAAGATACAACTTTATAGCTGTTGACTATCTCGTGTATACTCAGGAAGTTATTGGAAATATAAAAGAATCCTATAATATGCCATTAATATATACAGGTATGTTCATTGCAGCACTATCAATAACTGCTTTTGTAGGACGCTTTATATATAGAAGTCATAGTCTATCGACTACTTTAAGGCAGAGAGGTACTTTTTCAGCTGTTTATATTTTGATAATCATTTTAGGTATACTCTTTATTGATTCTACAGATATAAGGACTTCTAATAATGAATATAACAATGAACTAGCAGAAAACGGGATTTATCAGTTGTTTCATTCTTTCAGAATAAACATGCTTGATTTTAATAAATATTATGTTACAGAAGAGAACGCTTTAAATAAAGCTAAAGAATACCTGTCTTCTGATACCGCCGGCTTCATTTCTACAGATGATAAAACCGATTTCACCAGATACTTTAAGACAGAAAATAGAAAACGAAGACTAAATGTTATACTTATAACAATTGAAAGTTTCAGCGGAGACTTCATAAAAAGGTTTGGGAATGATAAAGATCTCACTCCAAACTATGATTCCCTAATATCAAAAGGCGTATTTTTTGATAGATTCTTTGCAACAGGTACAAGAACCGTTAGAGGAATGGAAGCTATAACACTTTCTATTCCTCCTACACCAGGAAGGTCTATTGTAAAAAGGCCTGAAAATGAAGACCTTGAATCTATCGGCTTCATACTAAAAGAAAACGGTTATAAGAATAAATTCCTTTACGCAGGCCATGGCTACTTTGATAATATGAACTATTTTTACGCTCATAACGGTTTTGATATCTTTGACAGAATGGATATGGAAGACAAGGATGTAACTTTTTCAAATATATTGGGAGTATGCGATGAGGATCTTTACAATCAGGTGTTAAATCAGGCTGATTTATCCTATAGATCAGGTTCTCCTTTCTATTTCCATGTCATGACAACATCAAATCACAGACCATATACCTATCCTGAAGGAAAAGTCGATATTCCTTCCGGAACTGGTAGAGATGGTGCTGTAAAGTATACAGATTACGCTATCGGTCAACTTATAAAAAAAGCGTCTGAAAAAGATTGGATGAAAGATACAGTCTTTATTATCACAGCAGATCACTGTGCATCAAGTGCCGGAAAAACAAGATTAAACACAGAAAAATATCATATACCTCTCCTATTTTACTCTCCAGGAAATCTTAATCCTGCTATAATAGATAAAGTATGCTCTCAGGTAGATCTTGCACCGACTATACTTGATCTTTTAGGAATAGAGTATAAAGCAAAATTTTACGGTCAGAGTATATTTTCCAAAGATTTTCCTGAAAGAGCATTTATAGGTAATTATCAAAATCTTGGTTTACTGGATAAGTCAGGAATACTTTCGATTATATCTCCTGTGAAGAAAAAAGAGATGTTTTATGTTAATCTTAATACATGGAAGACTGAAGCTACTGATACCAGGAAAAAATTACTGGAGGAAAATATCTCAATATATCAGTCAGCAGATTATCTTTTTAAACACGGATTATATAAAAAGACCTATAGGAATAAAGGAAAAGATATAAATGAGAAGACAGCCCAAATATAGATTCTTTAAAAACTGGAGTTATGCTATCTCAGGTTTTTTTGAGGTAGTCAAAAATGAGACAGCTTTTAAGATAGAACTGGTCTTATTTGTTTTACTAACAATATTTCTTTTCAATTCCAGGATACCTACAGATAACCGTCTGATAATGCTGAGCTGTTTCTTTCTTGTAATAATAGTAGAGCTTTTAAACAGTGCAATAGAGAGATGTGTAGATCTTGTAACAAAGGATTTTCATGAACTTGCAAAAGCGGCGAAGGATGCAGCAGCTGGAGCAGTTATGTTTGCAAATTTCTTAACGGTTGTCATTTGGTGTTATTATCTATATAAAGCGTATTTTATACCTTTAAATTAATTTATGTTCAAAATATGCTACTAGCCTTTAACCCTTAGTTTAGTCATATGTTTTGAACTTAAGAGAATTTCTCGATAACCGAATTTAGAAGGTTATCAAGAGTTTATAAAGGAAATCAAAACATATATCTAATGGTTTTAAAGGAAGTTTCAATTTTATTGTATTTGCTATTACAATTCACGTCTCACTTTTCACATCTCACTGCTGCTAAATTACTGTGAAAATGCATGTCATTTTCACGAACCTTTTAAAACAAAAAAGCCCCTGCTTTTGCAGAGGCTTTTTTTATCTTTATTTTCTGTTTCTTAATAATTGTTTAGTTCGTCTATTACTCTGTTTAATATCTTTGTAGCTTCAGCAGTATCACCATACTGATTTCTTTCAAGAAGCTGTATTGCTCTATCGATTCCTCTTACAACTGTTGCATTATAATTTTCACCCTGAAGTTCAAAGCTTATGTCTCTAAGTCCGTTTATTGCAAATCCAGTGTTGTTGATTCCTCTAACGATTCTTTCAAGTCTGTTTATAAGTTCAGTATCTACATAATCATATGATACTCCAAATTCTTTTCCGATCTCATGAAGTTTTTCAAGAGCTTCTTCTTTACTTAGAGTTCTAATATTATTTCTAAAATCCTTAAAGTCATTTACTGCTCTGTAATAAGGATTTGAGAAGCTATCTCTAAGTTCTGCTTTTTTACTCTTCACATAAATTGCACATGAGTTCTTTTCACCATCTTTACAAGCAGCAAGTACTATTACCTGAGCATCTTTTGCTATTTCATCAAGTGGGAAAGTTCTTTCATCTTTTGAATTAAACCATCTTTCTACAGCGATTCTTTTAACTTTATTTTCACCTTTTAAAGTTGTGTAATTGATTCTAAGACTTTTAACATATATTGGGTCGTTTCCGTGAAAGAATCCCCATTTTTTTGGAGTCTCAAGGACTACCGCATGAAGATCTGAAAAGTTTTCTTTGATTTCCTGAAAGTTTCCTGAACCGATTTCGACTTTCATCTTGTTCATGTTTGAATCACCATAAGAAAGCTTTTTCCATTATGCATATCTATAATTGTTCTCAGAAATTGGGTCTCTTAAAATATGAAGACAGTCATCAGTTAGTTTTTCAAGTCTTCTTCCATTAGCAAAAACTCCTGAAAAATCAATCATTGTCATCATGTCATCTATATTTCTTTCCACTTTCCAGGTATCCACATAAGAAAAAGCTGATACTACCATAAATACGAAAAGAAGTGAGATTATTACCTTTTTGTTTATTATTGACATATTGCCCTCCTGTTTTTTCTTTCTGTCTCTATATTAAGGCATTTATGGTCAACAAGTCACGTAACAGATTGTTACAGTTTT
>PKTG01000089.1 GCA_002869225.1 Candidatus Muiribacterium halophilum | reverse complement strand
TCTCCTGATTTTATTCTAGGCGGGCATTCTCATAGTACAACTACAATTGAAGAAAAGGTTGGAAAAACAATAATCGTTCATCCAGGAAGTCACTATGACCATATCGGACATCTTAAAATAACAAATAACGGATATAGATTCCATCTTTATCCAGTAGATGATAGGTTCATTGTTAAAGACCCTCAGATCGAAGAACTTGTTCAGCATTATAAAGAGATAGTAGATGCAAAACTCGATAAGGTAATAGCGTATAACGCCGAAATGATCAAACCTTCCAGAGAAATTGAATATAGTGATCTTTTTTATTATTTAAATAAGACTTTGGAAAAAGCAGCCGATTGTGATTTTGCACAGATAAATAATAGCGGAATCCGTGATGTACTTCCAGAAGGTGAGATAACCGTTAGAACTATTTATAATATTCTTCCGTTTGGAAATCAGGCATGGATAGTAAAGGTTAAAGGACAGGATATTATAGATGACAGCTGGATAATCAAATATAAAGATATCGATCCAAATAAAGTATACAAAGTCTTAATAAACTCTTATCTTGGCGAGAAAAACGATACCTTTAGAGAGAAGAGTCTGGAAAAGATAGAGTTAAAAGATACTATAAGAGATGTAATAGTAAATTATCTTGAAAAGACAGGTAAGATAGAAAATTAGATGAAAATACCAGAAAAGCTTGAAATATTTTCTAAACTATTCTTCGATAGTTTTCAAACTCCTCTATACATTGTAGGAGGATTTGTTAGAGATAATATTATCGGAATAGAAAACAAGGATATAGATCTTTGCAGCAGTATAACCCCTGATATACTAAAAGACTTTCTTATTCAAAACAGAATAAACTTCTACGCTCCCGGTGAAAAGTTTGGAACAGTGATCATTAGATTTGAAGGTCTTGAGTTTGAGCATACCACTTTAAGATGTGATATCAAGACAGATGGACGACATGCAAAGGTTGAGTATATAAACAGTTTGGAAGAGGATAGCAAAAGAAGAGATCTTACCGTAAACGCTATATATTATGATATTCAAAACAAAAAATTATTAGACCCTCAAAATGGTGTAAGAGACCTGAAAGATCAAAAAGCCAGATTTATTGGAGATACCAAAAAAAGGATTCAGGAAGATTATCTTAGGATTCCAAGATACTTTAGATTCTCTGACCTGTACGATCTTAAAAGAGATGAAAAAGATGTAAATATAATAAAAGAAAATTCTTCAGGTTATGAATGTGTATCTGTTGAAAGAAGTGTAAACGAGATACTCACATGGCTTAAAAAGGGAGTAAAGGACTATAAAACTTTTCTTGAGATGGTAACTTTGCTCTCCCCTGTAGATCGTTTTTGTAAATATTTAAAGCTTCTTTACGATACCAGACAGAATCATCCTATGCATGACAGAGAAAATGTACTCTTTCATACACTAGATCTAATTGATCACTTTAATAATAACTATAAAAACAGAGAGGATCGCGAATACTATATCCTGCTGTTTCATGATTATTATAAACCTTATACAATAACAACTGATGAGGATGATATAACTCATTTTTACGGACATGATAATCCGAACAGTCGTGTAGAGAAAGAATTAAAAAAGCTTAGGATACCAAAAGCTACAATAAGCGATATAAGATTCTTTATAAAAGCACATCTAAGAATCAATATGTATATAAACGGAAACATAACAAAGAAGAACGATATTTTTCCAATAATATACGATATGTATGACATGGCTGGAAAACACTTTTTAAACACCTTTAAAAGACTCAGAAGACTTTTTGAAGTCGAGACTTCTATCAAAGGAAACAAAGTCATGACCTTAGAAGATCTGGAAAATGAAATACAGCTATTTTTAGGAATATTAAAGGAAATCGATATAAAAAAGATCGCCCAAAATACTCATGAGCGATCTCTTATCAGATCTTCTATTAGAAAAGCTCTTAAAACAAGATTTATTTCACTGTGAATAACAGTTTTTCATTTGTAGCCTTATTCTGAAGAACTACCTGTCCATCGACAGCACTTTCGAGTTTGTATTTACTTCCAACATGTTCATCAAGCTGTGCGGTTCTCACTTTATCTTCATATTTGTAATAAACAGTTGGAATACTTGCTCTATCTATTCCAAGTATCTCAATATCATCAAGATCTTTGTAGATAGGAGTCTTTATTTCAATATCTTTGTAATGTACGACTTTTGTATTAATATTTGAATTATCCTGAGCTATGTTTCTTGAAGCATATGTTGGTACTTCAAGTTCACTCTTAATATCATACCCCTGTAAAAGATACCCATAAAGCGATCCTGCTAGTGCTACGAAAACCAATATCCATCTTTTCATACTGTTCACCTTCACATCCTTGTTATGTGGTTTTTTTTATTATCGATAAAAAGTACCCGTCACTTTAATCATTTTTTGCAAAGTGCAAAAAATGATTTAACAAACCTTTTAATACAGCAATTTCGAGAAATATTATTTTTGATATAAAGCTTGAATTAGAACTTTAAAGATCAAAGATTTTGATTCGGAAAATATAAATTTTTTTTAGATTTGGTTTATACCACGCGGGTGGCACGGAGCAAAGGGCTCCCAAATCACTAGGTTTGATTTGTAGACTTGATTCTGGGAAAGGCACATTGCCATGACCCGTGGAGTATAAAATAGATTCTAATTATTATCAAAACATTTAAATAAGGTTTTAAAAGAATTTTTATCAGGATATATCTGGCAAACTACACGCTTGTTTGCCAAGTCTTATAATGCTGGGTCAGGCTGAACTCTGTAAGTTTAAACTCAGGATCAGCCTGACCCGGTAACAAAAAAAAGCCACGTTTCCGTGGCTTTTTCTTTATGAGTAATATAATTATTATCTCTTTGAGAACTGGAATTTCTTCCTTGCTTTTGGCTGACCTGGTTTCTTTCTTTCGACCATTCTTGAGTCTCTAGTAAGAAATCCTTCTTTCTTAAGTGCATCTCTGAAAGAAGCATCAACTTGAAGCAACGCTCTTGATATACCATGTCTGACCGCGCCAGCCTGACCTGATATTCCTCCGCCTTTAACATTAACAGCTATGTCAAATTCACCGAGTTTATTTATAAGCTTAAGAGGTTCAACGATCATTCTTCTAACGATCTCTCTTGGAAAGAATTCTTCAAATTCTCTTCCATTAACAGTAACTTTACCTGCACCTCTCATTAATCTAACTCTTGCTGTGGAGGTTTTTCTTCTGCCGGTTCCTGCACCGATTACCTGAGCTGCCATAATCTATTCTCCTCCTTATTTGATCTCAAGTTCTATTGGTCTCTGAGCTGTATGAGTATGCTCAGCACCAACAAATACTCTTAGTCTAGAAAGTCTTTTCTTTCTGAGTTTATTTTTTGCAAGCATTCCGCTTACAGCTAAAGTGATAACTCTCTCTGGGTGTTTTTCCATCATCATCTTGTATGAAGTATATTTTCCTCCACCAGGATACATAGAATGTCTGAAATAAGTCTTCTGAAGAGCTTTATTTCCAGAGATCGCTACTTTTTCTGCGTTAGTTACAATAACAAAATCACCATTATCTATATGTGGTGTATAAGTCACTTTGTTTTTACCTATGAGGACTTTTGCTATTTCAGTCGCAAGTCTTCCAAGGGTCTTGTTTTCAGCATCTACAACGTACCAGTCTCTTTTAACATCTTCTTTTCTAAGCTGAAAAGTCCTGTTATCCATTGTTTCCTCCTTACGATTCTATAAAACAGTACCAAAATCAACATCCATCAGATACAGCCCACCGGGTAGGGCTTTTCCAAGCGGCTGAAATTGGTCACAGTATAATAACATACTTTCTATGAAATCGGTAGATTTTTTTTCTTTACCAACCTCGATTAGTGAGTATACCATAATGCGAACCATGTTGTAAAGAAAGGAATTTCCGGTTATCAGAAACATAATATTTCCGGTACCGGTGACCACTTTTATTTTTTCGATAATTCGAACAGTTGAATCATATCTATTCGGATCTTTACAAAAACATCTAAAATTGTGTTTTCCTGTCATGACTTTAGCGGCTTCCCTTATCTTTTCAACATTCAAAGATTCCGGAACATGCCAACAATAATCGAAATCTACAGTTCTCATTCTCGGAGTGTTTTTCACAATATAAAGATAGGTCTTCTTCTTTGCCCAGAACCTTGACGAAAAATCCTCTGGCACCTCTCTTGGCTCACTTATCTTAATATGTGTCTTTCTACTGTTGAATTTTAAAAGTCTATCAAGCGGTATACTATTTGTTGTCTTGAAATTAAAATACTGCCCAACTGCATGAACACCTTTGTCGGTTCTTGATGAGAAAGTAGTCTTGATCTTTTCACCAAGCATCTTGGAAAGAGTATATTCTATGCTTCCTTGAACAGTTGGATAATCGGGTTGTTTTTGAGAACCAAAGAATCTACTACCATCATATTCGACTTTACAAAGGATATTTCTCATCATTTCCCCAGAACAAACATAGAAAAGATAGCTATAGTAAGGATCACAATAACTATAGTGTAGATTGTAAAGAAAATAGCCATCTTCTTAAAGACTTTTTTATCGTCTCTGTAGGTACCTTTAAATATCTGGTATATTCCAAAAAGGGCTAACAGATCATCAAAAAAACCTATAAACCCAGCAAAATCCGGAAAGAAATCTATAGGAGATATTATATAGACTATCAAAAGTCCTACCCAGATATACCTTAGTACTTTTGTCTTTGTAGGTATGATAGTTGTAACTTCAGTTTCCGTATCTTCAAAAAATTCTTTCCTATCCATAAGCTCATACTATCAAATCCACTCCTCTCCTGTCCAAAAACAAGAAAAAATAATTTCGACTATGTCTAAAATTAAAATGAGGGTAATAAATTTTCAAAAACACCTACACACGATGTGCTATCGTTTTTGAAAATAGTGCAGAAAAATCCTGGATGATTTTTCAAGTGGTTATAAACGAATGAGAGTTGAGAAAAGAAAGTCAATCATACCGGAGCAAGGAGAATTGCTTCGAAATACCAGCGAAGCTAAGTATAGAGAAGTAATTAAACTTGAGTAGATGATGCTCTGACTTTCTATATTATTATCAAAAGGTTTTGAACTACATTATAAAAAATTTTTTTAAAACAAAAAAGGAGCGGAAAAATTCCGCTCCTTCATTATTTAACTGTTTAAAAATTATTTTTTCTCTAAAACTATATACTCATCAGACCATCTAGCCATCTTTTCCATAATACTTTTATACTCAGGATATTTTTCTTTTTCAAGAAAATCCTTTTCCATGTTGTAAACATAATCA
>PKTG01000055.1 GCA_002869225.1 Candidatus Muiribacterium halophilum | reverse complement strand
GACCAAAGGTCATGTGTTCAACTCTGTTGAAGTGCTTTGCAAAGCAAAGAGTTAAGAATTTACTCTCAGCAAAGCTGAGCACAGCCTGAAAGGCTCATCACGAATGAAGTGAGTTTTTTTCAGCGAAGCTGAACATCAACGACTGTTAAGGAGTTAAAATGATCATAAAAATAATAGGAGCTGGTGCCTGGGGTACTACAATGGCAAGGTTGTTGGCTCAGGATGATAGTAATAAAGTATATTTATGGTGCAATGAAGTGGAAACATGTGAAAATATAAATAGAGATAATGAGAACTCTGAGTTCTTATCCGGAATAAAACTACCGAAAAATATAATAGCATACAATGAAATAAAAAAGACTTTTGAAGAGGAGCTTTGTGTTATAGCGGTACCTTCACAGTTTTTTGAAGATATTATAAATAGATTGAACATTCATAAAGAAGCATCGTTTCTCATACTTACAAAAGGTATGAGAAAGGATGGGAGATTTCTATCAGATATTATTTCAGAAATATTTTCAGAAAGTTCATTTGCCTTTCTTTCCGGACCTAACCTTGCAAAAGAGATAGCTGATCATCAACCAGCATCGGCTGTTATAGCCGGTGTTGATATTGAGTTGACAAAGAAGATACAAAAGCTTTTGTTCAGGGAATATTTTAGAGTATATACTTCAACTGACTATAAAGGTCTACAGATCGGAGGCATGTACAAGAACATTCTTGCAATAGGTGCTGGTATATGTGATGCAATGGGTTTTGGTCTTAACACTAAAGCAGCTTATCTTACAAGAGGTCTGATGGAGATGACAAGGTTTGGTAGTGAACTGGATTGTGAACCATTTACTTTTATGGGTCTTTCGGGTGTTGGTGATCTTATTGCTACTGCAAATTCTGATCTTAGTAGAAACTATTCTTTTGGAAGAAGAATAGTAGATGAAAAGAAAGGACCTTTAAACATTTATAATTCCTCTAAGCAGGCTATTGAAGGTGTTGAAGCTATAAAAGTAGTGGTTGAAGGATTTAAAGATGTAAAAGTTCAACTTCCAATAGCATCTGTTTTATATGAGATAATATTTAAGGGAATGCCTTTTGAAAAAGGTGTAAATATTCTTCTTAACAGGGAACCAAAAAAGGAGATATATTGATGAGAAGAGTATTTTTTTTATTGATTTTAGTCTTGGTAATTGTTTTTAGTATAACGGTCTATCTTAGTTCTTATAAAGTCCGGATAATGGATGAAAGACTTGAGTTATCATCATCAGAATCTATTTTTAGCCGATTGGAGATGCTTGCAAAGATATATCCTGATAAGATAGTTAATCTTGTAGATGAAAAGAGTCAGATGACCTGGTCTTATAAATGGAAAGATCTTGTTGGTCTTGAGATAAAAGTTGATAAGACTTATCAGAATCTTAACACTCTTTATATAAAGATCGCTTCTTTATTTGGTAAATATACAAATATTCCTATTGTCTTTGCATATTCTTCAGAGCTTTTGAATACACGTCTTAAGAATATATCTCGCGATATGGACTTTGAACCTGTAGATGCTTATATTAAACAGGATGGAGATTTTAAAAAAGTTATACCTCATAAAAACGGTCTGAGTTTAAAGATCACCTCAAGTCTTGATATTATCAAAAAGAATATAGGTAAAAACAATAATCTTATAACTCTTGATGTAGAGGAGACAATTCCTGAAAAAGATACTAAGACTCTTCTAAAAGAGCATAATATAATGGAGATCATCTCGAAATTCACTACAGAATATAATCCTGATAATCTTAACAGAGTAGTCAATCTTAAGTTAGCTTCATCGAAGCTTGACCATATTATAATAAGACCAGGACAGACACTTTCATTCAATAAGTTTGTAGGAAACAGGACTTTAGCTGCAGGATTTTTAAAAGCTCCTGTTATTTTAAGAGGGAAACTCGTAGATGGTATTGCAGGGGGTATATGTCAGGTGACAAGTACTTTATATAATGCACTTCTTCTTGCGGATATTAAAATTGAAAAAAGATACCCTCACTCAATATACGATCCAACTTGGGCTTATACTCTTCCAGGATTTGATGCTGCTGTGGCTTATCCTTATAAGGA
This sequence comes from Candidatus Muiribacterium halophilum, assembly GCA_002869225.1. Lineage (GTDB taxonomy): Bacteria > Muiribacteriota > Muiribacteriia > Muiribacteriales > Muiribacteriaceae > Muiribacterium > Muiribacterium halophilum. The sequence continues at coordinate 2,663 of PKTG01000055.1, read as the reverse complement.
TTTTGTTTTTACCAACAATAAACCTTTTAATATCATGTTGGAATTTGAATTTAATGATAATCTGATTACTTGTATTGTCATGGGAAAAGATAAACTTCCTTATGAGATCAAGTTGGTAACTGGTAAAGTGGAAAAGATACCATTTGCTGTAAAAACACTATATTCCGATAAACTAAATAAGGGTGAAGAGAAAATCGTTCAGCATGGTGTGAATGGATATAAGGCTGAAAGTCTTATGATCAGGCTGAAAGAGAGTGGAGAAGAAAAGTGTCTACTCTCTAAAGATAAGTATCTTGAATACGATAAGATAATAAAAATCGGAAAATAAAGAGGGGGTAAAGAATGAAAAAAGTCCTTTATCTTATAGCGTTAATCGTTATTTTAGGAACAGTTGTATTTGCATCAGACATGGAGTATATATTTGAAAGACAGGTTGGTGGAAATGAAGGTAAACTACCTTCAGAATTTGATTATCCTGTTTGCATAACTTCGGATACCTATGGAAATATCTATGTAACTGATTGGAACAATAGTCGAGTTCAAAAATTCTCTTCTGAAGGGAAATTTCTTCTTGAAATAGGTAACCAGTCATCACCTAAACTAAAAAAACCTATTGGTATTGATATAGACAATGACAATAATATTTATGTGGTAGATTATGGAAACAACAGAGTTATAAAATACGATGAGAATGGAAATCTAATACTTACCTTCGGTAAATTCGGAAGTAAGGATGGTGAGTTTAGATCACCAAGAGGAATCTTTGTAGACAGATTAAAAGATGAAGTCATCGTAGCTGATTATTCAAACTACAGGATCCAGATATTTGATCTAGATGGAAAATTTAAAAAAGCAATCAAGTGTTATGACCCATCAACAAAGAAGAATTATAATCCAAGATCAGCAGCAAGAGATAAAAGTGGTTTTACATATATTGTATTTACACGAGAAAATAACATATGGAAGATAAATGAAAACGGTGAGATAGTACTTAAGTTTGGTGGAGAAGGTTCAGAGCCGGGTCAGTTTAAAAGTCCAAGATATATAAACACTGATAACCTGGATAATATATATGTGACAGATTATTCTAATAATCGTGTACAGATATTCACAACTGATGGAAAATGTAGAGGTTATTTTGGAGAAAAAGGGACCGAACCTGGAAAGTTTAACAATCCTGAGGGAATATTTGTAAACAGAAAAGCAGATCTTTACATAGTCGATTCTGAAAATAACAGATTTCAGATATTTAGAGCTCCTGAGATCACTCATCTTAAGAGTCTCGCAGCATGGTATAAGACTAGTAATGATCAGGAAGAACTTGAAAATGTCTATAAAAAGATATTTGATATAGAACCTGATAATACTGAAGCTAAAAAATATGTTTTAGCTTCACTTGTAAGAGAGCTTGAAAACGCAAATGAGGATGAAGAGATCAGAGCAGCAGCCCAAAAAGTCCTTACAATGGATAATACTCAGGAAGACGCTTTGAAAGCTTTAGAACAGCTTAAAGAAAAACAGATAAGATTAGAAAAAAAGAAAAAAGTAAGACTAATAATTGTACTTGTAATACTACTTATTGTTATAATAATATTAATAATGGTATTAAAGCCACAAAAAAAACAGAAAAGAAAAGATGAAAATAACAAGATAATAATGTGGTAGGGGATAGATGATAAAGTTTAATATAAATAATGAATTTGTTTTTCCTTCACAGAAACCATATATAACGATACTGTTTAAAGTGGTGGAAGATATCGGAAACGCTTTAAAGAAGATAAATAATGTAAATCAGAGACTGATTGGAGCTGATATTGACTTTGGACAGTTCTTCGGTTTTGGTATAACCGTTGCAATAGATGAAGCTTTAAAAAATGCAATACAACATGGTAATGGTAACAACGCTATGAAGAAAGTCAAGATGTCATATGAGGTTAATAATGATTTTCTTAAAGTGATTGTATCAGATGAAGGTAAAGGATTTGATTATAATAATCTACCTGAAGTAGTCGTTGATGATGATTCAGGTAGAGGACTTCTTCTGATAAGAAATTTTATGGATGAGGTCGCTTTCAATGAGACTGGAAACAGTATAATTATGACCAAATTCAGAAAAAAAGGTGAGAGTTGATTATGTTAGATATTCATAAAGAACAGATAAAATCGGATATAGTACTTTTAAAATTAAAAGGAAAACTGATATATGATACCGAAGAGGATGTAAATCTTGCATTTCAGGAACTTCTAAATCAGGAAAAGTCAGTATTTTTAGATATTTCAGAATTAAACTATATTAATTCCTCAGGTCTTGGTATCTTTATCAACCTATTAAAAAACGTTAAAAAGATTGGTAAACGACTTATAGTAATAAATCCAAGTCCTGAAGTGAAAGTTCTTTTTGAGATAACAAGTCTTGACAAGATGTTTGAGATAACCAAGACTCTTGAAGAAGCAATTGAACTACTCTAAAAACAGGGATTTGGGATAAAGCTGGATTTTGGGAAGATCAAAACCAATCCAAAACCCAAACCCCTAATTCCAAACCCCACGTTTTTATTAACTTCTCACTATTCACTATTTACTGCTTTATATGTTATAATTAAAGTATGAAAAATAAAAATGCTTTTACATTACTTGAGATGCTTATTGTCGTTGCAATAATT
>PKTG01000036.1 GCA_002869225.1 Candidatus Muiribacterium halophilum | reverse complement strand
AACCTTTGGTTGTGTATTCATCTTCGATGAAATGCTTTACTTCGTAAAGAGTTTAAAAAAGCCCTTTATTTAAGGGCTTTTTTATTATTCCTGGGTTCCTATATTTACCCATTTCGCTTCACGCTTTACGTTATTCCATTCACCACTCACTTCTCGCTTTTCACTGACTTACTATATCGATAATACTCATAGACACCAAGATATGTAGCAGGAACGAAGATCAGTTTTAAGAAGAACCATATAAGACGATTTAAATGAAATATAATCTGTCCTTTTCCGATCATCTCGAAAGTTGTCTTCTCAAAATCAGGAATAAACTGACAGTATAATCCTCCTGGAAGATAGTTGTTGAGAAGTATATTAAAGACATTTATCTGTGAAAGCATGTAATAGTCTTCAAACCCTGCTGTTATATGAACTCCCAGTCTTTCTATAGTAAGAAATCCTAATATTTTTTTTATGTGCGAAAAGAAGAATTCAACTACATAAAATATACGATCGTAATTAGGGTCATATTTTGCTGAATCTTTCTTTATATTACGTTTGATCTTAAAAAATCCTAATAGTTTGATTATTACCTGTTGCTTTTTCTTTTTCTTCCTAAATAGTATATCTACAAAAATAAGATCGACATGAGCATATATCGAATCTTTTTTTGCAACAAAACTTATCTTGTAGTTATAAAAGATAACTACTAAAAATAAAAGAAAAATAAGTCCTAAAATCGTTAAGAAAATAATCAAATCTTAAACTCCGCTTTAACTATAGATTTAGGATCAATTATGTTATAGAAATAACATTTATATTCAAACTCTTCATGAGGTTGAATTATGTTTTTTTGGATATAAAATTTTCTTTTATCAATCTTGTTACCATCTTTATCGTATATAGTAATAAAGAAAGTAGGTTTTTCTATTATTTTTTTTGAATCATTTTGAAATCTTATTAATAATCTTAAACGATTTTCTTCTAAAGGTACAATCTTATAATCCTGAACCTTTAACTTTCGTGAAAGTTGTGGAAGGTTTTCGATTTCTTTTTTTACACTGGCTATTATTTCATTAACTTTTTCAAAGTTATTTACTTTAAGATATTGAAGACCTTCTGTAAGCATTGAGATTATTTTTAATGTACTAATTCTATACTGAGTGTTTTGAAGTAATTCTTCACTTTGAGTTATCTTTCCACCTTCAAGACTATCAATGATCTTTTTAGCTCTATCTGAAAATATTTCTACCTCATCTGTATCAGCAAATACTGTTACAGTAATACAAATAAAAATTATAAATGTTAATATCTTATTCAAAGTTTGGTTTCCTCTTTTCTATAAATGCTTTCATCCCTTCTTTTTGATCCTGATGAGTAAAACAACCAGCAAACAATACTTTTTCATGCTCTAAAGCGTTTTCAAGCGGCATGTCTAAACCTTCATTAATAGATCTCTTAGCAGTCTTAACAGCATTGAAACTCTTTGATATTATTGCTCTTGCTATTTTAACAGTCTCTTCCTGAAGGACTTCCGGTTCGACAACTTTGCTAACTAGACCAAGTTCAAGAGCTCTATCAGCACGGATTATATCACCAGTATATATAAGATGTTTTGCAGCACCAGGACCGATAGTCCTTACTAACCTTTGAGTTGCTCCAAAGCCAGGTATTATACCAAGACCTACTTCAGGTTGACCGAGTTTTGCCTTGCTTGATGCTATTCTAATATCACATGAAAGAGCAAGTTCAAGACCACCACCGAGAGTGAATCCATTTAAGGCAGCGATTACTGGAACTGAAAGTCTTTCTATTTTAGTGAATACTTTGTGACCAGTATTTGAAAAACCAAGAGCTTGATTAAAATCCATCTCTGACATCTCTTCAATGTCAGCTCCAGCTACAAATGCTTTTTCTACTCCGGTAATTATGATACATTTGATTTTCTGATCCTTTTTTACTTCATCGATTATTATCGACAATTCATTTAAAACCCTTGAAGATAAAGAGTTTAGGGTCTTTGGGATATTTATGATTATCTTAAAAAGTTCATTTTCTCTTTCTACAACAAAATAACTATAAGCCATAATTGTCCTCCATTAAGATTTTATCGCTACTAAATTCTACAAAGGTGTTGACTGGTAGTCAAGAAAGATTTGCAATTGTAATAATTACAATGATATAATGTTAACAGCAAAAGAATGAATACAAAACAAAAGGAGTTCTTAATGAACCCAACAAAAGACATCTATAATTCCTTATTCCTTAATAATCATCTTGTGATTTTAATAATCGATCCGGATACCGGAAGAATAAAAAATGCTAATAAAAAAGCTGCTGAATTTTATGGATATAACTATGATGATTTATTAAAACTTAGAATAATGGATATTAATATACTTTCTGAAGATGAGATAAAATGTGAAATGAAAAAAGCAATATCAGGTAAAAAAAACTTTTTTAAATTTCAACATAGGCTTAAATCTGGTGAGATAAAAAACGTATCTGTTAGTAGTGGTAAGGTCTTATTAAATGGTAAGGAACATTTGTATTCAGTTATTATCGATGTTTCTGATTCTTCTAACTAATATAATCGAAAATAAAATAAAAGCCTGTTTATAAAACAGGCTTTTTAGCACATCCGTGTGCGACGTCAGTGCGAATATTCTCCTCAAAATAATTCGCTTTAAGCGGCCATCCGTGGCCTGACAACTTTTTTATCGGCTAAAGATTGTATATAATTTACAAAAAAAAAAGCCCCCGATATACGAGGGCTTTTATATTGATAATTATATCTTAATAATCGTAGAAACCTTTTTTTGTCTTTCTTCCAAGATATCCAGCTCGGACCATTTTAACTAGAAGTGGACATGGTCTATACTTAGTATCTTTGAATCCATCGTAAAGCACTTCCATTATAGAAAGACATACATCAAGACCAATAAGATCAGCAAGAGCGAGTGGTCCCATAGGATGAGCAGCACCAAGCTTCATCACTGTATCTATTGCTTCTTTTTCAGCAACGCCTTCCATAAGAGTATAAACCGCTTCATTAATCATAGGGATAAGCAGTCTATTGACAACAAAACCGGGATAATCATTAACTTCAACAGGAGTCTTTCCAAGTTTTTCTGAAAGTTCCTTAACAAGGTTGTAAGTCTCATCAGATGTTGCGATTCCACGGATAACCTCTACAAGTTTCATAATAGGTACCGGATTCATAAAATGCATACCTATAACTTTATCAGCTCTATTAGTATGACCGGCAATCTCAGTAATAGATATTGAACTTGTGTTTGTAGCTAATATAACATTATCTGGTAGGATATTATCTAATTTCTGAAATATATCCAGTTTGAGTGTCTTATTTTCAGTAGCAGCTTCAACAACAATATCACAGTCTTTAAGACCATCAAGAGTAAGGACTGTCTGAAGTCCTGATAAATAAGTATCAACATCCCCTTCGATCTTTCCTTTAGCTACTAACTTGGAAAGTGTCTTTTTGACTAAAGCATTCCCTTTGTCTACTCTTTCCTGATCGACTTCACAAACTACAACATCGAAACCACTAGCAATTGAGACACTGACAATACCGTTTCCCATTGTGCCATAACCAACGACGCCTATTTTCTTCATAAACCTCTCCTTTATTAAAGCTTATCTTTCAACGCAGACAGCTATTCCCATACCGCCACCGATACAAAGAGTAGCCAATCCTTTTTTTACATCTCTTCTTTTCATCTCATGAAGAAGTGTAACAAGAATTCTTGTTCCACTAGCTCCAACAGGATGACCAAGCGCTATTGCTCCACCGTTTACGTTTATTATATCTGTATTCCAACCTAGTTCTTTATTAACACCAAGTGACTGAACAGCAAAAGCTTCGTTAGCTTCTATAAGTTCAAGTTCATCAATCTTCCAACCTGCTTTATCTAGAGCTTTTTTCACAGCAGGGACAGGTCCAAGACCCATAACGGAAGGATCTACACCAGCATGTGCATGTGCTACTACTTTAGCAAGTACTTTAAGTCCGTATTTTTCTACAGCTTCTTTTGAAGCAAGAAGAACTGCAGCAGCTCCATCATTTATACCGGAAGCGTTTCCAGCTGTAACCGTGCCATCTTTTTTGAATGCTGGTCTTGGTTTTGAAAGACCTTCAACTGTAACACCTTTTTTAATATATTCATCTTCCTCAAATATTATAGGATCTTTTTTTCTCTGAGGTATTTCAACTGGTACGATCTCATCTTTGAATTTTCCATCTGCCTGAGCTTTTTCAGCTTTATTCTGAGAAGCTGCTGCAAAAGTATCCTGCTCTTCTCTTGTTATATTATGTTTCTCAGCGATGTTTTCAGCAGTTACGCCCATATGATAATCGTTAAACGCATCCCAAAGAGCATCTTTTATCATTGAGTCTGTTATTTCACCATGTCCCATTCTGAAACCGTTTCTTGCTTTTCCAAGCATATATGGAGCCATAGACATGTTTTCAGTTCCACCTGCTATTATTACATCAGCATCTCCAAGAAGGATCGACTGAGCAGCCATAGCAACAGTTCTAAGACCTGAACCACATACCATATTGATTGTAGTAGCTGTCTTTTCTACTGGTATACCTGCGTTAACCGCAGCCTGTCTTGTAACGTTCTGTCCAAGGTTTCCCTGAAGTATACAACCCATAAGCACTTCATCAACCGCTTCGCCTTTAAGGTTATTTCTTTCAAGAAGTCCCCTGATAACTGTTTCACCTAATTTTGCAGGGTGGACTTTGGATAATGTTCCACCAAATGTTCCTATTGCTGTTCTTACCGCATCACAAATAAATACTTCTGTCATAATAGATCTCCCTTTATTTTTTTAAGGTTTTAAACCATATTCCTAAATATAATATATTACATTGCAGCATAATTCAAATAAAAATACTGCAACGCAAAATTATTTTCTTTGAAGATCTTTAGGAACAACACATGTACCATGAGCTTTGCAAACGAGTACCGGTTCATCGAGTACATCACAAGCTGATGGTTGATCTTCTATCTTAGCTGAAGTTATTACTTTATAAGCTTCAAAGACCATAGTCCTTGATGAATTCCCACTTTTTTCTATATAACCTTTGGCTTCAATATAATCTCCTGCAAATACAGGAGCAGTAAACTGAACATCATCATAAGCTACAAAAAG
>PKTG01000091.1 GCA_002869225.1 Candidatus Muiribacterium halophilum | reverse complement strand
CCGGGAGAACCCAGTAATAACATATTATGGCCACCAGCTGCTGCTATTTCAAGAGCTCTTTTTGCAGCATATTGGCCGGATACTTCTGATAGATCGGGGCAATAATCGTTAATATGATCATCGCTTTCTTTTTTATTACCCGAGAAAAGTTCCAGATCTTTATTCCCTTTGAAAAAATCTATGATCTCTTCAAGATCTTTTGCAAGATATATATTGGTATCTTTAATATCAAAGATCTGATATTTATTTGCATAAGGTATTATAAAATCTCTTATACCGTTGTTTATCCCGGTAAGAATTACTGGAAGTACACTTCTTAAAGGATTGATCTTACCATCCAGACCAAGTTCTCCTGTTAATATCATCTTGTGTTCTTTTTCTATAGGTTCAATCTCACCACATGCTGCTAAAAGTGATATAGCTATAGGAAGATCGAAACAGGAACCGTTTTTTTTAAGTTCAGCTGGGGAAAGGTTTACTGTTATCTTTCCGGGAGGTAGTTTTAGACCTGCATTTAAAAGAGCAGCTTTGACTCTTTCTTTAGCTTCATTGACAGAGGTATCTGGAAGACCTACTATTATAAACCCTGGAAGACCTCTTAATATGTCGGCTTCTACTTTTACCAGCGAAGCTTTAATTCCGTTAATATTGGTAGTATGAACACAGTTATACATTTTCCGCCTCCAGAATAAATCTGTTAAGATGAACGACTATGTTTTCTGAAAACATCGACCTGATTATGATTGAGTAGATATTGCTTTTGTTATAGTTAATAAATTCATCGAAGCCTTTATATTTATATTGGATCACATCAATAAGACCCTCGTCGTTTTGTAGATATTCTATTGCAAAATCAAATAGTATTATTGATCTGATAATTGTAAGACAAAGTATTATGATAAAAATAAAAAGCTTTTTCTTCATATATTCCTCCTTTTTCTGATAATGAGCAAATGTTGTTCCAAAATCAGTTTTTTGTTTTATATATAGGGTTTATAAAGATTTTTATTTTTTTAAGTGTTTCATTTTATGAATATATTCTTAATTTGATACACCATTTTAATAAATGTGATGACTTCTGTGATTAACCAATACTTGACTAGCGTGTCTTTAAATTGAGATAATAAAAGTAGAATATTAATTCAATCTTATTGGAGGATGCCATAGATAAGAAACTTTTTTACGAGAAGGCAATGGATTATCTTAGAAAATCTTTTCCGCGAGTCTATAAAATCCTTGATAAGGAATATAGCTCCTATTATGAAAAATTGAAGATATCCGAAAAGATGAGTTATGATGATGTATTAAACTATCAGTTTTCACTTTTTAAAGACATGTTGGGAGAAGCTTTTTATAAGACAAACTTTTATAATAAAAAGTTTTCAGAATATGGAATAACCCCAAGATCTATAAAAGAACCAGCTGATATCGCAAAGATCCCATTGACATCAAAAAAAGAGGTCATGGAAAATCTGAACGATATAATCTCATGTGATCATATAAAAAGATATAAAGGTCATACAAGTGGAACAACAGGGTCTCCAATACAGTTTTATTATTCAAGAGAAAGTGTTGAAAGAGAATGGGCAACAATAACTTATCAGTGGGAAAGAATTGGATTCTATCCATGGTATGGGAGGGTAGAGTTGAGAGGAGTTTTAGACGAAAAAGAACTTTTTTCATATCTGCCAGGTAGAGTGTTGAGAATAAATATAATAAAGATGAACTCAACTAATATAGGTTTAATATTAAAGGAAATAAAAAGATCAGGATTTCAATATATTCACGGCTATCCATCATCTTTTATTGCTTTTAAAGCTCTTATAGGATCAGATCATAATATTAAAAAACAAATAAAAGGGATCATGCTTGCTTCTGAAGTATTATATAAAGATCATTTAAAAAAGATCGAGGAGACCTTTCCTGAAGCTAAGATCATATCGCATTATGGTCATGCAGAGAGACAGACTATGGCGGCATGGAATAATAAAAGACAGTACTGTTTCCTCCCTATCTATGGATATACTGAGTTTTTAGGTGAAAACAAAGAGATAGTAGCAACTGGTTTTAATAATAGATATTTTCCTTTAATAAGATATAAGACTTCTGACACCGTTGGAAATATTGTTGATATGAAAGGTAATCAGCAGTTTATGCTGTTTCCGATTGTCGAGAATATAAACGGAAGATTAGAGGATATTATCTATAATAGCAAAGAAGAGATAGTACCTCCTGCAATAATAACCTTTCCACTTAAGAATCTTAAAGCAATAAAAAAATGCAGGCTCATTCAAAGGTCTTTATTGAAGTTTCTTTTTCAATATGAGGTAGTTGATGGGGTAGATATAGAAAAAGAACTTGAAGAGGTTGTCTTTGGTCTAAAAAAGATACTTGGAAGCGAAGTTGATATAGATACTGAAAGAGTGGATCATATTCAAAGTGATGCTTCCGGAAAGTTTCGATGGATAATCAATGAATTAGAGAGAGAATAAAAATTAGATGTCAGTAAGATCTATCCTTAAAAATATCACGATATATGGTGCCGGTGGAGTGCTAGGTAGAGCAATACAACTTTTTCTGCTCCCTCTTTACACTAGATATCTTTCTCCTGAAAGATACGGTTCTCTTGAACTTATATATGTTCTTATCAACATAATCTCCATACTTGCCGGAATGATGATTGCAAGTGGTTATGTAAGAGAATATTACGATTGTGATGAAAAAGAAAAGGATGTTCTTTTTTATACAGCTTTTTGGTATACTTTTCTCTCATCTCTGATAATGTTTATTATAGTTTTAATACTTCCAAATGATTTGAAAAGCTGGCTTTCGGCAACCGACAAAGAAAATGTAATAATATATATTGCAGTATTTTGTGCAGGTATTAAAAATCTTTCACAGCTTTTCTATAATAGATTGATGGTGATAAAAAAAGCTACTACTTATACAGTGATAAATGTAATATCAACATTATTCATATTGATAATCACAATCTTTTTTGTTGTCGTACTTGAAAAAGGAATAAAAGGTATTTTTTACGCACTTTTAATAGGCAATCTTATCGAGTTTATTATTTGTTTATTATATTCAGGAAGGCTTCCTATTATTTCTATGAAATATCATCTTGTTAAAAAGATGCTTTATTTTTCTATACCTCTCGTCTATGTTCAGTTTTTTTATCTGATCATAAGTCTTTCGGATAGATATTTTATAAGTTATTTTCTTACCATGAAGGAGCTTGGTATTTATTCTCTTTCATATAAATTAGCAGCTTTTATACCAATTATTGCGATTTATCCTTTAAAAGGATTTTCTCCAGATGTTTATGAGAGAGCTAAACAAAGTGATTCCTATAAAATACTCTTATCAAGGTTTTAAAAGTTTTATGTTGGTGTTGTACTTATAGCACTTCTTGTACTTGGACTTTTTTCTCCAGAGATAATAACCTTCTTTCTTGATGAGAGATTTTATTCGTCCTGGAAAATGGTATATATTTTAGGTTTTACATATTTTCTAGCAGGTTTTAACAATCTAATACTAACAGGTATAAATGTTGATAGAAAAAACAGGATCCTCTCTCTTTTCTGGTTTGTTGCTGCTTTGTCGAATATAGTCCTGAATATTTTGCTTATACCGATATTTAAGATCCCTGGGGCTGCATTTGCTACTCTTATATCCTATTTTTTACTTACAGTACTATATCTTATTTACAGTGCAAAATATCTTGGAATAAAATATGAGTATACAAGACTTGCTATGATAAGTTCTTTTTCAGCAACTTTATATGCTGTTTTCTCAACAGTTGAATCCGGTTCATTGACTGCTTTCTTAACAAAAATATTATTTGTTCTATTTTTCGTGTTAACCTTATATGGGACTGGTTATATCAACAAAGATGAGATCAGAAGGTTTTATCTTACGATAAGAGGAAAAAGATGAGTATAAAAAGGTTTGATGATCATATTAATAAGATAATATCTCTGTACAAAAAAAAGGGAAGTCTTTATCTTATAAAAAGTTCGTTGAATATATTAAGCAAAAAATTATTTTCCGAAATGGAATCTAAGTTACAACCTGAAAAATATATTGTAAGACATAATGACTTTCCTTTAATAAAAGGGGGGGTATTCGATGACTTTAAAGTAGCTATCCCTGACAATCAATCAAAAAATTTTGACATATATTATAATATGATAAGACAGCATAGATTTGACCTCCTTGGCTCGGGTTGGTTAAAAAACTCTTCTGAATCAATATCGCCGGGAATCAACGGGTTTAATCATAGTAATAAAAGTAAAAGAGAAGAAAAGTTTTCAAAAAAAATAAGAAACAAATCCAAAAGAATATATAAGATATTAAAAGTCATTAATAGAGATTATGAGACAATCGACTGGCACAGGGATATAAAATCGGGTTATAGATGGCCAAAGGATATATGGAAAAGTAAAGTCCAATATGCACACCTTCCTGGAGTTGATATAAAGAATCCCTGGGAGTTATCAAGGATGAATCATCTCGTGAGATTGGCTTTTTTATCAGCAAATCATGAAGATATAAAGATTGAATGTTTTAAAGAGTTTATGTGTCAATTTCTAGACTTTTATTTATCAAATCCAGCAGGGTACGGAGTTAACTGGCGTTCTAATATGGATGTAGCCATAAGAGCGGTCAATCTTCTTGTTGCAAAAGATCTTTTTGGTGATATTAAAATAAAAGGGATAAAAAAGAATTGGTTTGATAGGTTATTCTCAAAAAGTCTTTATGAACATGGAAATTTTATCTATAAAAACCTTGAATATTCATCTGTGATAAATTCAAATCATTATATTGCTGAGCTTTGTGGCCTTCTAATTGCCGGACTATACTTTGAAAAGAATGAAGAGACATCGTCGTGGATAGAATATGCATTAAAAGAATTAAAGATAGAGTTAAAAAAACAGTTTTTAGACGATGGCTGTAGTATAGAAGATTCAATCTATTATCATTCTTTTGTACTTGATATGTTGATCTACACTCTTGGTATCTGTAAAAAATCTGGTGTTTCTTTGGAAGGGTTTGATCTTCGAAGAATATGCAAGGGAATTGCTTTTATTAAAGATGTAAGGATCTCTGGTAAGCATCTACCTTTAATGGGAGATTGTGATAGTGGTGTTTTTATTAAAAGCGATATTGTAGGTGATATAATAAGCAAAGATGAAGCCTTGAAGAAATATCATCATTTATCAGAGAATAAGACGTTTTGGAAAGAACAGTCAATAAATGAATGGTTAGACGAAGATATCCTTTATTATGAGTATCCATTTGAAAATAATGATTCTATAAAAGGTCAGTTTTTTGAATATCTTTATTCAGACATGCAACTTAGACCTGATAACAGAGTTTCATATATAAAAAAAGTCTTTAAGCCAAATAAGTTTGATATAGAAAAAGAGTTGTTTTTTTCGGATGCTTCTGAAGATGCTGAAAGTCTCAGGCAATCTATTCGTTCAGAGATAACCGTTTATCCTGAAGGAAAGTGGGCTGTTATAAAAAACAACACTTTGAAATGTGTAATATCAACTGGAACTGTAGATGTAAATGGTTGGATATCAGGACACTCTCATAATGATGCATTATCCTTTGTCCTTGAAATAAACAAAAAGCTTATAATAAATGATCCGGGATGTTATCTTTATACTCCATTTTTTGAAGAAAGGTACAAAGAACGTTCTGCTTTTAACCATAACGTGCCTTTTTTTGATGGTGTCGAACAAAATAATCTTCTTAAAGGTAAGAAAGGGTTGTTTTATTCAGAAAAAGCTTCAAAGACAGATACTTTTGTAGAAGGAGACAGATTAGTTGTCAGGATTTGTTTTGCTGATTTTAAGAATCCTATAGTAAGAAGGTTTATTCCTGGATCTAATCATTTAAGAATAGTTGATTGTGCAGAAGTGGATTTTAAGCAGAATATATATAAAGGAAAAGGCAGTCAGGGTTATGGAAAAAAACTTAGATAAAAAAATAAGGTTAAGATATTTTATCTCATCAAAAGATTCTGCTTTTGATTCTCAGGTAAAAGCACTTTTGCAAAAATATAAAACAAATCAGGAGATCTCAGAAGCCCGGCTGATAGACATTAGTGAGACAAACATAATAAATATCATAAAAGATGCGATCAAAAATAGAAACAAAGTTGATATCTGTCATGCTCGAGGTGAAAATGCAGCATTTTATGCTTATATTTATAGTGCAATAACGGAAAGTAAACTTGTGGTTGATATAAGAGGTGCAAAATATGAGGAGATTGACTGTTTTGATTCCTTTATATTGAAAAGATATTTAAAAAAAGGTCTTTTAAGACTGCTTTTTTCTTTACTGAAAAACAGTGCTACATTCTCATGTGTTTCTGAATCTCTTAGAGATTATCTGTGTGAAAAATATTCTATAGATAGAGAAATCATAAGTTTAAATCACTGCATTGCCGGTGACGGATTTGTGTTTGATAAAGCTAAAAGAAAAGAGATCAGGGATCAACTTAAGGTAAATGAAGAAGAATTATTATTTGTAATGATAAATGGTGGTAATTCGCCATGGCAGAATATTGATGATATACTGGAAAAAGTTGATGATGGTAGGTCAAAACTTCTTCTGATATCAAAAAATGAGTTTTGTAAAAAGAATGACAATGTTATATGGAAAAAACTTAAGCATGAAGAAGTAGCTCACTATCTATCTGCTGCTGATGTAGGAATGGTATTTAGAGAAGAAAATATAGTCAATAAAGTGGCCTGTCCGATAAAGTTTGTTGAATATATTTCCTGTGGACTTCCAATAATAACTTCAGGAAATGTTGATTTTATTAGAGAGTTTATTTTAAAATATAAATGTGGTGTTATTTTGAATATTAATAATATGCCTGAAAAGATTGATATAGAAGTTTTTAATAGGGAGAAGATTTCCATGGATGGGAAAAAAATGTTTTCAATAAACAGAATCTCAGAAGATTATTTGAGGTTATACAGGGATGTGATCTCATGATCTATAGAACAGCATTTCTTGTATTTATAATCTCGTTGATCTTATTTTTGAAAATCTCAGCTCCTCATGATGTCTCTGAAAAAAACAATATAACTGATAATAAAGAGGCAAGAGAATTAATGGTACCAAAGAAAGAAGAAAAGGTCACAAAGATAAGAAAAGACGATCAATATGCGATTGTAAATAATGCAATAGCTAAGAGTTTTACTTTTTTTGATGAGAATAATTACAATAAAAGTGAGAAAGATTATAGATAAAAACTCAATAAAGCTCGAGTGGTAATTGAAGAGATAGTAAAAAAACCTGGGTTTGAAAAAGATGCTAAATAAAAATATTTTTTAGGTAAGATCTACTTTCTTCTTAACGAGAATGTAAAGGCACGAAAGATATTTAAAGAAGCTCTGTTATTAAAAAATGATCAGAGTTTTGCATGGAACAGGGATCATGCACTTTATTCCCAGGATTTTCTGTTAAGAATGGATGAGTAACATTATAAGGAGGATTTATGGCTAAGTGGAAAGATATGAAAATGGAAACACCTAGAGATAGATTGAAAAAAAGAAGAAAACTTGAACAGGAAAGAAAAGAAAAAGCGGAAAGAGAAAAAAAGAAAAAATTAAATATGATGCTTTTATCCGTTGTTGGTGGAATAATAGCGGTTATTGTACTTATTATCTTTTTTGTGAGTTTTAATAACAAGAAAGAGAAGCTTGAACAGATAAAAGAGACCAAGAAGGTCAATATAATAAGGACAATAGGTGATTATGAATTAAGAAAAGATCAGGATGATGTCTATCTTACAGCTGAACGTACTGATAACGTGCTTGAACCGGGTTCTTCTATAAGGTTGAAAAATGGGGCGAAATTAAAACTGGATTTTGGAAATGAAACCGTTATGACCTTAAAAAATGGTGTTGAACTTACTCTTGACAATATGGAAGTTGAGGGTACACAAAAAGCTCATATAGAGATGTTTTTTGAAAATGGTGTTGTGGTTGTTAGAAAACCTTCAGGAAGAGGAGAGGTCATAATAGAGAATGATCTTGGAACAGTATATTCTGAAGGAAAGTTAACAGTTTTTAAAGTTGAAAATGATAAAAATAGAGTTCTTAGAATAGCAGTAAAGCAAGGTGAAGTCCAGGTTGAGGCCAAAGAAGGTTATGGAAAGATAATAGTTCCAAAAGACAAAGCAATTATTATAGATGGTACAAAAAGTTATGTCGAGACAAGTAAGCTTAAGGATGTTAATACTTCTCTTGAAGGTTGGGATTGATATATGCAGCGATACTCACAGGAGCTACTGTTAAGAGTTCGATTTTATCTTGAATCTTACGGTATCGAGTTTTTAAAGACCACAGTAGTTGCAGTGATATTGATATTTGTAGCATCAAAGATAAGAAGGTTTTTACGTCATTATGGTAATAGATTTAAAGATGCACGAGATACCGTTTTTAATATTATAGGAGATATAATTTATTTCATTACTATCTTCAGTGTAATAATGCTTTATTTTGATATGTTTGGAGTCAATATAAGGACAATAATAGCTGGAATGGGACTTACAGGGTTTGTGCTTGGAATGGCTTTAAAGGATACCTTGTCTAATCTTATCTCCGGATTTATTATACTTTTTTCAAAGCCGTTTTCAATTGGTCAGACTATAAGTCTTGATGGTAAGACTGGACTGGTTGAGGAGATAAATCTTAGATATGTTGTGTTAAATGACGAAAAGCAAGTGTTTTTAATTCCAACCGCCAAAGCCTTTTCCTCAACAATAACTATAATTAAATAATTCTTTATTTTAAATCAAAAAACTTATCACAATAGTCTTTTTTATCATCAAGTGAATGAGGAGAGTCTTTTTTAAAAAATTTGTCAAAATAAGATTCTATTTCCTGTGATTTTCTTGGTTCATAGAAAAGATCCTGTACCTTAACACCAAGTGAAAGAGAAATCTTATAAAGTATTTCTATCGTTATATTTGCTTTACCGTTTTCTATTTTACTTAAATGAGTAGTATGTATCTCGCTTTTTCTAGCAAGAGCTTCCTGCGAAATCTCTTTTTGAATACGATAGATCTTTATTCTTTTGCCGAGTCTCTTTTTAAATTCTTCAACCATATAGTGATATATCCTTATTTTTTATAATATTACCATAAAAATAAAAAAAATATCAATAAAATAATAAAAATAATAAACTTGCATTATAAGAAAATATAATGTAATATAATAAAAGTGAAGTTGTGCACCCCCCCATACGGTTACAACTTCGTTTATCTAAGGGATAACCTTTTATAAATTAAAGCCCTGCAATGACAGGGCTTTTTTTATTGTATAAGATCAATTTATATATTCTTTATCGACATAATCTGAAGTAGAAGCTCTTAAAAGACAACCGTATGTAGGTATGAATCTTAAAGTTTCTCCCACTTCAATTCTTCGTCCGATGTCTTTTAGATCTACAATCACATGATCGCTTGATGCACCAAGAACTTTTATATTTTCAAGTGGAATAAGACCATCCGGATCTATATCCTGTCTGCCACAAGCGAGTATTCCTCTTTTATGTACACCGAGATCCTTGAAATCAGGTGAATTTCCAAAAGCATCCTGCCCAATATTTCCTATAGGAATAGAAGGTTTATCAAGGACTTCAATAAGCTGAGCTTCAAACACAAAAGTATCCTGATGTGTATCAGGCCACGGACTTCTATCTATTACATTTCTTCCAAGAACTATAGCTTCTCCTACCCTTAACATATTTATGTCTTCCGGCATCTTATCTTCGAGTATTAGTGGAAGTGAAGAGGAGTTTCCGCCGGAAATCATCTCAAGTGAAAGGCCTGTTTTTTTTCTGAATTCTTTAGTAAGGCCAACAAGAGTATCCATTTTATCTTTATCTGGTATTACACCTCCATAACATGCAAGGTTGACTCCGGTACCGATAATATCGACGTTCTTAAATCCGGTTATCTCCTCCTGATATTGTTTTAATTTATCAGGCCAAATACCTTCTCTTAGATCACCAAGATCTATCATAAGTATTGCTTTTAATCTTTTTCTTTGTATCCTGCATTCCTCATCAAGAAGTCTTAAAGTAGAAAGTTCGGATACTAAGGTCATGTCACATATGGTCACGACTTGTTCGATCTCGCTATGCATAGGAAGTCTTAAAAGTAACAATTCTATCTGTTCTCTGAAGTGTTCTCTTAATCTTTTTAAATTTTGAATTCTTGAATCAGCTATCTTTTTAAACTCTTTACTTACAAGTTTTTCGCATATCTTTATATCTGCACAGAACACTTTAGATACAAAAAAAAGATCTATATTCTTTTTTTGAAGAAGAGAACTTACTGCAACAGCGTTTTCTAATATTTTTTGTCTGTCTATTAATAGTCTTGGAAACATTAGCTACTCCCTGAAATGATCTTTTAATAGTTTTTCGATATTTGCATCTTTATAATGAAAAGCAAGTGTTCCTATTGAAGAAAAGATATATTTTTTATCTATCATTATTTTAGCGTTGCACTGTGGTAGAAGAGAGCCTTCTATCTGATTATCTCTTATCCTTTCAAGAATGTTATTAGCATTTTCTAATCTTGAGAGTGCACCGCCGGTACCTATCATGTATTTGACCTGTGTGAGATCTTTTCCATATATAAGAGTCTTTTTACCAGTTGGAGAATATAGAACTTTCTTTGTGCCGGCATGACGTCTGAGTCCTATAGATACTGCTTTGGCTGTAAGTTCCTTTGTAATATTCTTTTCATCCTCTGTTTCTGGAAGTGGTCTGAGAAGTTCAAGGTCGGTATGAAAGTCATCAATATTATCCTCTATATCGTTTAGATTCTTTGCATTTACAAAGACTCCGAGATCTCCTTCAACAGTCCTTTTAACGAGAGAGGTAGCCTGAGCGCGATAAGGAGAGTTTTCAGGTGAGTCTTCGCTAACAGAATGAATATCAGTAGTTGCTCCACCAACATCTATTACAACCAGATCTCCTAATGTCTTATACAATCTTTCAGCTCCGGTCAGTACAGCATAAGGTGTTGGTATTATCTCTTTTGAAGTGTATCGCTCAAGTCTTTCCATACCTTTTGCGTGTATTATATGCTCGGAAAAAGTATGTTGTATTATTTTTCTTGCCTCGTCTATATCAAGCTGATCGACATCTGGATATACATTTTTGGTTATATGCAGGATCTTGTTGTTTTTTTCAAACAGTCGGCGGACGCTTTTTTGAAGCTGACGATTCCCGCTATATATAAAAGGTACATCAAGTTCACTTGAAGCTAACATTTTAGCATTATGAAGGGTTATTTCTGTATCTCCATGATCGAGTCCACCGGCAAGCATGATAATATTCGGTCTTGTATCATAAAGATCCTCAAGATGAAAGTCCTGAATCTTTCCTGTTCCGACAAATTCAACTATAGCACCTGCTCCCAGAGAGGCTTCTCTGGCAGCTCTAGCGGTCATTGCATAGGTGAGACCAAAGACAGCCATACGAAGTCCGCCAGCTGCAGATGAGTTTATAAGATACTCACCGACTTCTAAATCCTCTCCAAGGTCTTTTTTTAGATTTTCCAGAGCTTCTTCAACCCCAAGGCTCACATCTCCTTTATCCACGGATGTAAGCCCTGTTGATTGACCTATATGTTTAATGCTATCCGAAAAGATGTCGTTAAAGGCGTTGATCTTAGTTATTGTACTACCTATTTCAATAGTAATGACATCTATTTTCATTAATCTTACCTTATTTTTTTTCTCTAAGTCGCTTTACTATAAAACTGGCTACTTCAATACCTTTTGTTCCTCTGCCAAAACCTGCATCGACTCCAGCTTTTTTTGCAAGGTCATCCTTCACCTGAGTCCCGCCACCTATAAGTATTAACTTATCTCTAACACCTTTTTCCACACAGATCTCATGAAGTCTTTTCTGTGATTTAACATGTATATCGTTATGAGATATTATTGTTGACATCAAAATAGCATCTGCTCCGTATTCAATAGCCGAATCGACCAGTTTTTCAATAGGTACAGAGGTTCCAAGATATCTGTATTTTATTCCGAATCTTTCAACACCACCGTGTTTGATATCAAGTATTTCTCGTAGACCAACTGAATGTTCATCCTCCCCAACTGTTCCGGCGACGACTTTTACTCCTTTTTCAACAATTTCTTTTCTTATTACATCCTCTGGAAGGATTTCTTTTTTAGGAGGAATATATAGTTTTGATTTATCTATCTTAATATCTGATTTACCTTTTATTTCAACCAATGTTCCTTCACTTGGATGCATCGGTGCTGTGTTTACTACCTCTACATTTGAAAGGTTCATCTTTTTTCCCATCTCAACAGCAGCGGCTTTGGCGATCTCCTCATTTTCAGGGAAGAAAAGGGTTATAAGTACCGTACCATCGCCATGCCACTCAACTTCTGGAGAAGTGAGATTTTTGTCGTCATCCTCAAATTTTTTCTCAAGTCTTTTATGAGCGGTATCAGATTCATCAAGTTCATCTATGAACTGTATCTTTTCAGGTCTGCAAAAAGTACACCCATCTATTGCTTTACATGGGTCAGATATATCTTCCTGTCCAAACTGATGACAGACTGGAGCAAAATAGTCATCATCTTTTTCAACTATCGTCCCTACTGCCACTCCGCCTTCAGGGTCTCTTGCTATACCGTCACCATTTCTTTCAGGATACTCAGCTGAATCAACGAACATACCCTTATGGACAGCTTTAAAATAACCTAGTTCTTTTATCTCTTCCATGAAGAGTATAGCTCTTTCCTTAAGTTCTCTTATCTTATCTCTCAAAGGACCCTCGTTTTTAAGCTGAATCATCTCCATAAGACCATCAAGAGCAACAAGCGTCTGTTTTGCTGTGTTTATACCTTTGATATTATTATAATGCCATGGTACATTTCTTCCTTCGTCAGGCGTAATTGTGCTCTGAATATCAGCCTTTGTAAGCTTTGATATAAGAGTATCAATAACATGAGTTATAGTAGCCTCATCCATATCAGCTTCCATATAACGGGTGTTTTGCTGTGCTCTAAATTTATATTCTGAGAAGAACTCTCTTAAAGCTACGGCATATGGAAGGTCATACCACATCTTTGGTGTTGGAGGAGCTGTTGGAGGTACCGTTGAAAGTCCGATGTTTTCTTTTTTCATTCCGCATTTATAGGAGAACATACAGTTTATAGCATGCTGAACCATAAGTTCCGGCATCACAGCCCAGGCTTCTCTTGCTGTTGCGTTTGCATTATGTGCTCCATCTATTTGGAATATCTCTGCTTCAGCCATTATCTTTTTGGCAACTGCAGCATCAACAAAGGATCTTTTCATGTTTATATTTCTGTAAAGCACATTATACTGAGGGTCCTGGTGAGCACCGTTTACACCTTCTTCTGCGAAAAGGACTGCTACTTCAGGTCCAGCTACTCCACTAACATAAGAATGGAAGTTTATCGGTCTTCCTACTTCATCTTCTATCATATCAAGTGCTTTTCTAGATGCTCGAAGCTGCTTTCTTGTTATTGGGACACCACCTATACCTTCTGGAGTACCTTCAATAAGACCATCGATATGACTTTGACCAGTGGTTCTTATTACCATTATATGATCAGCGCCATGCCATGCTGCCATTCTCATTCTTCTGATATCATCTTCAAATCTTCCCGATGCTATCTCTGATGTTATTACACAATCAGGTTGAGGATCTATATTATCAAAGTATTTAGCAGCTGGGAGTCCAATTGAATTTTTTAATGGTTTTGAACAGTCATGGAAGTTAAACTTAAACATATTTAGATTATCAACATGTTCTCGCCATACCCAACCCTTTCTTCTCGGTCTATATTTATCAAGGTCTTTAAAAAGTTCTTTTAGATCGATCTTTTTTTCAGGAGTGAGATTTTTCATCGTTTTGAACCCCCTTCAAAAAGTGTCTTCATCTCTTTATCCGCATCTTCCATCGCGATAAGCTTTTTTCCAGCATCAAGATAAGACAGACCGGTCTTTTTGGCATATTTTAAAACAATATTTCCAGCACCTTTCCCAAGAAGAGAAGCTTCTACAGCCTTTTTTGTAATTGCATCAGCTTCCATTGAGTTAAAACCCATTCTTAGTAGTACTGATCTCTCAATTGATGGAGAAGTATGGGTCTTTGCAAAATCAACAAGTGGCTGTGTTATATCACTTGCAAGCTCCCAGAATCTTTCCTTAAGCTGTTTATAGTTTAGATCTTTAAGATGTTTTCTTTTTTCTTCAAATAGATCCATCTTTAAAATACCTCCTGAATGAGCTGAGCGAGTCTGTCAGCATTAATATTTAGTTCTGCTGTAAGAAAATCAACATTCTCTTTGGTTTTGGTATCTATATAACCATAGTTTTTCTTTATGTTTTTTAAATAAGTCTTTCTGAGTTTATCTATAGGTATTTCTTTATATCCAAGCTGAGAAATATTTTCTGGTATTATTATATTTTTTCCTGGAACGTTATCTCTTGGATCGCCGACTTTTACATCAATACCGTTTTCTTTTGCAAAAGTAAGCTGAGCACTTGGATGTTTTCCTGCACTTGTATACTCTGTTTCCTGAACCACTATTATCTCATCTTCAGGAAGTTCTCTTGAAAGTGCGATTGCCGCTGCAAGAGAAGTATTTCCAGCCGGTCCTCTTTCCATTCCTTCGACTTGAGATAGGAGTTCTGTTGTAAAGAAAACCTCGACCTGACTTACTGTAAGATATTTTTCCATATACCTTAAAGGTCTTGCAGCGTTTTTAGGTACATCGACTCTATCCGGCCAGGTAGCAAAAGGAATTCCAAAACCTGTATGTCCGGTTGTGAAGGATTTTTTGTTAAAATCATTATCAGATGCCATGTGAAGTCCATGAAGGTCAACACTTGCACCAATAACTTTTGAATTTCCACCTGCTTTTTTTATACCTCTTGCGGTTCCTGTAAGGTTTCCGCCACCGGCATGGGTTATAACGACATTTTCAGGGAATTTACCTGTGATATCTTTACACTGCATTGAAAGTTCATAGCCTAAAGTCTCTACGCCAGCTATTCCAAAAGGAGTATAAAGTGAAGCGTTGAAATAACCTGTGTCTTCAAGTACATCAAGAAGACAATAAAAAAGTTCAGGACCTACTGAAAGCTGAATCACTTCCGCTCCATAGGCTTCACATTTTCTAGTCTTTTCTATGATCTCTGGTTGTCCTTTAAACCTGGAATCAAAGACTTCCTGAAGTATTATGCAACCAAGATTATAAATAGCTGCCTGACTTGCTACTGCTGCTCCATAATTTCCGCTTGTTGCAGCTACGATTCCTTTATAACCGTGTTTCTTAGCCATATATGCTGAAACAGATGCTCTCCTCGCTTTGAAAGAACCACTTGCGTTAGCAGCCTCATCTTTTAGAAATATTCTTGCACCTTTTCCTTTTTCAGATGTCTTTCTTACAAGTCTTGTTATGTTTTTTAGTTCAAAAAGAGGAGTGTTTCCAACTTTATTTGAGAGCTGTATCTTTCTTATTTCGTCTATAGGTAGACCAGCTTTTGTCATCATCTTTTCATAATCAAAAGCCATATCGTTTATTTGAAAATCAGAATAATCAAGTCCCATGGCTTTTTTCATTATTTCATTCTTTCTTGACATGACAGCATCATAACTTTTATCCATTGTTTTCCTCCTCAAGCATCTTTCTATGAACAGGTCCTATGTGTAAAAGTTCTTCTACTGGTTTCCCAAAATCATGACCATACTCTGGAAGTCTTTCTTTGAATGTTCCAGTTATAGTTCTTCCTGTAAGTGTCTTTATTATAACCTCGTTGCCTTTAACAGCTTCACCTTCAATAAGGATTCCGTTAAGTCTCATTATATAGTCGCACTTTAAAGTATCTTCAGGTATTTTTGCAGTTCTTTCTTTTGCTTCAAGTACGACTTTTTCTATCTGTACCCACATGTATCCTCCTTATCTGATCATTCGTGGTATTGGTAGATCAGCCATTGTCTTAAGACCAGACCCTGATTCCTTTACAAGATGTATCATATTGACAGCCATACCCATTGTTCCGATTCCACCAGGGATCTCAGGTTTTATAGAAAGGTTGATCTCAGGAGTACCTTTTATTTTTATGTAATCACCGGTATTAATATCTTCAAGCTCTGGTAATACCTGTTGTGGATGTATCATCTTTATTACGGTATTTCCATCTTTTATTCCATATCCTATATGTCTACATCCAGCCACCATGCCTTTTTCAACTTTTACATAAGGGGTTTCTCTGTAAACATTTGAAATAATAGGTTCTCGTTCCTGTTTAACTTCATCCAGCTCTATACCAAGTGTATTAGCTACCATATGAATTGATTCTGGAAAGCCAATATGTCCTACTATGTCTCCGTTTTCAAGACCTTTTGCAAATTCTTCAGGAGTAGTTCCTACTCCTTGTGTTCTCATTACTGTAGGTCCAAATGGAGAAAGGTCATTTATTCTTGAAGCTTCTATATATTCAATGTTATGTGAGACACCTGTCATCATTATTACAAGTGCATCTAAAACAAAACCAGGATTAATGCCAGTTCCAAGAACAGTTACATCATTTGCTTTTGCAAGATCATCTATTTTATTCGCAAGTTCTTTTTCCTGTGCCCATGGATAAGCCATTTCTTCAGCAATTGTTATTACATCTATCTTTTTATTTATTATTCTTTCAAGGTCAGGATACACCTCTTTTGTAAAAGACCCAGTTGCAAGAATTACAAGATCAGGTGAAGTCTTTTCAACAGCTTCTTCAAAGTTGTTATAGATCATAGCGCCTGTCTTTTCTCTCTTGAGAATATCTCCGGCATCCTTTCCAATATAATCTTCTCTCATATCTACAACACCACAGAGCTCAAGAGTCTTCTTTTCAAGTACAAGCTTTGCCATTCCACTTCCCATTGCTCCAAAACCCCATTGTAATACTTTTACAGCAGCCATATTTCCTCCCAATATTTTTTTGAATTCAATGATTAATTATCGCAATTATAACTGCTTAAAAATAAAATTCAACCCTTAAAGGCAGTATAACTGGAAACAGGGAACAGTGGAACAGTAAACAGTGAATAGTAAAAAAGAAAATCAAACAGACACTCCCAACTAAAAGCGGTTTTCTACTTTTTGTTTTTAAGCCGGAGTATCGTATGGTCGGAATGTCGAAGTATCGGCTTTTAATAACTATATATTCCTTTATATTTCTTTTTAAACATAGTATAATGTTCGTGATGAAAATAATTGTAAATAATATAGAAAATTTAGTGGAGGAATTATGGCTGGTAAGATAAGAGTTTTGATAGCAAAACCAGGTCTTGATGGACATGACAGAGGTGCGAAAGTCGTAGCACAGGCATTAAAAGATGCTGGTATGGAAGTTATTTATACCGGATTAAGACAGACCCCTGAACAAATAGTAAACGCTGCTATTCAGGAAGATGTATCCTTTATTGGTATGAGTATTCTTTCGGGTGCACATAACACCTTATTTCCAAAGGTTATGAAACTTTTGAAAGAGAATGATTGTGATAATATAAAGGTCTTTGGCGGTGGTGTAATACCTGCCGATGATATTCCGTTTCTTAAAGAAAATGGAGTTATGGAGGTATTTGGACCTGGTACACCTCTTACTGAAGTAGTTAAATTTGTGAAGGAAAATGCATGATCGATAAGAGTGTTATTGAGATATCAAGGTTCATAACTAAAGTTGAGAATCAGGATGTTGAAGCACTTGAAGTTCTTGAAAAAAGACTAAAAGAAAAAGATACAAAAACTAGAGTGATCGGAATAACCGGACCTCCGGGTGCGGGCAAAAGTACTTTGACAAACTGTCTTATTAGAAAGCTTTCAAAAGATTCAAAAGTTGCGGTTGTGGCTATTGATCCTGCTTCTCTTTTTTCGGATGGAGCACTTCTCGGGGATAGAGTCAGGATGCAGGAGCATTCTACAAATCCAAACGTCTTTATTCGAAGTCTATCAAACAGAAACTGTCTTGGCGGATTATCTGCAGCTACACCTGATATTATAAGAGTTTTTATGGCATATGATTATGATTATGTAATAGTTGAGACGGTTGGTGTAGGTCAGGACGAGATAGATATAGTCAAATTTTCAGATACAGTTATGCTTGTCCTTCATCCTGCAAGTGGTGATGATATGCAGGCGATGAAAGCTGGTGTGATGGAAATTGCAGATGTCTTTGTTGTAAACAAATGTGATATTAAAAATGAGGCTGAAAAGACTTTTAATGTTATTGAGTATTGGGTAAGGATGAATCCTAGAGATTGGAACCCTCCAATTGTGAAGACAAGTGCTATAGAAGGAGAAGGTGTGGATATTCTTATTGAGAAACTACAACTTCATCACGATTTTATAATAGAAAATCCTGATATAAACTTTAGAAGAAATCAGCTAAGAGCAAAACACGAGATAACTCAAAAGATGCAACTTCTTATTGAAAAGAAGATAAGTCAGATAAATCCAAAGGAATATGATATTATGCTGGAAAAGGTAATTAAAAATCAGACTAGACCTTTGGAAGCTGCAAATCACTTATTAAAAGGAGTGTTATTATGAAAATAGACCATGTTGGTATTGCGGTAAAGGATATACAGGAAGCTGCAAAAGTCTATGAGGCAATAGGTGTTAGGATGGAACATACCGAAGAGCTTCAGGGTATGAAAGTAGGTTTTCTTCAGGTGGGTGAATCTAGTATTGAACTTCTTCAAAGTATAACCCCTGATTCAAGTCCTATTGGAAAATTTATTGAGAAAAAAGGTGAAGGTATACATCATATAGCTATTTATGCAGAAAATATTGAACAGAAACTTAAAGAACTTGAAGAAAAAGGGTTCAGACTTATAGATAAGACTCCAAGAAGTGGGGCTCATGGTAAAAAAGTCGCATTTCTACATCCCAAATCAACAAACGGAGTACTTCTTGAACTCTGTGAAAAAGGAGATGAATAATAATGAGACTTTATGATGAAAAATTGATTGAAGATGTTAAAAAAGGAAAGAAAAATTGGGAAGAAACTACTGTAGATAAAGTGATCAGCAGATTCCCTGAAAAAAAGAAACGTTCAAGACTAACTTTTCCTATGAACTTGAAAGATCATATTTCCCTGATAGCGATCAGGAATATAGCGAAATAGGTTATCCTGGCGAGTATCCTTTTACCCGTGGTGTTCAGCCAACAATGTACAGAGGTAGATACTGGACAATGAGACAGTATGCAGGTTTTGGAACTGCTGAAGAGACAAATGAAAGATATCAGTATCTTCTTAATAATGGGACTATGGGTCTTTCCGTAGCATTTGATCTTCCTACACAGATAGGTTATGACTCTGATGATGCACTTTCAGAAGGTGAAGTTGGAAAGGTGGGGGTTGCAATAGATACTCTTGCTGATATGGAAATACTTTTTGACAGTATTCCACTTGATAAAGTCTCTACTTCAATGACGATAAATGCTCCTTCCATGGTTCTTCTTGCAATGTATATTGCCGTAGCAGAAAAACAGGGAGTCAGTGCTGAAAAATTAAAAGGAACTATACAAAATGATATACTAAAAGAGTATGTAGCAAGAGGAACATATATTTTCCCTCCAAAACCATCAATGAGACTTATAACTGACATCTTTAAATACTGTAAGGACAACGTTCCTTATTGGAATACGATATCTATTTCCGGTTATCATATCAGAGAAGCAGGTTCGGATGCTGCTCAGGAAGTCGCTTTTACTCTTGCGGATGGAATAGCTTATGTTCAGGCTGCAATCGATAGTGGTCTTGATGTGGATTCATTTGCAGCAAGATTGTCCTTCTTTTTCAATGCTCACAATGGGTTCTTTGAAGAAATTGCTAAATACCGAGCTGCAAGAAGGATGTGGGCTAAGATAATGAAGGAAAGGTTTGGTGCGAAAAAACAGAAATCTATGATGCTAAGATTTCATACTCAAACTGGTGGTTCCACTTTAACAGCTCAGCAGCCTGAAAACAATATCGTTAGAGTAGCTCTTCAGGCACTATCAGCGGTACTTGGTGGAACTCAGTCTCTTCATACTAATTCAAAGGATGAAGCTCTTGCTCTTCCAACTGAAGATTCGGTAAGAGTTGCTTTAAGAACACAGCAGATAATCGCTGAAGAAAGTAACGTGACTGATACTGTAGACCCACTTGGTGGATCATTTTATATTGAAAAACTCACTAACGAGATAGAGAAAAGAGCTATGGATTATATCAAGAAAATAGATGACATGGGTGGAGCACCTCAGGCGATAGAAAACGGTTATATTCAACAGGAAATACAAAAGGCTGCGTATGATTATCAGAAATCAATTGAAAGTAAGGAAAATATAGTTGTTGGTGTGAATAAACATCAGATAGATGAAAGACCACCTGAAAATCTGCTTAAAGTAGACATGAGTGTTCAGGAAAGACAACTAAAGAAACTTAAAAAAGTAAAAGATGAAAGAGATAACGATAAAGTAAAAGCTGCGCTTAAAACTCTAAAAGAAAAAGCTCAGACAGATGAGAACCTTTTTCCATATGTCCTGGATGCGGTTAAGACCTATGCATCACTTGGTGAGATATGTAATACTTTAAGGGAAATATTTGGAGAATATAATCAGAAGATATTTTAAAAAGCGGGGACTTATTGTCCCCTTGCTTTTTAAAATCAGGATTTTGGGATGAAACTGGATTTTGGTTTTTGGGAAGACCTCGATTTTTCCACCCCCCAAATCCCAAATCCCTAAATCCAGATCTTTTAGAATTCATCAGGTGAAAGACCCGTATTTTCAAGTCTTTTTATATGTTTATTGATAAATACTTTAAATCTTCTTGCTTCATCATGTTGTATAGTTGAGAAAGCTTTTAATATTCTTTTAAGAGTGTTTATATCTTTTGAGTTTTTAACCCTTATCTCTGTATATTCGAAAGTCTTTTGGAAATCTTCTTTTAAGCAGTATTTTAAAGAAAACTCAGAGATCTTATTTTCCTCATCACCAATATAATCCAATAAAAAAGCGTATACAAGCGGTGATTTAGAAAGTACAAGAGCTTTTATAGCGTTGATCCTGAGTCTTTGATCATCGGATTTTATTTTATCTATAATAATAAATACATCTGATTCTTCGCCGTATTTACCTAAATTGACAAGCGCAGCAGCTTTTATGATGTTTGGTATATCTTCGTTTAAGATCTGTTTTACAAAATCACGGTCAAAAGGTTCTTTGCCCTTGAAGATGTTATCAAATCTTAAGAAGATCTTATCCTGAAGGTTCATTTTTTCTTTTTTCTTTTATAAAAAGTTTCTAAAGTCCTTGATTTACTTTCATCTCCTGAGAAGTACTCCAGGAATGAATATAAAGTCTTGATTGATACTCTTGATCCGGGTAGAGTATGGTAAAAGATGTTTGATATATAATATGAATCTTTTGAAGCTAAACCTAAAGTAAGTGTCAAAGTCTCGTTGATAGAATTAGTAAAAGTGATTGAGGATTCTTCTTTTGTCATCTGCTCTTTATTTTTTTTGAGTATTTCATCAAGATATTTCTTATCTACTATGACAAGTTCAAGTTCTTCTTTTCTTTTATTAAGACCGTTTTGAAGAAGTAGTTCTGTTGATAGACCGTCAATAAAATCCATTGCTTCCTTTGCTTCGTTTCTTTCATAATTGACTGTAATATCTATGCCTTTGTATTGAACTAGTTTTTCTGTCTTCTTCTCTAATGTGTTTATCTTTTTCTGAAGTGATTTCCAGGTCTTTTTTGCTTCGTTAAGTGCTATAACCGCATTTTCTACCACATCAATAGCTTTTGTCACTCTTTCTATTTCTGCGTTCATTGCTTTTTCAAACTTATTTACACTTTTAATTAGATGTTCAGCTTCTTTTTTCATATTTCTCCCTCTCAAAAATATTACGATTATAATACCATAATTGGTTTTAATATACAAAACTCGGTAAAAAAAATATAAGTATATATACGGTTAAAACTTGAATTTAAAAGTATTTTTAATTAAAATTACATTTGATGAAAAAAATTATATTTGCTTTAATTATACTTTTTCTAATTATTGGAATACACTTGAAAAATAATATTATAAATGTATTTTCAATTTTATTTTTAAGCATATTTGCATTCTATATCTACTTTTCTAAAAAATGTGAGCAAAGAAAAGATTCTCTCATTAAGGAGTATGAAGATAAACTTGAAGATTTAAATCAAAAAAAAGATGATGAGATATTTGAAAAGAACGAATTATATAGAATAGCTGTCGAGAGTTTTGATGGATATATATACATATGTTCGGATGATTACATTATTAAATATATGAACGAGCCTTTTATAAAAAGAACTGGAAGGGATGCAACTGGCGAAAAATGTTATAAAGCCTTACACGATCTTGAAAAACCGTGTTCGTTTTGTGTTAATGATCAGGTTCAAAAAGGTGAGACTGTCCGGTGGGAAACTAAAAGTCCTAAGGATAACAAATGGTATTATATTGTAAATACACCACTTTATAGAAAAGATGGTTCTATATGGAAATATGCTTTTATAATAGATGTAACAGAGAAAAAAGAGATCAATGAGATCCTGAAAAAGAAAGAACTTGAATATAGGCAACTTATTGAGAATCAGGAAGATCTCATTGTTAGGGTAGATAAAGAGATGTCCCTTAAGTATTGTTCTAAAAAATTTGTGAAATTATTTCCGGATTATTCTGATTTTGAGGAATTTATTAGACCTAACTTTGAAAAGGTAAAAAAAGATAATTCTAAACATGAAAAAATGATAATCAATCAGGAAATAAAAAAACGAAATCAGAGGGTGTTTTTAAACTGGAAAATAATCCCTATGGAAAAAATAGAGGATTATCTTATTGTAGGAAGGGATATTACACAGATAAAAAAAGCCGAGCAATTGAAAGCTGAGTTTTTAGGTAATGTATCACATTAGATAAGAACACCTATGACTAGTATAGTTGGTTACTCTTATCTGGCTGAAAAAACTTCAGAAAAAGAAAAAAGAAATCGCTATCTGACAAAGATAAGTATTTCTTCCGAACGTCTCCTTCTTCTTTTAAATGATATTATAGATCTTTCAAGAATTGAGGCTGGTGATGTTGAAATAAATAAAGAACTATTTAGTGTAAATGAGCTTTTTTCAGAAATATATTCAAGATTTAAAAAGGAAGCCGAGTTTAAAGAGAATACCGAGCTTATTTTTACATTTCTTAAAGATGATATTATTATTGAAAGTGATAGGGAAAAGATCATAAAGGTAATCAGTAATCTTTTATCGAATTCGTTTAAATTCACAGAATAAGGCTTTATAAGAGTTGGCTTTAATGTTGAGAATAATAATCTGATAATAACAGTATCCGATTCCGGTATTGGTATTCCGGAATCTAAGATAGGAGAGATATTCAAAAACTTTTCTCAGGTAGATGCTTCGAGGACAAGAAAGTTTGGAGGGACAGGTATAGGTCTTTCGATAACAGGTAAGTTTGTTGATCTTTTAGGTGGAGATGTTAAGGTGTCATCTTTTGAAGGAAAAGGTAGTACTTTTGAAGTGAATATTCCTGTAAATGCTGAATGTTTACAGGTAGAAGATGTAAATGAAAAACAGGATGAAAAGACTCATAATATACTTATTGTTGAAGATCAGAAAGAGATAGCTATAATGCTCGAGGAAGTTTTTATTAAAGAGAATGTGATTGTTAATCTTGAGTCTGATGGTGAGAGTGCTGTTAAGTATTTAAAGGAAAACACTCCAGATCTTATATTACTTGATATAGAACTTCCAGGTATGGATGGTTTTGAAGTAGTAAAAAATATAAAAAAAGATAAAAATACTATGAATATACCGGTAATTGCTATGACTGCTTATGCAAATGAGATTGACCGAGAAGAATGTATTGAGAGTGGTTTTTCTGATTATATAGCAAAACCTTTCAATCTAAATCATATAATTTCGAAAGTCAGGAATTATTTATAGAAGTTTAAATTATTTAGAGAGTAGGAGCCAGGAATAAGGAATCAGGGTTGGACTTAAATTAATAAGAAAATTCCTGAAAATCCTAACTCGCCACTCAAAAAATTAATCAATAACCTTTACTTTATTAATTACAACTTTTTCAATTGGTCTATCATAAGCATCAACTTTTGTTAAGGCTATCTTATCGACAACATCCATATTTTCAACAACTTTACCAAATACAGTGTGTTTTCCATCAAGCCATGAACATTCATCTTTTACAACAATAAAAAATTGTGAACCGTTAGTATTAGGTCCGGCATTTGCCATACAAAGTGTTCCGTATTTACAATGCATTGAAGGAAGTTCATCGTTAAAAGAATATCCTTGAGATTCTAATGCTTTCTGAACAGAGATATTTGTTCCCTGAGCCATTTTTTTGTCAAGTCCAAGAGCTTTCGCACTTATCTCATCACGAAATCCTTTTTTCCAGATAGATTCTCCACCACGTCCGGTTCCTGTTGGATCTCCACCCTGAATCATAAAATCGTCAATAACTCTATGAAATATTACACCGTCGTAATAACCTTGTTTTGAAAGGTCTACAAAGTTCTTTACGGTCATTGGAGCAACATCAGGATAGACCTCGACTTCAAAAGTTCCTAAAGTAGTATCAAAAAGTATTTTAATTGGTTTGTTTTCGTTTGCCATAGCAATCATTATACAACAGATAATAAAAAAAACCACAAAATTTTTTTTCATTTTAATCCCTCCGATTTGAACATATTTATTATCAATTGTATCATATCATTAATGAAAAGAAATATACTGCTTACTTTATTGTCGATAATCATAATAATAATTCTATTTAGTATATTTAGAACAAAAGACGAGAATATAGTCTCACTGTATGACCCGAAATTTTACTTTTCAAATGATAAAGAACTGAAAACAGAGAATATCGTCATGAATATTTATACCTTTTCAAAAGATGAGACCCCTTTAATATATAGAGGGAGTCTATCAACTGTAAATAAAGACAATAGTTTTTACAATATATGCACTTTGAATAAAAACGGATATAAGAGGATGATAAACGGTCAGGTCTTTTCGGATATAGTCGTCAGTCCAAAATATAATGATCTTTTTATTCTGGTGGATAACAATCTTATTTATGATGATAAAAAGATCGATATATACGAGAAAAAGTTTGATTACTCTTTTTCAACATCCGGACAAAAGATGCTGTTTTCCGTTGGAGATACTCTTTTTTATAAAAAAAGAAGAATAGAGACAGTTGGTGAGATATATGGTAATAATCTTTTTTTCTCCTCTGATGGAAAGAGCATGTTTTATTCTATAATCAAAGATGAAAAAGATGGAATGAGATCGTATCTTTGTGAATATGAGATGGGAATACTTCAAAATATACCAGGTAGACTAGATGATATAGATGTATCGCCATACAGACAGGAAATCGCTTATTCAAGCAAAACATCCGGAACATCTTTTTTAGAGATAAAAAAAGATGATGAAATTATCTTCAACGGTAATTTTCTTGATGTAAAAAATATTCTTTTCAGTCCCGATGGTGAAAGATTCTCATGTGTTATAAAAGACCCCATTGGACAGGATGAGTTTTATATAAACTCGAATTTGTTCAAACCTGATGAAAGACTTGTTCTTAAGACTGGTTTTTCTAATGACAGTAAACACTTTTATATACTGACTTTTGATGTTCAAAATAATAAAAAAGTTTTATATATTGATAATAGAAGGATAATTGATGGAATAGATATAACAGATATAGAGCTTTTTGGAGAAAATTATATTTGTAGGGTAAAGGATGCTAAAGGTGAATATCTTCTTCTAAACGGAGAAAGATCTTCTTTATATGATAGACTTCCATGGTTTTGTTTTTCTGATGATAGAAAGACACTTTTATATGCTGCAGGTAAAAAAAATTCTCTTAATAT
This sequence comes from Candidatus Muiribacterium halophilum, assembly GCA_002869225.1. Lineage (GTDB taxonomy): Bacteria > Muiribacteriota > Muiribacteriia > Muiribacteriales > Muiribacteriaceae > Muiribacterium > Muiribacterium halophilum. The sequence continues at coordinate 3,227 of PKTG01000091.1, read as the reverse complement.
ATTCGTAAACGGTAAAAAGCAGGAAAAGAAATATGATCAAGTATCAAATATTTTATTCTCATCCGTAGATAATGTCTTTCATTTTTCAGCGCTTTCAAATAAACAGATACTTAATATCTCTCTAAAAGTGTTATGGTATAAGGAGAGTTATTCTGATATGCTAATATCAAAAAAAATTGATGATAACACTTCTTTAATTATATCAAAGAAAAGATTTGATCAGGATAAACTAGCATCTCTTATATATAAGCAAAGTGAAGAGGAGAGGAAATCCAAGCTGTTTTCCTCAAAGTATGAAAGAATCTTACAATTGGTGGATGAGCAAAATAGTGAAGAATCGATCGCTCTTATCGATGAACTGTTGTCAATGTATCCTAAAGATGAAAAGTTACTCGATCTAAAAGCGAGAATGTTCCTTGTTCAGGGAAATACACAAGGTGTTATAGAGTGTTATCTAACATTGATGCAGATCTCAGGAAACGAAATTTATCTGGATAGGATAGTAGATATTTACTGGAAAGATAAACAATATAAAAAGATCGCACTTCTTATTCAGACACTTATAAATGACAAAAATAAAATAAGTAAAAGAAATATCAATAGAGCACTTTATGCTTGTATGTATATAAACGATATGCCAAGATTGGAGATGCTTTTAAAAGAGATAAGAGCTGCCAGGTTAAAGACCGACGTTATGAACTTTGTTAATATATATATTGCTGTAAAGAACTCTGATATCAAAAAGGCAAAAAGATTACTTGAGAATGAGGATAGTAGATCAAACAATCCTGTCTTCCTTTCTTTAAAGGGAATAGTGCTTGCCTATGATGATAGATTACTTGAATCTGTACACTTTTTATCAAAATCGCTTCTTATTCGACATGATGATGATGTCCTGTTGTATAGAGCTGAAGTATTTATTCGTATGGGAGAATTTTTGAAAGCGGCAAATGATATTGAAAATATATCCTATTTAAACAAAAGTAGGGTTCTTAAAGAGAGATTAGCCCATGTTTATTATGATGCGACTTATTATGAAAAAGCAGAGAGTATAATAAAGAATCTTATTGACAGATATCCAAAAGATGCTTCTTATTATAATGTCCTTGCATGGATGAAAGCTACTTGTTCAGATCCAGCTTATAGAGATGGTAAGGAAGCTGTCAGACTGGCAAAGATAGCCTACAAATTAAGACCCGATTTTAAGACTAAAGATACGCTTGCTGCTGCTTTTGCTGAATCAGGACTTTTCGATGAAGCAATCCTTCTTTTAAATGAGATATTAAGAGATACAGAGCAGAAATATTATAAAAAGATGCTTAAACTATATAAAAACAGAATGCATTTTTACGATGCTCCGGGAAAAGGTTAAGACACTCTTTAGGAGGTGTTTCAAAAATGTTTAGAAGACTAAGAGAAATAAATAATACCTATAAAAATCTTTCAAGACTTAAGGAGATAACATCTGTATTTATAAAATATGGGTTTAAGGATCTTGTCAAGACCCTTGATCTTAATCCATTTTCAAATGATAAGACTGAAGAAGCTGAAGCAAATGGTGCCACAGGAAGTCGTGCAAAAAGAATAAGAAAGGCTTTTGAAGAGTTAGGTACTACATTTATTAAACTAGGACAGTTTATATCAACAAGACCCGATATTTTTTCAGAGGATATAATAAATGAACTTAAAGGACTTCAACATGATGTAAAGCCTTTTCCTAGCGATGAAGCGATCAAAGTACTTGAGTATGAACTCGGAGGAAAGATAGGGGAGTTCTTCAGAGATTTTGACGAGATCCCAGTATCATCAGCATCGATAGCACAGGTTCATAGAGGTGTATTAAAAAATGGAGCTGTTGTAGCTATAAAGATACAAAGACCTAATATCAAAGAAAAGATCAGAGCAGATCTTGAGATAATGTTCTTTTTATCTACTATTATAAAAAAATATTTTACAGAATATGATTTTATTCAGCCGGAAGCTCTTGTTGAGGATATGTCCGATAGACTTATAAAAGAACTGGATTTTTATAATGAGATAAATAATATAAGGCGATTTATAGATATATATGAAAAAGATGAGAATGTTGTAATACCAAAAGTATATAGAGAATTCTCTACTGAAAAAGTCATTGTGATGGAGTACATCGAAGGTGAAAAACTATCATCATATATTGAACTTGAAAAAGATATTAAGGCAAGGAAAGAAATTGCTAGAATAGGCGCAGATGCTATGCTTAAACAGGTATTTGAAGCCGGTTTCTTTCATGGTGACCCGCATGCCGGAAATATATTTGTTTTAGCAAATGATAGGATAGCTATCCTTGATCATGGTATATGTGCCTCGTTAACTCTCAGACAAAAGGATCTTCTTGAGAACATCTTGAAAGGTGTACTTGATAAGGATGAGAAGCTTATTACAAATAATCTTCTTGAATATTGTGAGCTTGAACATCCTGATGTACAGACGCTTGAAGAGGATGTAAGGTCTATAATCGATGATTACGCATACATACCGCTTTCTGAGATAAGTATGCAGGATTTCTTTGTGGATTTTTCAAAAATACTTAGAAGAAATAGGATCTTTCTTTCACCTGACTTTTTTCTTCTTTTAAGAGCTCTTGTATCAGTTGAAGGTTCAGGAAGGCTTCTTTACCCTGATTTTGACCTTATATCCCATGCCAGACCTTTTGTTAAAGATTATATGTGGAGAAAGATAAATCCAAAGACAATAGGAAAACAATTTTATAGAGCTTTCTCAGAGGCAGGAATACTACTTAAGGACCTGCCGTCTGATCTAAGACTTGTAATAAATAGATTAAAAAAAGGTAAAGTTCTTCTTGAGTTTGAGATAAAAGAACAGGATAGGATCGTAAAACTTCTTGATGATATTTCAAACAGAATGGTATTTTCGATCATACTCGCTTCAATAATTTTGGGGTCCTCAATAATAGTGCTATCTGGAATACCTCCAAAATGGAATGATATTCCGGTCATTGGTATAGCAGGTTATATTGTTGCAGGATTAATGGGATTTTATATACTGTTTTCTATATGGAGAGAAAGATGAGCGATAAAAAAACAAACATAGAATTGTTTCAAAGTCTTTTCAAAGAATTAAAAGCTCTTAATATGCCTGTTGTACGCGAAGAATATAAGCACTTTAATGAGATTGATGTTTATGCAAAGGTCTATCTTACTATGGATGAAGAACTTATTAAGCGAACT
>PKTG01000043.1 GCA_002869225.1 Candidatus Muiribacterium halophilum | reverse complement strand
ATCACGAATTACACATTATAGAATTTTTTTATTTAATTCCTACCAAAGCTTTTAGCATCTTTCCAACCTCGGTATTATCATGATATCCATTGAAAAGTTGGGCGTTCATTCCTGTTGCCCAAACTGGAGTTGCAGTGGAGGTCCTGTAATTTCTATAGATAGGTTCAAGAATATGTACGCCAGCCCTTTTACTTATTACATAACCGAGTTTTCTTATTAGATCAGGTGTATTTACACCATCTATTATAAGGTTTGTCTCTTCCCTTGAAAGATTATGTACTCCTGCGTATATAGCCATTACCTCGTCAAGGTTTGAACCTGTTGATGTCAACCTGTTTTTAAGTTCTGTTACAGACATTGACATCGCGTTTAGTGCTATAGTATCTATTTCCGGTCCAACACCCATTCCGCCACAATCATATCCTGATAGCAGGACTAGAAGAGTATCAGGATTTGTAGATACAAAATTTTCAAGCACTTTTAAAGTTCTGTCAACAACTATTGTCTCAGATACCGCTGCTTTAACATCAAGCTGATTTAAAGCTTTGGTAAGGTTATTGTTTTCAATAAATAATACAAATCCTTTTTCTTTTTGAGATAACAAGGATATTGCTTTGCTTGTCATCTGAGAAAGTGATGGAAGTGTAGGTTTTCTATCCACTTCATATGGTATGTTTCCTCTTGAAAAGACACCTAATACTTTTTCTGCATAGGAAAAAGCTCTTAAAGCACTAACATCAGGAATAAATCTATAACCAGCATTCTGGGCTTCCTCAATGAAATTTCTGGAATCCGTTCTTATTCCATTTTCTTCCTGTGGAAGATAATCTTCCTCGCCGGCAGAGAAAATCACAGAAATATTTTTATGAAATAGGTCATCCACTATTTTCATCTTATCTTCATAGCTATCGGCATGTGCATAATATGGTGCTAAAGCTGGTGAAGCAGGACTTCCGTTTGTTACTATACCAACACTTTTATCTACTATACTAAGACTTTCAATAAAATTCGTTTTTATTTTTCCGTTTGGCATAGTAGCTACTTTGCCATTTTCTGTTTTCTGTCCAGTTGAGATCGCTGTTGAATTTGCAGCTGAATCTGAGATCCATGAATCAGCACTATGATTTGTCATGTAACCTGTAACTTCCATTGAATCTATATATAACTTACCGTAAGGTCCTACCGAGTAAATTCTTGCTAATGTCTTATTAGAAAGACTTAATCCATCAGCTATAAAGACTATAAGATTTTTAACTGGTCTAACCTCAGTCTCTTGTGCATTTATAGTTAATATCATCATCGCTAGAATGATAATGATTGTTAGAGTTTGTCTCATCTTTCCTCCATAAATTGATAATTTTCTTAGCGTTTGCTATATCTTCACTTATCTTGTCTTTTAGCAGAGAAAGATCATCAAATTTGATTTCTTCTCTTAAAAATTTTAAAAGTTCAATTTTAACCTGTTTATTATACATATTTTTAATTTCTTTATCAAAAATATGAGTCTCTATACATTTATCGTCAAATGAATCAAGTGTTGGAGCACCACCTATATTTGAAATTCCATATGAACATCTACTGTCATAAAAGACTTTTGATATATAGACTCCCGCAGGTGGTAATATCTTACTTGTTTGATCCATATTGAAATTTATTGTAGGAGCGTTAAGATCTCTTCCTATTTTTTTACCGCTTCTCACTTTTGATGTTATAAAAAAGTTTCTTCCTAAAAGGGTTGAAGCTTTTTTTATGTCTCCGGATTTTAAAAGTTCTCTTATTATAGTTGAAGATATCTTTATTCCTTCATATCTGACTTGCTCAATGACATTTACCTTATCATCAAAATTATCGATCAGTGTTTGAGGATTTCCTTTCCTTGCAAAGCCAAAGTTGAAATTTTTCCCTACTATAATATGCTGAGGGTTGAGATGATCTTTTAAGATCTTAATAAAGTTCTCTGGTGACATCTTCATGAAAGATTCGTTGAAATCTGGCATTATTAATATATCTATTCCCTGTTCTTTAAATAGTTGTATCTTTTCCTCAGGGCATGTTATGTAATAGTCTTTTATTTTATTTATATAAATAAGAGGATGATTATAAAAGGAAAAGACAACTGATGGTATATCTTTTTGTTTTGAATATTTCAAAAGATCATTCATTATTTTTTGATGACCAATATGAACTCCGTCAAAGTTGCCAATAGCAAGAGCACAACTTTTAAGTTCAATATTTTCTATATCTCTGAGTATTTTCATTATATGATCATCATCAAACCAAAACCACTTCGGGTTTTAGAGTTCCTTCATATGTCTTATAGATTGCAAGTATTTTATTTTCCTCACTTATAACTTTTATAAGAGAACCATCTTCAAAACCTTCACGATTTTTAATGAATATACCGTTTGCTATGCGTTTAGGTTCCCTATAACAGAGCTTAGGTAAATGAAGAAGTGTGTTAATATCTAAAAGATTATCCTTAATATCTTTAACATCATTTATCTTATCTAAAGTTATACAATTATCCAGAATAAAATCACCAACTGCTGATCTGGTTAAACCTGATAAAGTTGCAGGGATTCCTAACTTTTCTCCAAAATCATTAGCAATAGATCTTATATAAGTTCCTTTTGAACATTCGACTTCAATAACAAACTCTTTGTCAAAGACTTCGATTAGATTTATTGATTTTATATTGACCTCGACAGGATTCAGTTCTACCTGATCGCCTTTCCTGAAAATCTCATATGCTCTTTTTCCGTTGATCTTTTTTGCTGAGACCGCAGGAGGTGTCTGCATTATCCTTCCACGGAAGGTAGAAAGTATCTCTTTTATTTTAGCAGAAGAGGGCATTTTAAATTCATTTACCTCTTCTAATACATTTCCAGTAACATCATAAGTATCTGTCTTTTTCCCAATTAGTATTCTTCCTATATATTTTTTCCTATCAGCCTGAAATAGATCAGCAAGTTTTGTTGCTTTTCCAATAAGAATTGGAAGAACTCCTTTTGCCATTGGGTCGAGTGTACCAAGATATCCTGTCTTGAACTTTTTACTATTTAGACCTTTTTTTCTGAGTTTTCTGATTACATCAAAGGAAGACATGTCTTTATCTTTATTTATAAGTAGAATCCCTAGCATATTCGAATCCTTTATCTTCCTTTCTAAAGATGTAAATAAATTCTAAAATCTCATAAGAATAATTGATACATCATCCATTAGTTGTTTTTTCTGGAAATCATAATATTCATAAAAGATCTTATCCAATATTTTTTCAAGTGGTAGATTGGAATGTTTTTTTAATATTTTCTTAAAATCATCCTGTCTCTGAAGATTATCAATATCTGATTCATATTCTATAAGTCCATCTGAGTAAATACATAAAAGATCATCTTTTTTAAGATCGATAGTCTCTTTTTTATATTCAAGTCCATTAAAGGAACCTAGGAATATTCCACCTGTCTTTAATGTATCTATATTTTTTTCTCTTAAAAATAATGGATAGTTATGTCCTGCATTCACATATTCCATTTTATTGTTTTTTGTATCTATCAGAAATAATACCATAGTAGAGTAAGTAAGATCATTACCTATTTCTTCATAGAGTGTATTGTTAAGCGTCCTTGCTGTTTCAACGAGATCTATAGACTCGCCATGGAAATTACATATCATTTTCAAAAGACTGTGAAGCATTACTACTATTATCGAAGCGTATAGTCCTTTTCCAGATACGTCCCCTAATGCTACTAAAAAGAGATCATCCGTTATTTTAAACTTTTCAAAATAATCTCCACCTACTTCGAAGGCAGGTTTATAATAGGTACACATCTGTACTTTGTCGAACGAAGATATCTCTTTAACTATCTTACTTTGTAAACTGGCTGCAAGTTCCATCTCTTTTGTAAGTCTTTCCATCTTAATGATATTTTTATGAAGTCTTATTGTCTCAATAGCGTATCCTATCTGGGTAGAAAGTATAAAAAGGAGATTTTCCTCAGCTTCGGTAAACTCTTTAAGATCTTTTCTATCTGTTATATTTATTATTCCAATAATCCTATCGTTGTTAATAATAGGAACTGATAAAAATTTTCTTTCATTATCTAATATTGATTTTTTTGTATTGATTATTGTTGAAGTGACATCGCCGATTTGAGATATTTTTTCATTTTCAGTGAATCCGTCTTTTTTAAAACCTTTGGCAAGTCTTACAAAAGGTTTATTATCTTCATCCAGAAGGACTATTGAACATCTTTCGCAGTTCATTATTTCCATTATCTTATCGACTACGATACGAATCAATGCATCAAAATTAAATACAGTAGATACTGAATAACTTATTTCCTGTAAAAACTTTAAACTGTCTTTATTACTTAATATGTTTTTCTGCATAATTTAAAATAAATTCTTTTGCTTTAGCAAAATTTGTTTTGAAATCTCCTCGCATGCTGAAACCGGCCGCATTTTTATGACCACCACCACCAAATTCGGTAGCTATTGGAGAAATATCAATATTTTTAGATCTTACGCTTATTTTTTGAAAATCAGTATCTGTCTCAATGAAAATAAATCTGATATCTGTTTCTCTGTAAGAGGTAAACATATTGACAATACCATCAGTATCTTCCTGAAGTGCATTACATTTTTTAAAATCTTCCATAGTAAGATATGTATACATTACACATCCATCTCTTTTAGCATGAGAAAAAGATCTTTTTAAAAGATCAAACTTTCTTGAAGGATAAGATGCGTATAAAGCATTCATTAGATCATTATAGTCGACGCCGGTCTTAACAAGATCTGAAACAGCTTTGAACACTTCTGAATTGGTATTTCTATATTTAAATCCTCCGGTATCGGTTATTATACCAGTTAATAGACACATCGCAATATCCTCATCAAGAAATTCAACAAACCCTTCAGATATTATATCGTATAATATTAGGCATGTAGCTGCTTTTTTTGGATTAATAAATGAAAGGTCCCAATTACCTCTATTAGTGTGATGATGATCTATACATATTATCTGAGCTTTTTCATCAAAATCAGCTTTAAACCCTAATCTATCAAGATCAGAAACATCAACGACTATGATAATATCATAAAGATCTTTTTTAAAATCTTTTATAGAATATATCCTGTCGCAATCTGGTAGGAATCTATAAATTTCCGGTACAGAGTCTTTTGATAATATTTTTGAGTTTTTTCCTAGATGTTTTAGTAGAATATCAAGGGCAAATAGTGAACCTATTGAATCGCCATCAGGTCGGATATGAGCAAAAAGTGCTATGTTATCATGGGCATTTATAAGTTCTTTAAGATTCTTTATTTTTTCTTTCATCTTCTATCCTTTTAAAAAGTTCATCCAACTTAGCAGCTCTTTCAAGTGTATGATCATATTCAAATATAAGTTTAGGAGTATATCTAAGTTCGATCTCTTCACTAAGTTTTTTCTGGAGAAAGCCTGAGGCTTTCTCCAAAGTTTTTATAAGATCTTTTTTTTCTTCTTCTTTTTTTCCATAAACAGTATAGAAGACTTTTGCCATTCTGAGATCATTCGTTGTCTCAACAGCTGTTATAGTGATGAAACGAAATCTTTCATCCTCAACATGTCTTGTGAGTATATTACACAGCATATTCTGGATCATACTGTTAACTCTTTTTATTCTACGATGACTTTTAGCCATTTTCTCAGTCTCTTTCCTCTTCCTGCTGTTCTATGAACTCTATAACGTCTCCTTCTTTAAGGTCGTTATAGTTTTCAATTCCAACACCACATTCGTAACACGAAGCAACTTCACTAACATCATCTTTAAATCTTTTTAAAGATGATATGTTTGCAGAATATATTTCTGCACCATCTCTGTATAATTTAGCTTTTGCTTTTCTTTTTGCAATACCGTTGTCTACTTTACAACCTGCGATTATTCCTATCTTAGGCACTTTAAAAGTAGTAAGCACTGTTGCTTGTCCAACGACTACATCAACATATATCTTGTCATAAAGACCTTTCATGATGTTTTTAACATCTTCTATTGCATCATAGATTATGTTGTATGTCCTTATTTCTACTGCTTCTTTTTCAGCTAATTTTCTTGCGTTGTTATTCACTCTGATATTGAAACCAAGAATAACCGCGTTTGAAGCTACAGCAAGGTTGACATCGGTTTCAGAGACGACTCCTACACCACTATGGATAACACTTACTTCAACTTCTTCATCGGATAGTTTTTCAAGAGAATCTTTTATTGCTATTGCACTACCTCTCACATCCGTTTTAAGTATTATACTAAGAGATTTTTTCTCGGAACCTGCCGCTTGTTGAAGCAACGCATCAAGACTTTTGACTTTATTTACATTTTTAGCTTCTTTGATCTTATCCAGATGTTTCTGAGCTATTTCACGAGCGAGTTTTTCATTTGCGACTACTCGAATCTTCTCGCCTGCCTGAGGTGCATCTGAAAGTCCCATTATCTCAATAGGTTTGGATGCTTCAGCTCTTTCAACCTCTTTTCCCCATTCGTCAAACATCGCTCTTATTTTACCGTGAGCAATACCGGATACAACCACATTACCTTTAGTGATGACCCCTTTTTGTACAAGCACTGTTGCAAGATGTCCTTTAGCTTTATGTTTGTATGATTCTATTATCACACCTGCTGCAGGAACATCATATTCACCTTTAAGGTCTTCCATCTCGGTGACCAATACGATCATCTCAAGAAGTTCTTCGATATTATCACCAAATTTTGCTGATATTTCGACACATATAGTGTTTCCACCCCAATCTTCAGGAACAAGACCAACATTGGCAAGTTCCTGTTTCACCTTATCAGGATTTGCACCAGGTCTGTCAATTTTATTGATAGCAATGATTATCGGCACTTTTGCTGCTCTGGCATGATCGATCGCTTCATGTGACTGAGGCTTTAAACCATCATCCGCTGCAACTATTATTATTGCAATATCAGTAACATTTGCACCGTGAGCTCTCATCTCTGTAAAAGCTTCATGTCCAGGAGTATCAATGAATGTTATAAGTTTCTTTTTCCATTCGATCTGATATGCACCTATATGCTGAGTAATACCACCAGCTTCTCTTGCGACTACATTAGTTTTTCTAATGTTATCAAGAAGCGTTGTCTTACCATGATCTACATGACCCATTATTGTCACAACAGGAGGTCTTGGTCTAAGTTCTCCCTTAGGAATAATATGTCCAAGCTCATCTTTTTCAGGTTCTGGTTCTGTATCAAAACCAAAATCTTCTGCTATAAGAGTCGCCACATCAAAGTCAAGAGGTTGTGCTACGTTTGTTACTCCAAGCATCATGAGTTTTTTGATTATCTCTGTCTTTGCAACTTCTACTTTTTCAGAAAATTCATCCAAAGTGACGTATTCAGGAAGTTGAATTATCTTTATTGTAACTTCAGGTTTATCTTCTTTATCTGAAGATGATTTTTTCTTCTTTTCCTGAAGTTTAAGGTCTTCCTTAGTTGACTTATAATCTGTACTTTTTAGTTTTTTTGACTGTCTTTTGTGTCTTTCCTCTTTAGAAAATCTTTTTCCAGTCTCTTCCTCAAATATCTCCAGATCATCAGGTTCGTCTGGGATTATAAGTTCCTTTTCTTTTTTTTGTTCTTCTTTTACATCAGCGTTTATGACTATCGTACCATCACTAACTGGTCTAGCTTTTTTCTTACCCTTTGATTCTTCATCGTCAGAAGAATCATTTGAAGCTTGGGGCTCTTCAGATTCTCCGGTAAGATGCTTTCTTAATGCTGCGGCTGTGTCCGGGTCTATTGATGACTGATGATGTTTTTTCATCTTTATTTCTAGTTCATCAGCTGCCTTATAAAGAACTTCATATTCAACGCCCAGTTCTTTGGCTAATTCGTATACTCTCATTTTCAGCCCCCCTTTATATTAATCAATTTTTTCATCTAATACTTGTTCAAGTCTTTCTCTTTTTTGTGTCTCGCTTAAAATATCTATTCTTGCGCCAACTAATCTAGCTGCAAGTCTTACATTCTGACCTTCTTTACCAATAGCAAGAGATAGATGATGGTCTGGAACAACGACTTCGGTGTTAACTCCTGTTTCAGAATCTTTTATAGTTATAGAGATAACATCTGATGGAGCAAGTGCATTTGTAATAAATCTCTTTATGTCACTGTTATATCTTATAACATCAATCTTTTCACCTTTTAATTCATTAACTATCTGTTGAATCCTTACACCTTTTACTCCTACACAGGCACCAACTGGATCCACTTTCTCGTTTTTTGATATAACAGCTATCTTTGTTCGACTTCCAGGCTCACGTGCAACAGATATTATTTCGATAATACCATCTATGATTTCGGGTATCTCATTCTCGAAAAGTCTTTTTAAAAATTCAGGACTAGTTCTAGAAAGATATACAAGCGGCCCACGTGTGCCTCTTTTAACATCTGATATGACAGCTTTTATAGGATTCCCAGTCTTATATCGATCTCCTGGTATCTGATCTTTCTTTTGCATAAAAGCTTCTATTTTATCAAGTTCTATAAGTATTGTGTCATCTTTATTAGCTTTTTGAACTTTTCCGATTACCATTTGATTTATTCTAGATAAATAATCATGATATATAGAATCTTTTTCAGCTTCTTTTATCTTTTGTACAATGATCTGTTTAGCAGTCTGTGCAGCAATCCTTCCTACATTTTCAGGAGGCATCTAACATTTTATCTTTTCGCCAACCTCAACAGAAGGATCGATTTTCTTCGCATCCACAATAGAGATCTCGTTGATATTTGTGGACTTTCCATCGACGATAGTCTTAACAGCATAGGCTTTTATATCCCCACCTTCATTATCAAAATCGATTATAAGTTCTTCGATATCTTCGAATCTCTTTTGTAGCGCTGATATAACGGCACTTTTCATTGCTTCAATAACTACTTCACGATCAATACCTTTTTCTCTAAGGAGCTGATCTACTGCCTGTAAGATCTGCGCATTCATGTTTTCCTCCGTTTTTGAGTAAAAATTAAAGGGGGTTTATTGCCCCCTTTTATTTTTTTCCGGCTCAATTTTTTTAACATTCTATAATATTTAAGCTTTTTTTTCAAATATTAATATTTTATTGAATTATTCAAGAAAAGTGAATATGAAATAAAGTGAGATCAAGAAAAATAGAATCAACGAAAATATGAGACTATGAACAGGTCTAACATCTTTAAAGACTGTTCTTTTAGAATCAAGTTCATTTTTTAAAATATCAAGCTGGTCAATATCGAAAACCTTTCCAGATGTCTCTGAGGATATCTTTTCAAGGTATTTATAGTTTATAGTAGTTTTTTCAAGCTCAGAAAAATCTTTGTATACATTAAATAACACTCTTTTTGAAGTTATTGTTTTTTTACCGTTCACCAGTTGAAACAAAAGTTCATTCTTTCCTATCTTATCAGTTTTTATATTGATTGATCCAGTCGAGTTTATCTTCTTTTGATTTAAATAGACATCTATATTTCCTGGAGTGTATTCAGTAGAATATCTGATGTTAATATTCTCATCTAATTTATAATAGTCTTTTATATCAGAGATCCTTATTAAGGAATCGTTATTAATATTCGATAGTATAAGGTTTCTGAAAAAATGATCAAATAGATTCTTACTTGTTTCTGAGTTTTCTCTCAGGCTCATCTTATATAAAGGACCACCATAAAAGATTATAGCACTACCTTTACTTTTTCTGATTATCTCACATACCGGAATATCGTTATCTGTCGTTATGATTATCTCTCCTTGTTTAGAACTGATATCATATAAATACTCTAGATCGATAAAATCTTTCCAGATCTTCATATTAGACAAGATATTTTCTTTTAAATTGAAATATTTACTTTTAAGATACTTTTGTGGAATTATTGGATCGATATTATAAATGATATCTGCCTTCTTTTTATCTATAAAAGGTGGGAGAGTATGGAAGTTCGTGTTCTTTGTCAGAAAGAACAAGTATAAACCACCATTATCAGTGTATTTTATGAGTTTATCAGGAGAAAATCTGGAATTGTCAAATTCTATTATTGCATCATATGAATCTATTTTATCTGGAAAAAGATCCTTTCCTTTTAATTTTATAAAAACATCACATGAACTTGATATTGAACGTTTTATAAAAGCGCTGTCAACATTAACAAAATCTTGCATTATCAATACGGAATACTTTTCATCATTTACCTCAAATGATAGATCTCGCATATTGTTTTTTGTTATTTTCTCACCAAATACTGGAATTATTCCTGCTTTTACAAGGTAAGACCCTTTTACTGAAGTAAGTCGATGTTTTATGATGTTTATTCCTTTTGTTAACCTTACAGGCCTTTTTTCTTCCTCAAAGCTAAATATTGCATTTATCTCTTTAGTTCCTTTGAGTAGAACTTCAAACTCAAATAAAGCTTCCTGAGAATCTCTTATATTAATTGGTTTTTTAATGTTAGAAAGAATTATATCAAAATCTTCTTTGTCCTTTCCTATAGGAATTGAATAGACCTTTGCAGATATATTTGGAATATTAGAACCTGATAGATCATTACCATCTGAGATAAGGATAATATTAGAATACTTATTTCCTGTCTGTTGAAGAGAATTTGTGATGTTAGTCTGATCACGGTCTTTTACATCATCTATACTTTCATAAACTTTATCAGAGAAATACATTTTCTTTATATTTCCGAGTCTTTTAACAATCTCATCTATTTTTGCCTGACTTTCTCTAATGCTATTCGATCGATCTATAAGGATAAGAGTCTGATTATTAATTGCTTTTCCCGGGATTTTAAAAGAAGGATCGATGATCATGAAAATAAGAATTATTAATATAGTATATTTAATATAAATACTCTTCATGTCCACCTTCTTATAAGGAGATTTTCCATTAAAAAGACAAGTAAAGCAAGAAAAGCTAAGATCCTATTAAGATTAAGATCTCCTTTGATCATCTCAGAGCTTGATAAATTTATGTTTTCATTGTTTTTACTATATGTCGAAAAATCACTTTCTCTTTTTGATATATTTACAAAGATAATATTATTATCCTGATCTTTATATATACCTGGTCTGTTATATATAAAATCACAATCCCTATTAATGAATCTGGAGATGCGGTTTCTTTCTTTTGTAAATGTATTAAACCAGTAAAGAACAAAATATGGTGATAAGACAAAGTTTGTTTCATCGCGAGTAAGAAACATATTAAAGAATAATGTGTCAGATCTGCCAAGTTTATATTCAAGAATTGCGGGCGACCCATCGTCGAATCGAAATTTTACATCAGATTTTCTGACCTTATCTATCATATATTTTTTCCAGAAAAGGAAATCCTCAAGAATAGGTTCACCTATTAATCTAAAGTTTCCTTTTATCATATCCACAAACTTAAAAGGTATAAGACCTTGTGTATTTAAAACCTCAATAGCGTTGGAATTTTCAGGAGCAAATATAAATAAAGGAACTGCTTTTTCCATTGCCTTATTTAACGCTGATAATTGTTTCTTATCAAGAGCATCTGCTATGATAACTGCATTTGTATTGTCTATGTTTATCTGTGAAAGTTCCTCAAATATAAAAGGAGAATCTTCTAAGTTTTTAGAGAATGCAAGTTCTATATATTTGTTTATTTTTTTTCCACTATATCCAATAAGGAATCTATAATCCGCAAAGATCCCTGAATAGTAAATATTATCATAAGAAAATTCGTCTCCTGATATTTCAAGGACAACCTTGTTAAAACCGATATTTTTAGGAGTTATATCAAACCTGATCTCTTTTAGACTATTCCTTTCAATAAGAACTTCAGAAAAAGCACTTAACTCATCGTTTAAAAAAAGTTTTGCTTTAATATTTTGATTCTGATTAGAATTGTTTCTTAATAAAAAACTTATTTTAGAAGGTTTGTTTTGGAAATATAGCGATTGTCTGTTTACAGATTCGACAACGATATTGTTTTTCCATTTTTTTTAAATATCTATAATATTTAAATCTTTTTCATTTTTTGTACCTGATAAGTCCTGACAATCTGAAAACGTGATTATGTTAATTTCTTCATCTAAAAAAAAAGTTTTAGCTTTTTCGGTAATCGATTTTATGTCTAAACTAACATAACTCTCTTTCATTTCTGATAAATCTTTTCTAAGTACAACCTCTTTATCTGATATATATACATATCTTATATATTCTATAGAATATTCATCTTTAAGTTTTGCGACTTTTTTATATATCATCTCTTTATACTGTTTTAATGTATAGGAATTGAGAAAAGATAAAGTGTTATCTACTATTATTATTGTCTTATGATCGTTTACTGTCAATCGATCTTTTAAAACCAGATTCGATATTGAAAGTACTAATAATAAAATGAAAATTACTCTTAACAATAATATTATGAGTTCTTTAATACTTATTTTTTTTCTTTTTGAACTGGCGGCTTTTTTTAAAAATCTTAAAGTAGGAAGTTTTATCCTTTTTACTTTTGGTTTTTTTAAAAAGTAAATTATTATAGGTACTAATATAAAACCTGACAAAAATAAAAAAGCTGGATATAAAAAGGTCATCTTTTTAAAACCTTTCCTAGTACTGAAACAGGATCTTCATGAGTGGATATGCTGTGAAATCCGATTTTGTTTTCAAAGCATATATCTTTTATTGTATCAATATTATTTTGATATAATCTAATATATTCTTTTCTTATCTTATCAGGATTTTCATATATTCTTTCATGAGTCTCAGGATCAATGAATATTGAATCTCCCTCGTAAGAGAGTTCTTTTTCTTCTTTATGATATATATGAAATACTATCACATCATTTTTCTTATGTTTGAAATAGGATAATGCTTTTTTTAGATGATCTTTGTTTGTAAGAAAATCTGAGAATATTATTATAAGACCTCTTCTTTTTATGAAATATGACAGTTCATGAAAAGCCTTATCAATATCTGTTGAACCCCTGCTTTCGATCTTATCAAGATTTTTAATTATTCTAGAAAATTGTCCTCTTTTTAAAGCTGGCGGGATTATGTTATGTAGTTTAGAATCAAAATCCAATATTCCTACGCTATCCTGTTGATTAAGAAAGACGTAGGATAAGGAAGCGGCTAAGATCTTGGAATACATAAGTTTAGATATCTCGTTTTCATCTTCAGGAAAACGCATACTAAGAGAAGAATCTAGAAGAAGCCATACTCTCATGTTTGTCTCTTCTTCAAACTTCTTTACATAAAGTCTGTCTGTCTTTGCCCATAGTTTCCAGTCGATATTTTTAAGTTCATCCCCGAAAGTGTATGGCCTATACTCTGAAAATTCCACATTAACTCCAGAGTATGGACTTCTATGATATCCATACAAAAAACCTTCTACTACTTTTTTTGCAACAAAATGTAGGTTTTTAAGCTTAGCAAGATCCCTTAAAGAGAAATATTTCATAGACTATCCAATATTTCCTTTATTATGTTTTCTTTAGAGATTCCTTCTGCTTCGGCATTAAAGTTGCTTATTATTCTATGTTTTAAAACAGGAGCAACACAATAGGATATATCTTCTCTGGTTATTGCATATCTTCCGGAAAGAATAGCGTTTGCTTTGGCAGCTAGTATTATATTTTGAGATGCTCTCGGACCTGCACCGTATGATAACCATTTTTTCGCAACCGAATTACCAGTTTCAGGTCTTGTTGCACGTACTATATCAATATCAAGTTCAATATACTCATCACTTGCAGGTACTTCTCTGATTATTTTCTGTATTTCAAGAATGTCTTCTTTTGTAAGTACTGGTTTAACCATATAATCATACGCAGAGGTCGTATTTGATACTATGTCTATTTCTTCTTTTCTACTTGGATAAGATATGTCTACCTGGAAGATAAACCTATCAAGTTGTGCTTCGGGTAAGGGATAAGTACCTTCCTGTTCTATTGGGTTTTGAGTCGCAAGTACAAGAAAAGGTTCATCAAGCTTATGATCAATACCATTTGCGGTAACTATATGTTCCTGCATTGCCTGAAGAAGTGCGGCCTGTGTTTTTGGCGGAGTCCTGTTAATCTCATCTGCAAGGATTATATTTGAAAAGACTGGTCCTTTTATAAATTTATAATATCTCCCTTTTTTTGTATCTTCTTCTATTATTTCACTTCCTGTAATATCAGATGGCATAAGATCAGGAGTAAACTGTATTCTTTTAAAGTCAAGCCCTAGACATCTGGACATCGTGGATACCATTAAGGTCTTTGCAAGACCAGGCACTCCAACTATAAGGCAATGTCCTTTTGTCATAAGTGAAATTAGCAATAATTTTACTACATCTTCCTGTCCAACGATTATCTTTGACATCTCATCTTTTAATTTATTATAGGATTTATTCACTTTTTCGATTACTTCGATCATTGTTTTCCCCTCTGATTATGATTTATATAATTATAATATACAATTGTATCTAGCAACTCAAGTAAAAAGTAAGTGTAATTAACGTTAACGAATATTAAAGTTTTATCTTTAACAAAGCAATTAATTGTTGTTTACATTTTTTAAAATAAAAAAAGCGGGAAATATTCCCGCTTTTTTTTTATATTTTTTATAATTAATTACTAGCTTTGTTTATCATCTCGAGCATTGGCATGAATATCGCAAGAACGATACCACCAATGACAACACCCATAAATACGATTACAACAGGTTCTATAATTGAAGTCAGCCCTTTGACGGCGGTATCAACTTCCTGATCATAAAAGTCGGCTACTTTGCTAAGCATGATATCAAGTTCCCCTGTCTCTTCACCAACAGCTATCATCTGTATGACCATAGGTGGAAAAATCTTACTTGCTTTTAGAGGTTCAGAAATACTTTCCCCTTCTTTAATAGAGACTCTGGTTTTCAAAATAGCCTCTGTTATAAGAACGTTACCTGCTGTGTTAGCTGTAACCTCTAGTGCCTGCAATATTGGGACACCAGCAGATATCAACGTTCCTAGTGTACGGGTGAACTTTGATACAGCAACTTTCTTTAGAAGGTTTCCGAATCCTGGCAATCTTAATGAATACGTATCAAGTAATCTTCTCCCCTGTTTCGTCTCGAAGAACTTTTTAATCCCAAATACCATTGCACCCATTGCGATTATTATAAAAATAAAGTATTTAGACATGAATGAAGAAATACCCATTAGTAATCTTGTTGGTAGTGGAAGTTTTGAATCTCCTCCCATTCCTTCGAATATCTGATTGAAGTTTGGAAGTACAAAAGTCATAAGGAAAAACACAACAAGAATTGCTACTGAAAATACAACAGCAGGATATGTAAGTGCTCCTTTGACCTTTGCTTTCAAAGCTTCAGAATCTTCAAGATAATTAGCTAATCTGTCAAGTATCTGATCAAGTATACCACCGGCTTCACCTGCTCTTACAAGATCGCAAAAAAGTGGAGAGAATACCTGTGGATGTCGTGCCAGTGCAGCTGAGAAGGTAGCACCAGCTTCAACATCTGCTCTAACCTGAGAGATTATTTCTTTAAATACAGGATTTTCAACCTGATCAACCATGATGTTTAGACATCTAACAAGAGGAACACCAGAACCGATCATAGTTGCAAACTGTCTCGCAAAGATAGAAACTTCTGAAGTCTTTACCTTTTTTTTGAAAAAAGCATGTTCTTTACTCTTTTCTTTTAAAGGTCCAACAATATAATAGCCTTTTTCTTTTAATTTCGCTATTGCCAGTTCTTTGCTATCTGAATCTATTTCCCCTGTTAAGGTCTTTCCATCTCTGGTTTTGACCTTATAACTAAATTTTGGCATTACCAGTCTCCCTTAAAGTTTGTTCCTTATTTTATCGGTAATCCGGTTAAAAATAATTAGTGTTATATAGTAGATTTTAACATTCTCTTAAGTTCATCAGGATAAACCGTTGCATTCATAGCTGATTCCATAGTGATCAATCCTCTACTATATAGAGAAGCCAGACTTTGTTCGAATGTCTGCATTCCAAGACTCTGACTTGTCTGCATTACAGTATAAATCTGATGTATTTTCTGTTCACGTATAAGGTTCTGAACAGCTGAGTTGTTGATCAGCATTTCAATCGCCGGTATTCTACCTTTTCCGCTAGCAAGTGGTAAAAGCTGCTGAGCTACTACAGCCTGAATAACAAATGAAAGCTGTGTTCTTATCTGTTGCTGCTGATAAGACGGAAATACGTCGATGATCCTGTTAATTGTCTGAGCAGCATCTGTAGTATGTAGTGTTGCAAATACAAGATGACCAGTCTCAGCAAGCATAAGAGCTGACTCGAAAGTCTCTAGATCTCTCATCTCACCAATAAGTATGACATCCGGATCCTGTCTAAGTACATGTTTAAGTGCTCCCGAAAAAGTAGTAGTATCTGTTCCAAGTTCACGCTGATTCACAATTGATTTTTTATGATAATGAAGGTACTCAATAGGATCTTCAATTGTTATTATATGACACTTCCTTTCCTTGTTGATTACATCAAGTAGAGCTGCAAGAGAGGTTGATTTACCAGAGCCGGTAGGTCCTGTAACAAGTACAAGCCCTTTTGGAAGCTTAGCAAAGTCTCTTACCTTATCAGGAAGACTTAATTCTTCGAGTGTAGGTATCTTTGATGGGATTACCCTAAAAGCCGCTCCTATACATCCTCGCTGCTTATAAACGTTAACCCTGAACCTACCAAAACCATGAACAGAATAGGACATATCTAGTTCCTTTTCTTCTTCGAAGTCTTTCTGTTGATCTGCATTTAGCATATTGTAAACAAGACTTCTTGTATCCATTGGCGTAAGTATATCAAGGTCAGTAGCAATAAGTTCACCATCAACCCTGATTATGGGAGGTGCCCCCACTGTAAGGTGAAGGTCTGACGCTTCATTGTCAATTACTAGATTTAATAGATCATTTAATACAAACATTGATCCCCCTTAATTAGTCGACGGTAACTTCTGTTACCTGTTCAAAGCTTGTTATACCAAGAAGTAGCTTTCGAATAGCGGATTCTCTAAGAGTATACATCCCCTGACTTCTAGCGACTTTTCTGATCTCAAGCACTGATTCTTTTCTAATGATCATTTCTTTTAATTTTTCACTTATAGGCATTACTTCGAAAATACCTGTTCTGCCTTTGTATCCTTCGTTGTTACACATCTCGCATCCTTTTCCTTTGTAGAATACAAGATTATTTATATCAATATTTTTAAGGCCTAATCTTAATAGAAGTTCAGGAGTTATTCCGATGCTTTTAGCAAGTTCCGGTTTTGGTTTATACTCCATCTTACAGTTTTTACATATGGTTCTTATAAGTCTTTGTGCCTGTACGAGTATTAGTGAAGTGGCTACCATATATGGTTCAACACCCATATCCACTAGCCTTCCTATTGTTGATGGTGCATCGTTTGTATGTAGTGTAGATAGAACAAGATGACCAGTAAGAGATGCTTTAACAGCTATCTCTGAAGTCTCATAATCTCGAATCTCACCAACCATTATAATATCCGGGTCCTGTCGAAGGAATGATTTCAAAGCTGCTGCAAATGAAAGTCCTATCTCTGGTCTACATTGCACCTGATTTATACCATGAAGGTTATACTCAACCGGATCTTCTGCTGTCATGACGTTAACATCAGGAGTGTTTAGTTTATGTAGCGCAGAATAAAGAGTTGTTGATTTACCTTAACCTGTAGGTCCTGTAACTAAAACGATTCCATTTGGAGCTTCAACTGCTCTATTAAATCTTACAAGAGATTCAGGTTCAAAACCTGATTTTGTAAGGTCGACATTAAGATTAGTCTGGTCAAGTATCCTCATAACTATCTTTTCACCAAACATTGTTGGAATAGTAGATACCCTTAGATCAATAGGTTTACCGTTTACTTTGATCTTTATACTACCATCCTGTGGCAACCTTTTTTCTGCAATATCTAGTTTCGCCATGATCTTAAATCTGGAAGCAATTGCTGCTTGTGCTCTTTTTGGTTGATTCATTCTTGTATGAAGCACACCATCATACCTAAATCTCACTCTGAGATCTTTTTCATAAGGTTCTATATGAATATCTGATACATTATTTTCAACTGCCTGGGAAACAAGAAGGTTACAGAGTTTGATAATAGGTGCATCGTTTTCACCTAGATCTGCATCCAGATTATCCAGTGAATCAATATCTTCTTTATCTTTTCCGATATCCTCCAGATCTTCAATAAGGTTTGATACCTGACTATCTGCTCCGAAAGCGTTATCCAAAGAATTGTTGATATCAGTGGAAGTGGCTACGACAGGTTTGACTGATAATCCGGTCATAAGTTGTATATCGTCAATAGCTAGGATGTTTAAAGGATCTACCATAGCAACAGTAAGATTATTGCCTACTTTATTAATTGGAATAAGTTGATATCTTCTTGCTATGTGTTCTGGAATAGTTCTGGCTATTGCAGGATCAATAAGGTATGTACTAAGATTGACATACGGGATCTTCATCTGCTTGGCAAGTGCTTCTACCATGTCGGTCTCGCCAACAAGTCCCATCTCAACAAGTATCTTACCTAATCTTTTACCTGTTTTCTTCTGTATCTGCAGGGACTTTTGAAGTTGTTCCTCGTCTATCAGACCTTCTTCAAGAAGGGCATCCCCAATTCTCAATCTTTTTTTTGGCATTACCATGTCAATTTTCTCCTGTTAGTAGTTCAAATAATTGTTTATATTCACAATCAGCATCTATTCCTGTCCAAATCCTAAAGTTTATCAAAGCCTGTTCTATAAGGAGATAGATTCCATTAAAATAATCGTAATTCAAGCAATTATAGTTAACATCAAAAAGTTTACCACAATTGATAGTCTCTTTCAAATCTAGAGCCTCAAATGATACCGGTGTAACATTAAATATTATATCGTAATATACTGTGCATAATTCATTATAATCTTTTATCACTATTCCTTTTTCGGAAAAAAAGGATTTATTATTTACTTTATTAGGTTCTCTTGAATAAACATCTATAAGATCACATCTTTTCAAAAGGTTATAAGAAAAGGCTCTCGCAGTTATGCCTGTTCCTAGAATTGCTATTCTGTTAGTTTTTATTTTATATCTTTTTACAAAATTAACTATTCCTGGTCCATCCGTGTTGTCGACTTTTATTTTATCAGATGAATAATAAAGTATATTTGCTCCTCCGATTTCATTTGTAATATTATCAGCCTCTCCATATTCCAAAAGCAATTGTTTATAAGGATATGTAGCGTTAAGACCGGTGATGTTTTGAATACAGGGTAATATTGAAAGGAAACTTTTTGCACCTAAAGGATTGATATCGATATTAGAATATATCATATTTATATCATACTTTTTAAATAAGTAACCATATATTTTGTAAGATAGTGAATGTGAGATGTTATTTCCGATAAGGAAAAGAGATCTAGTAGACATTTTTATTGTCTGAAATATTTAAAGACTGCAATGCATCCTCATCTGAAGTATGTAGTTCAAAAACACTGTTAAGTTTTGCAATATCAAGAATGTTTTTTATGACTTTAGGTACCTGAGAAAGGACAATATCGCCTTTATTCTTACGAACATTTTTTAAAAGCCCTGCAAGGACTCCTAAACCACTGGAATTGATATAATGAAGCTCTCTTAAGTTAAGAACGAATTTAATATTTCCTTCTTTGACTTTTTTTAAAATAAAATCTTTAAGAGATTCTCCGTGAAGTTCAGTAAGCTCACCAGATATCTTTAAAATGATTATACCTTCAACACTTTCTATGAAACTAAACTCAAAATTTCCAGCCATAATCTAGTCCAGATCTTCCCATTTATTTATCTGTTTCACCAATATATTTGTAAGTTCGTAAGCGCGACTTCCTGGCGATAGTTCTTTTAGACTTTTTTGAACTCTAATAACATCTTTGAAACTTTCAAGTTCAAAAAAACTATAAGCAAGATAATAATACGCGTTTAGATTATTTTTGTCAATCTTAATTGCATATTCCAGAAACTTTATTGCTTTTTTGAAATCTTTATCCATATAATATTTTCTGCCGATTTCAAACATCTTAGGACTAAAAACATATATTTTATTTTCAAATACATCACTTACATACAAAATACCTTCATTGTTTACCACACAGAATTTCGGGTTCTTTAAAATACCTTCGCCAATTGTTGCGCTTGCTATTCCATCTTCTGAAAACCTTTGTACTCTACCATTATGCGAATCACATACAAAGATATTGTCGAATATATCACCGGTAATCCCATAAGGCCCCCTGAATTGAGATAGATTTATTCCACGTTCACCAATTTTACCAGCATAATAGAGATCAGGATTAAATATTTCCACCCTGTCATTTCCGTAATTAGTTATATAGATCCAACCTTTTGAGTTGATCCAAATATCAGCAGGTTCATTAAGTTGACCGCTTTCTTTTCCAGATTCATCAAGTATTGTTGAAAATTTATTTAATGTATCAATTTTTTTTACATTATCTGCTAATCTATCAGTAAGAAAAAGAAAATTACCTTTCAGGCAGATGCCACTTGGATATGAGAGATTAGAACCTCTATACCCTAATGTTCCTCCTATTGTCTTTTCTATTTTTCCATCAGTATAAAATTCTATTATACTATGACTTTCCTCATCTGTAACAAATAAAGTGCCTGATGTGGCAGAATATTCAAGATCTACAGGTAATAATACATCTGTAAATACAACACTTTCAAAAGTGTCATCCTTAAATTTCCAGATCCTTGAGTTTTTAGAATCAGCTATGTAAAGATTATTATCCATGTCTAATGCAAGACCTTGTGGATAATGAAATTGATCGATCACATCGCCTGGTGCTTTTATTACATCTATAAGTTCGTAGTAAGGAGATCTTGAGTTTGTAGAATAGTTATTGTATTTATAATCGTCAAGAAGAAGAATAACGCTATTAGCTGTTAAAGAAATAAAAATAATAAAAAGGAATAATAAATAAAGTTTCTTCATATTCGGTTTATCGGTAAGTTTTTTATAAATATTAAAGAACCTGGGGTTTGGGTTTTGGGACTTGGGGTTTGGGTTGGTTTTGATCTTCCCTAAATCCAAAAACCAGTTTTATCCCAAATTCCTGTTTTTTAAAAATATTAAAGAACCTGGGGTTTGGGTTGGTTTTGATCTTCCCTAAATCCAAAATCCAGTTTTATCCCAAATTCCTGTTTTTTATAAATAGTATTCTTTTCTTCTATCTGCAACAAGATTGTTATAGGGATTGAGATCCTTTTTATCTGCAATCGAAGTATCGATCTTAGTAGTAAAGATATCCTCTAAATCTTTTGGAGAACGGTTTATTAACTCTCCTGTCGGTGAGATTATCTCACTCATACCAATAAAACTATGTGTTTCTTTTCTAGCTTCAGTCCCTATTCTATTTGCAAGAATGTAATATACATGGTTTTCAACACTTCGAGTTATTGCTGCATCAGGACAAAATGGGAGTACAAGATTAGCACAGTGGCATATAACGTTTGCTCCCATTAGCATAAGAGTTCTTGCAGATTCCGGAAATATCCAATCAAAACATATCATTATTCCAATCTTAAGAGAGTTCTCAATATCAAATACTTTAAAACCAAGATCGCCAGAAGAAAAAAACTCTTTTTCTTTATAAAAAAGATGTATCTTTCTGTAGTTGCCGATCAATCTTCCTTTGCTAATGAGTGCAGCTGAATTGAAAAACTTATCCTTATCTTTTTCAGGATAACCAAACACTATATGCAAATTGTTTTTTTGTGATAAATGAGAAAGTGCTTCAAAAGTGTAACCTTCGCCAGTTTTTGTTGATAAAGATCGAACTTCAGACATCTCATTAAAGTTATAACCTGATGCGAAAAGTTCCGGTAAGACTATTAATGTATCCTTTGTATTTTCAAGTTTTTTATAAACATCATCAACATTTTTCTTTATATTTCCAAATTCAGGATCATTCTGTAAATAACCAACGTTGTATAACATCTAATTCTCCTTAAATATAAAAACTTGGTTTTTGGGGTTTGGGATTCGGGGTTTGGGTCGGTCTGTTTTTTCCCTAAATCCAAAAACCAGCTTCATCCCAATTTCCAGTTTTAATTTAATTTAAAACTTTTTCCACAGCTTTATATATCTCATCATATGTAAAAGGTTTTGAAAGGGAACCATCAAATCCCTGGCTCTTAAAATCTTCTCCAGATATATTTTGTGAATAACCACTTGAAACAATTGTCTTGATTCCCGGGTCTATCTTCTTTATTATTTTCAAGGTCTCTATTCCACCTAGTCCACCTCTAATAGTTAAGTCTATTATTATCAAGTCGTATCTTTTTCCTTTTTTTATAAGCTCTATTACTTCTTCTCCCTTTGTAGCATAAGCGGCTTCATAACCCATTTCTTCAAGCATCATACCTGTTATTTCTCTAACATCCTCTTCATCATCCATAACTAGAATAGTACCATTGTGAGATTCGGTTTCTTTCTTTTCAACGATAGTATCTTTTTGGACTTTAAATAATTCCTTTTTAGATGCAGGTAAATAGATAATAAACTCAGTACCTTCACCTGTATCAGATAATACATCTATAAATCCATCATGTTTTTTTAGGATTGATCTGACAGTTGCAAGTCCAAGACCTGTTCCATCCTTTTTTGTAGTAAAATATGGATCGAATATCTTTTTGACATTTTCCGGTTTAATTCCAGGACCATTATCTTTTATATTTATCGTCACATAATCTCCAGTTTTTCTAACCTTTGATATGGATTCCTTAATTTTATAGTTTGATGCTAATATGTTTAGTTTTACGGTCTTTTCAGAAGACTGTATAGCGTTCATTATTATGTTATTGATTACCTGATTTATCTGTCCAGGGTCAGCTACAACATTCCAAAGATCATCTTTAATATCAAAGGATAGTCTAGTTGTATTTCCTCTAACTGAGAAGTTGGCGTTTTTAATTAGAAGTTCCTTAATATCAATAACAGATTTTTCAAAATCTTTATCTTTCGTAAACTCAAGTAGTTGATTTGTTAATTCTCTTGCATTAGAACAGGCGTTTTCTGCATTTTCTAGTAATTTAAGAGTATCGGAATCATTTTTATTATTTTTTGATGCCATCGATATGTTTCCAAGAATGGAGGTGAGAATGTTGTTGAAATCATGTGCGATACCAGCTGCAAACAAACCGATTGATTCTATTTTTTGTATTTCAATCATCTCTTCTTCGATCTTCTGTTCTTTCGAAACATCTCTGAAAACTAAAACAAAATTTGATATATAACCATAATTATTAAAGACAGGTGATAATTTACATGATGCTTTAAAGAAATGATTTCCTGTCTCAACAATTGAATCAATTGAAAAAGAGTATTTATCATCTCTTGCTTTTTTTATTATATCTATTTCAGTATCATCTACTTTTATGATTATTATATCTTTTAAATATTTATTTATTAAATTCTTCTCCGATATTCCAATCAATTCAGAAAAAGCCTGGTTGCAGAGTGTTATCTGCCCTTCGCGAGTAGTTGATACAACAAACTCTTCCATTGAATTAAGTGTTACAAGAAGTCTTTCTTTTTCTTCGAACAGTTCTTTTTCCATTCTTCTTTCTTCAGTAATATCGATTCCTATGAACATGACTCTTGAATCATGTAGTTTTGAAAACAAAGAAAACATAATACGTTTTCCCTGAGCTGTTGAAAAGATCAATTCTCTTGAAAAGATATTACCTTTAGATACGGTTTTTGTGATCTCATTTTTCAATCTTTTAGCATCTTTACCTAGAAAGACGGAAAAATCTCCCATTAAAAGTGAAAGATCGGAGTTTTTGACTAGTTGTTTTGCTTTTCTATTGAAGTGGATAATATTAAAATCATCATCAAGTAAAGCTATAATATTAGGAGAATTGTCAAATATAGAACGATATCGGTCTTCGGATTGTAGTATTTTTTCGATGTATAATTTTTCTTTCTGATATGTGTTGAAAAATAATATTATAAGTATCTCAATGAAAAGTACTGTTGTTAAAAATAGCTTAATATAGTTATACATAGAATCAGATGATATAAGGCATACGATTTTCCAATTATTTTTAAATAATCTTTCAGTATAAAAATAATTTTTGTCTAAGAATTTTATCTCTTTCATGCTATTAAGGGGTTTAGAAAGTATATTTTCCTTGTTAATTATTGGATATTTTCTTGATAATAGAAGATTAGATATATCCTCTTTATTTAATGAATCATAAAGTGGATGAAATAATACTTCGTTAATATTCGACATGAATATTATTCCGTCAGGATCTGTTAAAAATACAGGTCCGGTATAATTTTGAAGGTAAAATTCAATGTAATCAATATTTCTTTTTATAACAGCGACTCCGAGTGTTTTATTATTTTTATCAATTATTTTTTTAGAAGAATAAAAACCTCTTTTTCCGGTTGTTATACCAACAGCAAGATATTTTGATTTACCCTCAACTATTGCTTCTTTAAAGTATGGTCTGAAGGAATAGTTTTTCCCAACCAGACTATCCTTGCTATTTCTATTAGAGGCGTCCAATGTGTTTCCGGAACTGTCCATTAAGTATACGACTGATTCATCTATATTATTTGAATAGTCATCAAGGACTTCCTGAACTATTTTTAATTTTTCAGATGTAGGATCTTTAATATAGTCCTTTATTCTTTTTGTGTTAGCTAAAACTGATACGAGTTTTTCCGATTCGCTGAATTCAAGCTCAAGTCTTGTTGATATGGATGTATGGATCTGATGAATCTCTTTTTTTGTTATATATTTTATATGTTTTTGAATCTTTTTTATAATAAATGCAGCCGAGCAAAGTATTATAATTAGAGATGAAAAGTATATAAATATAAAGAGATATTTTTTGAAGTCACCTTTTTTCTTGAAAAGAATAAATCCTGATAGTGAGAACATTATAAGTCCCATCAGTATAAGTGATAAAAGTATTCTTGATATTTCTACTAGACTTGTTACGAAAAAGTATTCAGCGATAAAAGAATATGATGTGATTATGAATAAAACACTGAAGGTTATTAGATTATTTTTCTGTTCTTTGTTTAGTTTATATCTTTTTTTCATTACCGGGATCATCAAAAGAAACGCAACAGAA
Source organism: Candidatus Muiribacterium halophilum (assembly GCA_002869225.1). Classification (GTDB taxonomy): domain Bacteria; phylum Muiribacteriota; class Muiribacteriia; order Muiribacteriales; family Muiribacteriaceae; genus Muiribacterium; species Muiribacterium halophilum. The sequence continues at coordinate 6,596 of PKTG01000043.1, read as the reverse complement.
ATCAAAAATGGTACAAAAGAGATTATCTGATTACTTTTTACTGTAAAAAAACTTGCTATTATAAAAAATAATATATGAATGTTTGCATTTTGTTTTAATAATTTATCGGATATAAACAAATAAAGAAAGTAAACGCTTATTAAGAGAAATATATCAGAGGGTAATTTTGTATATTCAACATTAAGTATGTAAAGACTTTTAAAAAAATAATGTATTCCATAAAAAGCTAGAAAATATGAAAATAAGTAATAATAACGATTTTTTATCTCTTTGATAATAGTAAAATAATGTATCAATAATACTGAAAAAGCAAAATAAACAAAATAAATATTATCAATTAAAAAGTCTAGGATCGTCTTCAAAATATTCTTTTCCTATATATATTAAATGTATTTTCATCTGTTTGTTCCTGATATATCAGATGATTTTTATCCTTAGTTATAATAAGGTTTTTAAAAGAACCTGGATAATACAGACCTATTGATCTGAGATTTTTTTGTTTATAATAGATCTTTATAAAATCTCTTGATTCGTTTGTAGACAAAATGACTGTTCTGTTCGTATCTGCAGCTATTGCATCTATTATCTTGTTTTGACACTTTATTGAGCTGTCAAAGACCTTTTCTTTTTTTAGATCTATTACGGTCTTATCGAGTATATTTTTATCATATGATAAAAGAATAAGGGAACCATCCTTAAGAGAGATTCTGTCCGGTAATTTTGTTGATGTTCTTAAATAGTTTGAAAAATTAAAAGAAAGTTCTTTATCCAGACTTATTATAGTAATTTTATCTGTGGTTATCATTGAAATGTAGATAATATCATTATAAAAGAACATATTTAACTTCTTTTCTTTACTAAAATCATTGTTTTCTATTGGTATGATTCTTTCCCCAATTTGCTTATATTCATCATTGAATACATTAACTCTTAATGATTTGATTCTTGGAGAGATTTGTCTTCTTGAATTTAGATTAAGGATGTATTTTTCCTGATCTTTTGAAATTCCTTTTTTTTCAAACACATCAAGATAATTTTGAATAAGGAATATAAGATCATCACTGGTTGAAAGAAATACTGTGTTTCCATCGTTTGTTTTTACATAATCATGACATTCCCAGACCGGCGAGTTGTAAATAGAGTAAAATTCCTGAATGAGTTCCTTATCTTTATTTAAAAAAGTATATGCTGAAGTTGTAAGATCTAGATTATTTAAATATTCACATGTAAATGGTGAGTCGATCTGATGATAATGTAGTATTGGATCAAATTTAAATCTTTCATTCTTATTATCTGAGATCTTCACAATTTCTTTTTTATCTTTTCTTAAATACAGTTCATTATTCTGTAAATATATTGGATAAAAGTAACCTTCGTTTTTGTAAGTATAAATAGATTTTCCTTTTGTAAGATTGGAAAATTGATAGGATAATATTCCAAATAAAAATAATAAACAGAAGAATAAAGCTATACGCCCTTTTATTTTCATTTTTCATTCTCCATATTACAAGACTGATCTTTATCAAAAAACTCAACATTTGTAGAAATAATTCTTTCAGCCATAGTTAGTGATGATCTTATAAGGGTAAGACCGCATTCTATTTCGCATATATGTGGTTCTGAGAATAGGTTTCTATAAGGAGAGAAAAATTCCACCATATCTTTTGCTGAAACGATTATTCTATTCGGTACGATATCTATGTTTTTTCTGTTTTTTTGTCTGGTATCTTTTGAAGAGTTTATAAATTCACTGAAATATTTTTTTTCAAGTTGAGCAAGAGAAAGGTTTCTTTCTATTTCCTCCTCGCATCTTATCATTATCTTTTTATATATCTTATTATCTTTTTCTGAAATGTTTTGAAGTGCGAAGACGCATGCTTTTGAGATCAGCCCGATCCCTTGAAGATAAGTCAGCAAGGTGAATACACCTGATGAAGGTCCGTTTATATCTTTTGCTCCGTGTTCTAAAAATTCTTTGATAGTAATTTTATCAAACATCAGTAGATTCCTTTCATGTAAAGAGAGATCTTATTATATTCAGTGCTGCTTCGATCTCTTCTTCTTTAGGCTTCCTTGGAAAATTGTACCATAATTCAGTGACCTTTTCATTATAAAAGGGTCGGTTACATCCTTTGCAGCCACTTGTCCTGAAAAACTCTCCATCCCGTAGATATGATAATAAAGATTTTCTTTCTTTTTTTAATCCTGTGATAGTATCATCCTCATTAAATATTATCTCATCTATTGATAGAAGATCTTTTTTTATTAAATATACACATGCCTGAATGATCCTGTATCTTTGTAATGAAAGTCCTCTTTTTTTTCCCGGAAGTGGAGTGAATGCAAAAAGTCCACAACGAACTTTGTTATTTATAAAAAGCAAAAATTTATCTATTATTTCTTTATCAGACTCTTTAAGTCCTACAATAATATGTGTACTTATTCTATCTGGAAACATATTTCCCATTTTTATAATAAAATCAGTCTTTTTATTAAGATCTCCGTTTTTATTTTCATTAAAGTGTTTTTCGGAAACGCAGTCTATAGCAAGACTTATTCGGTTGACTCCAAGATCAATAAGCTCCCTTATATTAATTTCCTGGTAAAAAAGATCTATAGAGATATTTATATTACAACTATCTCCACAAGTTTTTATAAGGTTTTTAGATATTTCTTTTACTTTTGAGTAGTAATCCTTTGATCTTGTGGTCTGAACACAAATATTTATGAATTTATCTTTGTTTTTCTCAAGTGCAAGTATCACATCCTTTATATGATAAAGTGGCCATACCACTCTTGATAATCTATCATCCTTTTGGGACTGTGAACAAAATGAGCATCCGCCGCTACATCTTTCAGGAGTCATTAGATAAGCTGTAGTTGGAGCAACCAACGGTTTCTCATTGTTTAGTCCAATAACCGATGCTGTTGCAGAAGAAACTCTTATATCAGAACACACAACATTCATCTCCTTTTTCTATGATGTAATCATTTTCCATGCAGTATCTTTCGCAATCAGGATGCGGCATAACGATTGTCGAGAAGTTGTTTTGAGCTGCAAGTATATCTATTTTCTTTCTATAATTACCACCGGGTCGCATACAACCTAATGTAATATTCATATCGATATCTTTTACAACATCTATGATCTTTTCAGGTTCAGGAGAATGTATATCACTGTCTTTCGGTGGTCTCAAGACTAGAAGTACCGCTTCATTAAAACCCATCTCTTTAAGTCTTAAAATTGCTTTTCTTTCACCTTTTATATTTCCGTATAGTACTCCGCATAAGATATGAGGAACCACTCTTATGTTATTGTTGATTAGATTCTCTATAGATGTAATATAATCATCAGCATTATAAAATCCTTTATATACCTGTTTAATAGTATATTCATCACTTATAAAATCAAATGAGATCACATCTGCTATCTCTTTTATAGCTTTTGCTGTATTCTTATCTATCTTTGCTCCCGGATGAAAGTTAACTCTAATCCCTTTAGCTTTAAGTTTTAAGATCTCATCTTTTTTGTCCATAAAAGGCACAATACCTTGCGGGTTTACACCACCACTTATTAATAGACTCTTTAGATCTTTAGATAAATGAAGATTGGAAAGTGATTTCATATGACTTAAATATTTTGACTGACAATAATAACAATCAAGTGAACATTGGGATTTTGTTAGACTTATCGAGGTTGTAAATTTTGGATATATAAATCTTATTTTATTCACGTCTGTCTGGACAATCTATCTCATCACAGAGAGCACAGATATAATTACAGTCTTCTGGTTTTTCGTAATTTGCTTTTGCTTCTTCTTCTTTTCGCTTTCGTTCTTCTTCCTCTTTCTGTTTAGCAAGAAGAATAGCTTTTTCCTCTTCCTCTTTTTTCCGTTTTTCTTCTTCTATTCTTTTCTTCTCTGTTTCTTCTTCGAGTCTCTTCTTTTTTTCTTCCTGAAGCCGTTTTTCTTCTGCTTCTTTTTCCAGCCTTTTTCTTTCAGCTTCTTCTTTTTCTTTTTTTTCCTTTTCTGCTAGAAGTGCTTTTTCCTGTTCTTCTTTTTCAAGTTTTTCTTTCTTTCTTTTTTCCTCAAGCTCTTTATCCTGTTTCTTTTTAAGTTCTTCAGCTTCACTTTTTTCTTTCTCTAATCTATCTTTTTGTTTTTTCTCTTCAATTTCTTTCTTTTTTTGTTCTTCTTTTTCTTTTCTAATTTCTTCTTCTCTTTGTTTTTTATCTAATTCTTCTTTTTTCTTCTTTTGATCTTCTACTTCTTTTTTTCCGCTTTCTACTTTCTGTTCTTGAGTAGTTTGTGGTTTGTAGTTGGTAGTTGGTAGTTCTACTGCTTTCCTGTTTTTTGCCTTAACCGGTGGATATTTATCTCCAGAATATGCATCTCCACTGATAATAGGGTCTACCTGTGGATCAGGTTGCGGAATAACATGAGCACTGATAAGAGTATTATACTTCTTGGCAACTTCTTTACCGGCATCTATTGCAGCTTTTACAGCACCTACATCACCACTTATCTTGATTATTACTGTGCCGAAGTTAGCCTCATAGTTTTCAAGTTCAACTGAAGCAGCTTTAAGACAGGCATCAAGTGTTTCTATAGCACTTGAGAAACCGGCAGTCTCTATCATTCCTAATGCTTTCATAAAAATTCCTAACCTGTTATTTGAAAATCGTTATATTTACCGAGATAATTATAATTGTGTATCTTAACTTTTTCAACCGTTGCAGATACTGGACCTTTTTTTAATGTGTTTAGCATTATCTCTATTGAATGGTCTTCGCCTTCCATAAGCACTTCGACGCTTCTGTCAGTACGGTTTTTTACATAACCCGTTACGCCGAATTCTTTAGCGTTTCTTAAGACAAAATACCTGAAACCAACACCTTGAACTCGACCGTAGACCTCGACTTTAACTCGTTTTTTCATAAAAACAATTTACCATAAAACCTAAACAAAATCAAAAGATTTGAAATTATGAATAGGTATGATGGAATTATTATAGGATAGTGAAAATGCATGTCATTTTCATGAACCTTAAGCAATGATTCCTAAACTCTGTAATGCGTTAATTATGAACTGCACCGCCATTGCAGCCAGTATCATCCCCATTAGCCTATCAATAACATTAAGCCCTGTCTTTCTTAATACTTTAATGAGGTTATCTGAAAAATACATCGCTAAGGCTGCAAAACCGATTGAAACAATAAGGCATCCAAGTATAGCAAGATAATCAAAGTTATTCTTTGCATGTGATGCAAACATTATCACACTGGCAATAGTTCCTGGCCCCGCGAGCATCGGTATTGCAATTGGAAACACAGCGACATCAGCAGAATCAGTCTCTTCCTCCTGATCCTGTTTAGTTCCACGGGGTCTAGCAAAAAGCATGTCAAGTGCTACAAGAAAAAGAAGTATTCCTCCTGCAATATAAAAACTTTCATAGGAAAGTCCAAGAGCATGAATTAAAAATTTTCCGAAATATAAAAAGAAAATAAGAAGTGGTAATGCGATTAGTGATGAAATAAATACGACTTTTTGTCTTTCTCTTTTATTAAGATGTCTGGTGACCGATATGAAGATCGGCACCAGACCAAATGGATCGATTATTGTAAAAATTGTTATAAACGTTGTTAATATGTTAATGGTAAGCATTAAGCTCTACCTATAGTAAGGCTCTTCTGTGCCATTCCTTTTGCAGTTGAAATTACTGAAACGTTTGCTTCATAGGATCTGTTTGCTGATATCATGTCAACCATCTCTTTGACGATTGATACGTTAGGATAAGCTACATATCCTTCTTTGTTTGCATCAGGATGTCCAGGTTCATAAACCATTCTAAATTTAGAATTATCTTCTTTGATTCCAAGTATTCTTACACCTTCTCCTACCTGATCCTGAAGTTTTCTTGGAGGAAATGGCATGTTGAATTTCATATCCTGTCTTGGAGCAAATACAGGGACCTGTCTTTTATAAGGTCCGCCTTCGTCTGTTCTTGTTGTGTTAACATTTGCTATGTTGTTGGAGATAGTGTCCATACGAAGTCGCTGAGCTGTCAGTCCTGAAGCTGCTGCATTAATGGTTGAAAATATTCTCATTATTATCTACCTCCGCCTTTTTCTATTGCTACGTTGATGTTTGAGAAGAAACCGTTTAATCTGGTAATACATGCTTCCTGATAAACTGTGTTCTTAGCCATTTTAGCCATTTCAACTTCTATATCAACGTTGTTCTTATCGTTTCTGTAGTTAGTGTCATTAAACATATATTTTTTAGGCATTACTTCGTTGTAATTTGGAAGTCCAAGCTGCATATGACCTTTGTTGGTCCTTACGCCTCTTATTCCTTCGCCGTTTAATGTTCTTCTTAGAGTATCTTCGAATTTGACTCCTGAGATCTTAAAGCCTGGAGTATCAACATTTGCTATATTGTTAGCAATGATACGGTGTCTGTATGATGCTGTATCGAGGCCTTTTGCAAGAAGATTCAGTGTTTTTGAGCTGTTTAGTCTTGAAATCATCTTACCCTCCTGTTTATTTTTTTATTCTTATATATTGTGTATCGGCAAAATGATTAAACAGGTTTAGG
>PKTG01000035.1 GCA_002869225.1 Candidatus Muiribacterium halophilum | reverse complement strand
GAAAGAGAAAAGGCCTCCCGGGTGAAGGAGGCCTTTTCATATTCCCGGTACAGGAATAATCAATCAACCATATATACTATCGTTAAATTTAAAGCATAACTTTAATTTTTTTAATAAAAAAAACATCATAAAATGGGAAAAATAAAATATTGATGATATATGCAGATTTTATAAAAAATATTGTTTCTTCTTATGGGGTCAGATCATAAAATTCAAAAAAAGTTTTCAGAATCAAAATCTTTTTTTCATAATACCTTTAAGGAAGAGGTGTGATGACTCTAATTAAGATATATTTTCAAATGAATTTCAACGACAATGACGGAGGCATAGCCTTAGCTACGTCGAGTAAAGTGGAGTTGGAAGGCATTGAAAAGAAAATTGAGTAGTTTATCAGAATCTCTTTTTTAAAGGTATCATAGAAAGAGAAAAGGCCTCCCGGGTGAAGGAGGCCTTTTCATATTCCCGGTACAGGAATAATCAATCAACCATATATTCTATCGTTAAAATTAAATCAAAACTTTAATTTTTTTTATTATTTGCCATATCGGCAAATAATAAAAAAAGGCTTTCCGGGTGTAGAAAGCCTTTTTTCTCCTTGGTACAGGAATAATCAACCATATATACTATCGTTAAAGTTAAAGTTAAACTTTAACTTTTTTTCAAAAAATATTTGCCCCATGTATTTATATACTTTATAATCGGATTATATTAATACTCCGGAGGGAAAATATGTCAAATGCTTATTTCAAAGTAAGAAGACCACAGACAGAACCTATTAAAAGTTATAAACCAGGTTCTCAGGAGAAAAAGGAACTTAAAGCAAAGATAAATGAATTAAAATCAAAGAAGATCGAAATACCTCTTATAATAGGTGGAAAAGAAGTAAAGACTGGAAATCTTGCAAAATGTATTATCCCACATGACAAGGAACACGTTCTTGCAGAATATCATCAGGCAGGAGAAAAAGAAATAGAAATGGCAGTAGAAGCTGCTAGAAAAGCATGGAAAGAATGGTCTGAGATGCCATGGCAGCATAGAGCTGCGATCTTTCTAAAAGCAGCAGAGCTTCTAGCAGGTCCTTGGAGATCGACCCTTAATGCAGCTACTATGCTTGGTCAGAGCAAATCAGCATTTCAGGCTGAGATAGATTCCGCTTGTGAACTTATAGATTTCTTTAGATTCAATGCTTATTATATGACAGAAATATTTGGAGATCAGCCTGATTCAACAGTAGATTCATGGAATAGATTAGAATATAGACCTATGGAAGGATTTATATTTGCTGTAACACCTTTCAATTTTACCTCAATAGCAGGTAATCTGCCAACAGCTCCAGCAATGGTTGGAAATGTATCTCTATGGAAACCAGCTTCATCTTCAGTATATTCAGGTTATTTCATTATGAGACTTCTTGAAGAAGCTGGACTTCCAGCAGGTGTTATCAACTTTGTTCCTGGAAGAGGAAGTAAAGTAGGAAATCCTGTTATGAATAATGAACATCTAGCTGGTGTGCATTTTACCGGTTCAACTGGAGTATTTCAGGGAATGTGGCAACAAATAGCTAATAATCTTCCTAAATATCATTGTTATCCTCGAATTGTCGGAGAAACAGGTGGTAAGGATTTTATATTTGCACATGAGACTGCAGACGTTGTTGCTTTAAAGACTGCTCTTATAAGAGGATCTTTTGAGTATCAGGGTCAGAAATGTTCAGCAGCATCAAGAGCGTTTATACCTGAAAACGTATGGAAAGAACTTAAGGATCCGTTTATTGCTGAAGTTAAGGCTATAAAGATGGGAGTTGCAGAAGATTTCACGAATTTCTTTAATGCGGTTATAGATAAGGCTGCTTTTGATTCTATAAAAGAATATATAGATTATGCAAAATCTTCTGATGATGCTCAGATAATCGCTGGTGGAAATTGTGATGACTCAAAAGGATTTTTAATCGAACCAACTGTTATACTTACAACTGATCCATATTTTAAGACAATGAAAGAAGAGATCTTTGGACCTGTTCTAACAATATATGTATACAAGGAAACAGAACTTGATAAAGCTTTAGAATATTGTGATAAAGGTTCTCCTTATGCTCTTACAGGAGCTATATTTGCCAAGGATCGAAGTGCTCTTGTTTATATGGAAAAAGCTCTTACACATGCAGCCGGAAACTTTTACATAAATGATAAACCAACTGGTGCGGTAGTAAGTCAGCAACCATTTGGTGGTGGAAGAGCATCTGGTACAAACGACAAAGCAGGGTCAAAACTAAACCTTCTTAGGTGGATGAATCCAAGAACTATAAAAGAAAACCTAAATCCACCAACTGATTATAGATATCCGTTTATGGATGAAGAATAAAAATTATACAAAAGCCCCTCTTCTTGAGGGGCTTTTTTTATATTAGAAAGATAAGATTACAATTAAATGATTTAATTTACAAAAGAGATTTAGAAATAGTTTGAATGGTGTCCGGGAGGAGACTTGAACTCCTACAGCAAATTTGCCATATGGCCCTCAACCATACGTGTCTACCAATTCCACCACCCGGACATTGATTAATGTGAAAATATAATATCAAAAAACTTTATTTATGTCAATTGCTTTAATTAAATGTGAATAGTGAGAGGTGAGTTGTGAAAGGGAAAAGAATAGAATGGATTGTAGGAAAAAGGCAATAGGTAAAACATAATTTAGAAACTTGTTTTGTCTGGTTTGGAAATCCCGAAATCCTGGATTTTAATAATACTTGACTATTGCTTAAATGAATTGAGATAATTGATCAGAGGGTTCAAATATGAAAAAGAAAGATTTTTTTATTGGTGTTTTTGCAACATTAGTAATACAGATTTTGATTTTTTTTATAATCTTTATTAATGCATGGAATATCGTATGTTTTAATAAGGAAATAAATACAGATGTTGCTGTTTTAGAGGGTTGGATGTGCGATCATTCTATTAAAGAAGCAGCTGATTATATAATAAAAAATAATATAAAGACCGTTTTTATTTCAGGTAATCATATAAATAAGCAAAAGAAATTTTTTCCCAAAGACAATTATGCGCAGCTTGGGGAAATACTTTTAAAAAACGAACTTAAGGGTTATATATGTTAGATAATCCCCGTTCCTGTGAATTCTATATTAGATCGTACGTTAAACAGTGCGAGAGAGGTTATAAAATATATAAAAGAGAATGAAAAAGAGATATATGATATAATTATTCTGACTGAAGAAAATCATTCCAGAAGGACATTTCTTTCTTATAAGAAAGTATCCCATGGAATAAATGTTGGTATACACCAATTGTCTGACGGTGTTTTAAATAAAGATAACTGGAAAGATTCAAGTGATGGTATAAAAAGATTACTGACAGAAACTATAGCACTTTTTTATAATAGCATCAGGAGGAAAATATGAAAGAAGGAAAAGAAATAGTTAAAACTGGAGCGTTTTTAGTTAACAACGCAATGAAACCACTTTTTTATTTATTACCTGGAAATATCAGAAAAAGAATAGATTCCATGAATAGCTACGAATTTTTGCTTCTAGCTGTTAGCAGATTTTTCTGTGGATTATTTTTGGGAAGTACATTCCCGAAGTTTTTCAGAAGACATAGAATAAAGATACTTCTAATAACTTTATTAAGTGGATTACCAGTAATATATAAATTTTTTTATGATGGAGAGAATTAATTAACAGATTAATATAATTTTATGAAGAAACAATTTTTTATTGGTGGTGTAGAAAGATCTGGTACTACCATACTTATGCGATGTCTTGGGATGCATAAGGATATTTCTGATTTTCCTCGTGAGACTTTGTTTTTTGCATATCCAAAAGGTTTGATTTTGGTTATCAAAGGATACATTTCTGAAACTGAATTTAAATATAATATGCTTAATCATTTCTATGAATATGTTCAAGGTTTTGTTGATAAAAAGTCTTTATCAGATCTCTTAGATAGGTGCTTTAATAATAAAAAAGAGGATATATTAAAAAAATCCAACCTTTTCATTACAGAATTATTTGATATTTACATAAAAAAAATCAATAAAAAGTATTGGATCGAGAAATCTCCGCGAAATATTGTTTATGCGGATTATTTATTTAAAATATTTCCCAATATGAAGTTTATTCATATCTTCAGAGATCCTCTAGATGTTTGTTCATCTCATATAAATAGAAAAGCAAGAAATATAGATGAGTTTATTGAATATTATAATATTACCATGAAAAGAGCTTATGAAGCTTATAATAATCTAAATAAGAATAATTATTTAGTGGTTAGTTTTGAGGATTTGATAGCTGATATTGATAATAAAACTTCTCTTATCCTTGATTTTCTTGGGGTTGAAAAATACACGAAGTATCTAGATGATATAAAAAATAGAATTAATCCAAAAAGATCGAATATTGGAAGACACAAGAGTATGTTTAATGAAAAACAGATTCAGAAAATAACAGAAAATTGTTCTGATATGTATGAACTATGGAGCTCATTGAAAAAATAATTATTTCTATTTATTTTCACAAGACAAAAATTCTTTTTGATACTCTAGTTTGCATTTTGAGATGTTATTTACCATAGATGCTGATATTTTATGTATTCCAGGCACTAAATTTTCAGCATCTGAGAGGTTTTTTTCAAGTTCCTGAGTCAGTTCTTTAAAGCTAGCTATAGCATCTAATTCCTTTAGAGAATCTTCAATATTTTCTTTTAATTCAACATAGGATTTATTTGAATTAGGTAGTTCTTCAGCTAACTGTTTTACTATATGAGAAATAAAGCCGGGATCTTTTTGAACAATTGCATCAAGACTATCACCAGGGACAACCATTATCTGAGTATATGTTACAGCTTTTAATGTCGCTGTTCGATTTTCGTATGTGCCAGTCTCTCTACCGATAAGTACGGCAATTTCCCCAATTACTGTACCGTGTTTTGATATTGTAGCCACCCTATGATCTCCAACATAAACTCCTATTCTACCTGAGACAAGAATGTAGAGTTCTTTACCTGGTTCCCCTTCATTGCAGATTATATCGTTCATCTCATATTCAACAAGATTGTCTGTATTTAATGAAGGTACGGAACCGGAATCTGAACAATCATCTTGGTTTTGGTCTTTTTTCTTCTTTAATCTAAATGTTCTTACTGCAGCTATATAATAAGGGTCGTTTTTAAGTTTTTCATGTAATTGTCTTGACCAGTGAGAAGATGTAAATCTTGAGGAAGCTTGACCTATTTTATCAACGAGCTTGAAAAAAATTTGCATATTTGTCTTTGATCTTTCATCTATCTTCTGATGTAGGTTTTTTAAAAAATTCACTTTGTTATTTGTGTCTTTGATTCTTTTTGATAATGTAGTAGCTATATTTATGCCAAGCTTTGGTATTGTTGATATTGTTGTTGAAAAATTTTCATTTACAGTTATTGTACCAACAATAGATTCCTCTTTTGCTCTTATTGAAGCACTTCTTGTTGTGGATAGTATTGCACCTATCTCCCCAAAATTTATATTTTCACCTTCAAGAATAGATACTACTTTTCCTAAGGAGTTTACAACTTCTTTAGATACTTTTGTTCCGTGAGGTACAACTACGACTTCGAGTTTCCCTTTTTTTAAGATATATAATGATTCGCTTTTTTCTCCTTGAAGACATACAAAATCACCTGGAAAAAATCTTTTATCATCAATTTTTGCAGTTTTAGGAGCATTTTCATCTTTAACTACTTTTGTCTCATTGACCCACGCTTTTTCAACACCGTGATTTTTTAATTTTCCAAGTAGATTAGCTGTAACAACTGAATTTTCTCTGACAAGTATCATACCGTTAACACGAATCGGTTGTGTCAGAACTGTCCCAGGTGAAAGACTTTCAACTGATACCTCTATTTCACTCATTAATATTAAAAAGCTCCTTATGGTATATAATTATATTTTATAATATATATTTCAACCTGTCCATTGATTGAAAGATATAAAAAATTTAAACACTTTTAAAATCTTATTCGTTATAATAATGAAGCAGATGTTTGGCAACAGACAAAGCAAAATTGCTTAAGCAAATTGATGATGAGCTAAAGCTCATGTGCTTTCTTTCAGAAAGAGTTGTTAACACTTTGCAAAGCAAAGCACTTCATCGAAGATGAATACACAACCTGATAAAGGTTGTCATCAGCACCAAAAAGGTGCTAATCTGCAGCTTAAAAGCTGCAAGTGGGGGAAGTCGTGTTAATAGAGGAGTTATATCAGGAGTATTATGATATGCTTTGGAAATTTGCAAGAACGCTTGCAAAGCATGAGGCGGAAGCTGATGAAATCGTCCAGGAGACATTTTTAAGAGCGGTTAAAAATTCCAGTCTTTTGGCGACACTTCCCTCATACAAAAAAAAGCTTGGCTTTACAGAGTGCTTAGAAATTATTTTTATGACCTGAAAAGAAAACAGAAGTTTGAAATAAATTGTGATGATTTTTATTCACATTCAACAGATGTTGATTTTGATACTGAGCTTAATATTGAGAGTATCATGAAACATGTACCAGAAGATAGTAAAGATTTAATATTTAAGAAGTTTATCCTGGGCATGAAAAGTGATGAGATAGGCAAAGAACTTGGAATTGCTTCTGGAACTGTTAGATATCGTATTAATAAAGTAATCAAATTATTAAGAGATAGATTAAAAGAACATGTTTAAAAGGAGGTAAATATGAACAGAAATATCAACAATATCGGAATTCTTGATATTAGAAATGCAACTTCAAAGGAGATAAAAGGAATAGGTGAGATTCAAAATGTCGGTATACTTATTTATTCAAATGATACATCAGAGTTTTTAAACGAGCTAACAATAAGAAACATAGGTTGTTCAGTAAAGATTGATGAGGATTTTGTTCCTATAACTGGTGGTTTTAGGATCAGTAAAGAATATCTTTCCTCAATAAAAAGTGATGTTAATCTTGTAATAGCAGGTCAGTTAACGGTTGATAAAGATTTACCAGCAAATGATATAAAGGAAAAGATATCTAACATAGTAGTTTCTGGAGATATTATATGCCCGGAAAAACTTCTTTCTGTAATTCAGAAAAAAGCCAGGATATTTAGTGGAGCGATAAGGACTTTTAATGATGAGACACGTTTAATAGTAGGAAGGGTCAATATTAGCGATGAATATCTGAGTTCGCTTGATGATAACACGATCTTATCTATTTCAGGAATAATAGAGCTTTCAAAAAAGATAGATCTTGAGCTTTTGCTTAAGAAAGTTAAAAGACTTGATCTTTGTGGAAAGGTCATTTTGAAAGAAGAATATATAAAATATTTTCTTTCTAGAATCAAAGGAAATGTAAATACCGTAGTTATTCCTAGAGGTTATAGCTATATTAAAGATGATATTCTTATTGACAGGTTCTCAATAAGAAATTTTAAAGAAGATAAGATCTTTACTGCAGGTAACATCATTATAAAAAGGGGATTATCTGTAGAAAGATTTGTTAAGACGTTTAAGTCCATTTATTGTGAAGGTGTTGTGATATGTCCTGATGAATCTGCTGATGATATTTATGATGTATTCGATAAAGTCAACAAGTTCATAACCTACAAAGGGAGACTTGTTGAAGTCGATGGAGAATATATACTTACTACAAGCGAACTTAAATTTTCTGATGAAAATATCGTATATCTCGTGAATGGAATCCTGGATGTTGAAAAAGGGCTTTCCATTGAAGCAATGAAGAAGATAGAAGCTTTTATTAACTTTGGAATGATCTCTGTTTATAAAGAGCAGTTCGGAATAATACAAACCAAGACCGTGATCAAAGAAGGTGTGATCACTTCAAAAGAGGAGGAAGATGAGACCTCTGGAACGGTTGGGCATCTTGTGCTCTAAAAGTGATATGTTAACTGCATCTTAAGGATGTTCTCGTCAACACCCGTTGTAAACAATGCGGGAACGTAAATATCATTAGGATCGGTGATAAGTCCGGTTGTGTTTGAATTGTTGTTCGAAATATATGTATAAAAAAGATCCAGATCAGAATTATCATCAAGTTGTCTGGAAAAAGCAAGTGTGGTTACATGTATTGAAGTGTTAATCACTGTAGAAGGTGCATCTGATGCTTTTAAAGTCTCATATACAAGAGATACTAAATTGCTATTTACTTTTTTATCATAACGAAAATATATATCCTTTACATTTCCGTCATATCCAAGGTCTGAATATAACATACCCCTAAGATCCATATCATCAGATGCAAAAGCACCGTTTCCACCTATTGAAGAAGATGGTCCTTCTTTCATATTTATGTAGCTAAGAGTGATAGTATCCTGCCATGTATAATTTATTGATAGACTTGTAAAAAGATCATCAGTCTTTGTCGGATCCGAAGCTAATATAACCTGTTTATCGTATTTATGAAAAAGAAGCTCGGTTTGTATTTTCTGGTCTTTATCTATTGTCTTATTATAGAGTATTCCAAACGGAGATCTTTTGGTTTGACCTGTCATGGCTATTGAGGAAAAATATATTAGAAAATCATTGTTTATCCTGTAGGAAACTCCCCAGACATTGAAGTCATCATCGGTTGACGTTGCTCCTTCTTCAAGAATGAAAAGATTAAGATCATTATTATCATAAGACATACCATCCACACGAGCATCAAGAAGTAATCCACCTCCTAGAGTGAAAGGAAAGTGACCTGCCGTCAAATTATCGATCTGAAGATAAGCCTGTTTTATTATATCTGTTCTTACAGGGGTGTTTCCAGCGTTTGTATCCCAATCAATATCATCTAGAAGAAACTGAAGCTTAACAGTTGTATCAAAATCAGGTTTCCACATCATATCTATATAAGTAAGATTTCTGAAGCCTTTGAAACGAGTGTTAAGAGTATCATCATATTCAATATTGTTATAGTCAAGCTTTGCTGTAAGAGTTAAATCAAAATCATTACCCGTGATGGATGGATCTTTTTTTAAGATGTTAAAAAAATCCTTTTTAATAGCTTTTTGTTTTTTTTCTATATTGTATATTCGCTTTTTATAAGTCTTTAATGTATAAGTAGCCTCATCAATAGTTGATTTAAGAGCTGCCTGTTCCAATTCGGTAAGTTTTTCATTATCAGCAAATTTAAAAGTATCCTGTATTATTTTTGCTAGTTCCGCTCTGGTCAAGATCTCATCTTTTTTTTCGTCAACTAATGAAAATACAGAAATGGAAATAATTAGAATTATTAATAAAATTGTGTGTTTTATATTTATATTATAGGTGCTTTTTAAAAAAAACATATTTACTCCTCGTTTTGAAATATGGTTTTATATTATATATTATTAAATAAGAAAAAGAAACGAGAAAAAGTTTCAATAATTGAGAAAAATAATAAAAGATGTTAAAATAATACTAAAACAGTAGTATATAAAGGGGAGATATGCTTTGTAAAAGATGTGTGATGCCGGAAAGTAAACCGGATATATATTTGAACGAACAGGGGCTTTGTAATATATGTAGTGCTTTCGAGAGTCAAAATAACAATAGAAAAGATGATACTGTATTTCATGAGACTGAACTGGTAAAGATACTTAATAAACATAGAGGCAAACATAAATATGATTGTCTTGTTATGATCAGCGGAGGCAAAGATAGTACCTCTTCTTTATATTACATAGTTAAAAAATATAAACTCAATCCTCTTGCTATGACTTTTGATCACGGTTTCGAGAACGAGGAAGCAATATATAATATAAAAAATGCAGTTGATAGCTTAAAGGTTGATTGGATCTTTTTTAAAACAGATTTTATGAAAGAGATGTTTGCTGAAATAATCAGGACAAAATCTAAAGCCGTTATATGTCATCTGTGTTCTATATGGTATATGCAGTTCACCTATGAGACTGCCAGACGTTACGATATACCTATTATTATAGCGGGATGGACGAAAGGGCAGTCAAACATACCTGATATTATCTCAAAGGGTAAATGTGACATAGATGCTCCTGAATACCAGTCGATGGCAAAGGCTACAAAAAAGTTTCTTAAAGAGCATGTAAGAAAGATGCCAAAATATAAAGATTTTCCTATGTCTATGGAAGAGGTGATTAAAAGAGCGGCAAAAAAACACAAGGCCACTGTCCTCTCTCCACATTGGTTTTTAAAGACTCCAGTAGAAGAGTATACCAGGCTTATTCAGGAAGAACTGGGGTGGAGATTTCCGAAAGAATCCTATCCGGAAAAATCTACTAATTGTCTTTTGAACTTTCTTTCAGTACTATTATCTTTGAAACATTACGGTTATACTCATTATCATGTTGAGATGAGTAAGATGATAAATCTAAATATGATGACAAGGGATGAAGCATTAGACCTGCTTGAGAAAAACTGGGATGATAAGATGATAGATGATGTCCTGACAAGATTGGGACTTTCACGAAAGGATATTGAAGATGGATGAGTTAAGACTCTATGCTACATCTACATTTGCACTTGAGTTAACTGTAAAAAATCAATTGAAGGATATGGGGTATGAGATAACTTCTTCATCTGATGGTAAAGTTGAAATAAACGGTAATTTCAAAGATATTGCAAGACTTAATCTTTGGCTTAGATCCGCAGACAGAGTATTTATCAAGATGGGAGAGTTTAAAGCTCTAACTTTTGAAGAACTTTTTGAAAAGACAAAGGAAATTCCATGGGAAAATCTTATTACTAAGGATGGTAAATTTACCGTTAATGGGAAGTCAGTAGATTCGACGCTATTTAGCGTAAGATCGTGTAAATCTATAGTCAAAAAGGCAATTGTAGAAAGACTTAAGGATAAATATAAAAAAGAATGGTTTGAAGAAACGGGTCCTGAATATACAGTTCAAATAAGTATGCTACGAGACATAGCTACACTATCTATTGATACTTCAGGTAAGGGCCTGAATAAACGAGGCTATCGAGAAGCTCCTGTTGTTGCATCTCTTAAAGAGACCTTAGGAGCCGGCTTGGTCATGTTATCTTATTATAATAAGGAGAGGACACTTTTAGACCCTTTGTGTGGAAGTGGTACTATCCCTATTGAAGCTGCTATGATAGCAAAAAATATAGCTCCAGGATTAAATAGGGATTTCGCCTGTAAGCATTGGCCTCAGATAGATAAAGATATCTGGAAGATAGCATATCAGGAAGCATATGATCTTATTGATAGAGATATAAAACTTGACATTACGGGTTCTGACATTGACGAAGAGGCAATCAAGTGTTGTTTGAAGAATGCAAAAAATGCCGGAGTTGAAAAGGATATAACCTTTAAGGTTCAGGCTTTAAATGATATATGGATAGATAAGCAGTATGGTATTGTCATAACAAACCCTCCGTATGGGGAAAGGATCGGAGATTATCCTACTTTGAACAGATTATATCTTGATATGGACAAGATATTTAAAAAGAAAAAGGGTTGGTCCATCTATGTGATTACTGGTGATTTGAAATTTAGCAGTTTCTTTAAAAGACATTATGATAGAGAAAGAAAGCTCTACAATGGTAATATGCAGGTGAGATACCTTCAATTTTATGGAGAAAAACCACAATGAGATTTTTAAAAGCTTTAACAAAAAAACTTTTAAGTATTATTGAATTTTTTTTGCAAAAGATAATACTTAGAATTTTACTTTTTTTCTTATATATACTCGTTTTCCCAATAGGCAGGTTCTTACTTTTATTTGATTTTAAAAGAAAAAAAGAAAGTTATTTTGAAGATTTTGAGATAGAAAAGGAAAGAGATTTTTATTACTGGCAGTCCTGAATAGCGTAATGTGTAAAGTGTTAAACGTAAAGCGAAAACGGTTAAAACTGAGTCGATACCGGGGAAAGTTGGAAAAGGAGATTTAACATGAAGTTTTTTCAGATATTTAAAGAGATGCTTTATATGATCAAAAAGCATAAGTTTTATTTTATGGCTCCGTTTCTTCTGATGTTAGCATTTCTTGGAATACTTGTATTTACTTTAGGCCCAAAAGCGGTTCTTGCGTTTATCTATGCAGGACTTTAGAAGCCGTTATTGATTAAACAACTTGATTAAAAGAAGAACGGGTCTGGCTGAACCTGAAGTTAAGCATGCAAAGATCAGCCTGACCCATCGATTTCTGTATTGGAGTTATATATGTATATCTTAGGTATATCATGCTACTACCATGACTCTGCTGCAACGCTTGTAAAAGATGGTAAAATAATCGCAGCAGCTCAGGAAGAGAGATTTAACAGAGAAAAACATTCAAATGTCTTTCCAATAAGTGCAATAAATTATTGTCTTTCAAAAGAGGGAATAATAATTAACGATATAGATCAAATTGTGTTTTATGAAAGACCTTTTCTTAAATTTCACAGAGTTTTAAAGAACCTGATTGGATCTTTCCCACGTTCTTTTTCGGCATTTATGGATCTTGTTCCTAGGTATCTAGGCGAAAGACTTGTCTTGCCGTCGAAGATAAAAAACACTCTTGATTACGATGGAAAGGTGCTTTATATACCACATCATATTTCTCATGCTGCGAGTGCCTTTTTTACATCGGGTTTTGAAAAAGCCAATATACTTACAGTTGATGGGATTGGCGAATACGCTTCGATGATGATTGGATATGGTGAAAAAAATAGAATAAAAGGCGATAAGATACTACCTTATCCTGGTTCTGTTGGATTACTTTATTCCGCTATAACAACTTACCTTGGGTTTAAAGCAAATGGCGGTGAAGGAAAGGTTATGGCCTTAGCAGATTTTGGTGAGCCTGTATATCTTGATTTCCTCGAAAAGATAATGGATCTGAAAGAAGATGGAAGTTTTACCTGTTTTGAGAAGTATTTTGATTTTTCAAGTGGAAACAGGATGTTTAGAAATAGTCTTGAAAAAGAAATAGGTCCATCTAGAAGACCTGATCAGAAAATAGAAAGACATCACAAGGATGTGGCTGCATCACTTCAGGCTTTTACAGAAAAAAGTGTTATTTCTATAATAAACAACATGATCAAAAAAAATGGTGTGAAGAAATTAGCGGTTGCAGGAGGAGTGTTTCTAAACTGTGTACTAAACAGAAAGATACTTGAAGATACAGAAGTCGAGCAAATACATATATTTCCTGCTGCCGGAGATGCTGGAGGAAGTTCCGGATGTGCTTTGTTTGCTTATTATCATCTCTTTGGTGGTGAAGAAAGATATACTATTAAAACTGCTGCTTTAGGTCCTAAATATTTAAAAAACTCAATAGTAAATCTGGCAATAAATAGAAATTTGATAATAAAAGAGTTATCTGAGGAAGAGTTGATAAAAGACTGTGCAGAAAGTATATCCCTTGGCAAGATATGTGGCTGGTTTCAGGGAAATATGGAGTTTGGGCCAAGAGCTCTTGGTAACAGATCTATTCTTGCTAATCCTGCTGCAGATGATATAAAAGAGAAGTTGAATCGAGATGTAAAACATCGAGAATGGTTTAGACCTTATGGAGTTAGCGTATTGGATGAAAAAGGTTCTGAGATCTTTGAGGATTATGTGACAAATTCTTTTATGATAATGACGGATACTGTAAAAAAAGAAAAGAGAAAAAGTATTCCTGGTGCGCTTCATGTTAACCATTCGGTAAGATATCAATCCGTTTCTTCTGATGATGGGAAATATTATAGGTTAATAAAAAAGTTTTATGAGATTACTAATATACCGATGGTGATAAACACCTCTTTTAATGTTCAGGAACAGATAGTATGTAGTCCTGAAGATGCTTTTGATACTTTCATGAATAGTAATATTGAAAGATTGTATATTGAGGACTTTGTTGTTTTAAAACAGGAAGGAGATACAAAATGAAAATATCCACTAGAGCAAGGTATGGAATGAGAGCTCTTATAGAGATAGCTATGAGTAATGGACATCCGATTAGCATAAAGCAAATATCAAAAAACACAAATATTTCTTCAAGGTATCTTGAACAGATATTAAGAGAATTAAAGAAAAATGAGCTACTTGATACAATACAAGGAATAAAGGGTGGTTTTATTTTGAAGAAAGATCCTGAAAAATTAACTGTCAAGGAAGTCGTGGATATTCTTGAGGGAGAGGATTATCCTGTGGCATGTGTAGTAAACGATTCATTGTGTGAAAATACATCTATGTGTGCTACCGGTGAAATGTGGATGAAAGTAAGAGAAGCTATGATCGATGTTTTTAAAAATCATACAATAGCAGATCTTATGTTAAGACAGACCAAGTTAGAGACAAGAGATTGATTATTGTATGTGAAAGCCTGAGTTACCGGTAACCTTAGTTGACAAAACGACTTTATTGAGTAAAATTATAACAATCGAAAAATAGCTAGAGGTGAAAAAAATGAAAAAAGATATACATCCAAAATTTTATGAAAATTCAAAAGTTACATGTGCATGTGGAGAAAGTTTCGAGACTGGTGCTACTGTTCCTGAATTTAAAGTAGAGATCTGTTCAGCTTGTCATCCGTTCTTCACTGGAAAACAGAAATTTGTTGATACAGCAGGAAAAGTTGATAAATTCCAGAAAAAATTTGGTGAAAAGAGAGAATTCAACAAAAAGAAATCAAAAAGAATTCCTAAGCCAAAAAAAGTTGTTGAACCAGAAGCAACAGAAGAATAAAAAAATATATTATTTAAAAAAACAAATACACAGGCCTTCAATTTTAAGAGATTGTAAGGTCTGTTTTATTTATTAAAGAATATTTATGGAAAATGAATAAACTTAAAGCGATCATATTACTTCTTTTTGTAAATCTTATTTGGGGAACTACTTTTTCAGTTGTAAAAAAAGCTTTAAACTCTGTAAAGGTATCCGATATTATCTTTTTAAGATTTCTTATAGGGATCATAGTCTTAATACCTTTTTTATATTTTAAAAAGATTAAGTCTTTCGATCGTTTTACGATAATTGGTGGCTCCATTGCTGGTCTCTTTCTGGCAGGGGGTTATTTCTTTCAAACATTAGGTCTTAAATATACTGGTGCGACTAAGTCAGCATTCGTTACAGGATTATATGTAATCACAGTTCCATTTTTTTCCTATATGATATTGAAAAAAAGACCAGCAGCAAAGAATATATACGGTCTTATCATCGCCACATTAGGGACAATCCTTTTGTTTCTTGAAAGTGATATAAGTCTTAAACTCAATACAGGAGATATATTGACAATATTTTGTGCTTTATGTTTTGGAGTTCAGATAGTTATATTATCAAAATTTATTAGAAAGAATAACTTTTTAGAATTTACTTTAATACAGCTTATTATAGTATGTATACTGGCGTTTATTTTTTCTTTCAATCATATATTTGAAGTGGATATTTTAAATACAGCGCTTTGGAAGGTATTGTTTGTTGTAGGATTTTTAGGGACAGGGTTTTGTTTTTTAGGGCAGAGCATATCTCAGAACTCTCTTTCAGCTGATGAAGCTGCGGTTATATATACAAGTGAACCTCTTTTTGGTGGTATCGCCGGTTTTTTATTTTTAAATGAGATACTTCAACCTTTTCAAATATTGGGTGGTATTTTAATAATAACCGGTATACTGGTAAGTGAGGTAAACTTTAAAAGACTGCTTAGACTTAGCCGATAAATATTATGTACGTATTTTATTAATAAACCAACAATAATATTAAGATGAGATCGGAGAGGGATTATGCAGGATTCAATAGTTGTTAAATCTATAGATAAAATAATCAATATAATAATTATAGGAGTGATCGTTCAGTTTTTTCTTATTGGTATGATCTCCTATTCTCATGATTCGACAAAGGTATATACAATAGGTTTTAACGGTAAGAACCTATCTGGTGGAAATGCTGGTGACGTTGTCGCAAAAGCATCTGTAAGTGCAAATAGATTTTTAAAGGATAAGCTCACTAATTATTCAAGCGATGTTCTTGAAAAGGATCAGAAAGATGTTCTTATTATAAAAGTAAAGACTGATGTGAAAAGTGTGATAAGCGAAGCTTCAAAACAGTTAAAGACTCAAAGTGTTAAAAAAATAAGTGGAAAAGAAGTTGAACCACAGACAAAGGAAGTAGAGATACCATCGATATGGCATAGAGTTAAAAGAGGTGAGACTCTTAGCGAGATTGCAAGATTATATAGTATAAACGTAAATACTTTAAAGACTATAAATAATCAGAAAAATGACATTATCTTTGAAGGTCAGAAACTCAAAATATCCAAAGTTGAAGGTGTGGATTATAAAGTTAAAAAAGGTGATAGTCTTTGGGTTATAGCAAAAAAATACGGAACTAATGTAAAGAACCTTATGGAAACGAACGGTATTGATAATTATGAGATAAAGATTTGTGAGAACCTGAAAGTATATCCTGGAGAAAAATGGTTTCTTGCACAGAAGAGAGAAAATGCTAAAGTCTTATCTTGGCCGCTTGATAATAAGATAACATCACCTTATGGTTTTAGAGTCCATCCTATATATCATAAAAAAGTATTCCATTCAGGTGTTGATATTAGAGGTGGTATTGGCGAAGCGATAAAATCTGCAGGTGATGGTACAGTGCAATTTTCAGGAAACAAAGGTGGATATGGAAAACTGGTTATCATCAAACACAGACAGGGGCTGGAAACCAGATATGGACATTGTAGCAAGCTTCTTGTTAAAGCTGGCGAAAAAGTATCTAAAGGTCAGATAATAGCAAAAGTTGGAAACACCGGTGTATCAACCGGACCACATCTTCACTTCGAAGTACGTAAATTCGGAAAGACCGAAAATCCTATGCAATTTAAATAAAATGTTAGATGAAAATTTTTAATAACATAATTTTAAAAATAAAAAAAGGAGGCTGTTGCCTCCTTTTTTTGTTTATATCTCTTTACGTTTTAAACATCACGTTTATCGAAAGATCTTGATGTTTCATGATGTTTCGGGTTTCTAAAGATTATCGATCTTTGTCTTAAAGCTATCTTTGTCTAAAAATCCAACGTGAGTCTCTGCTTTTTCTCCATCTTTAAAGAATACAACGGTAGGTATACCGGTTACACCAAACATCTGAGCGAGTTCAGGTGTCTGATCTACATCTACTTTGTATACCCCTACTTTTCCTTCATATTCTGTTGCCAGTTCTTCTACTATTGGTGTAAGCATCTTACAAGGTCCACACCAGTCTGCATAAAAATCGATTACCATAGTTTCTTTGTTTTTTACCAAGTTTTCAAAATCTGATTTGTTTAATACTTTAGCCATTGTGCCCTCCTGTAAAAAAAGTGTACTTCATATTCAAATATTATTATATAACACCGGAAGTTAAAATGCAAAAATAAAAAAACTTAAAAAACGTCGGGTTTGGAATTTGGGGTTTTGATCTTCCCAAAATCCAAAATCCATTTTATCCCAAAATCCTTGTTTTTTTTGGGTCATTGGTCGGTATGGCGGTAAAAAAATACTTATAAAAAGTGCTTTAATAAGGGAAAAAAGATTTTTTTGACTAAATATAGAGCGTCCTATATCTTGTATAAAGTTTCGTCAAAGAAAAGTCGATACACTATATATAGTATCTGGAGGAAATGAAATGAAATGCCCTTTTTGCAAGGCTGAGAACACTAAAGTAGTAGATTCACGTGAGACGGAAGACGGAAGATCTACTAGAAGAAGACGTGAATGTCTTGAGTGTTTAAAAAGATTTACTACATATGAAAAACCGGAACTTTTTACAATGAGAGTGGTCAAAAGAAACGGTGAAAGGGTTGAATTTCAGGCTGAAAAGATAATGAGAGGTATGATATTCGCTTGTAGAAAGAGACCGGTTTCTACAGAAGTTATTGAGAAGGCAGTATGCGAAATCGAACAGGAACTCGTATCATTAGGTAAAAAAGAGATACCATCTCTTACAATTGGAAAACATGTTATGAGAAAGTTAAGAGAGATGGATGAGGTTGCATATATCAGATTTGCTTCAGTATACAAAAGATTTGAGTGTAAAGATGAGTTTATTGAAGAACTGGAAAGTATGAATTAAAAAAATATATAATAATGGGGGAGAAACACATGGATATTTTTTTCAGAGTTGTAAGAAGAAACGGGGAAATAGTCGAGTTTGACCCGGAAAGAATCACAAAAGCGATTTTTGAAGCTGCTAAGTCTGTTGGTGGAGAAGATATTAACACTGCAAAGAAACTAACAATGCAGGTGAAGAATTATCTAGCTAAAAAATTCTCTGACAGAGTTAAAATAGATGTTGAAGAGATACAGGATGCTGTTGAGAAGATGCTTATAGAAGATGGTCATTATAAGACAGCAAAAGCTTATATTCTCTATAGAGAACATCATACTAAAGTCAGAGAGATCAACTCTGCCATGATAGATGTTGATATGACAATAAATGAATATCTTAGAAGAGATGACTGGAGAGTTAATGAGAACTCAAATACACAGTATTCATTTTCAGGTCTTATGCTTCATATATCAGGAAAGGTAATATCGAGTTATCTTTTAAATGAGATATACACTCCTGCGATCTCAAACGCGCATAAAGATGCATATCTTCACGTTCATGACCTTTCTAATGGAATAGTAGGGTATTGTGCAGGGTGGTCTCTAAAAAACCTTCTTGTGCAGGGGTTCGGAAAAGTCGCAAATAAGGTTGATGCGAAACCTGCAAAACATCTTGATGTTGTCGTATCGCAGATGGTTAATTTTATTGGTTGTATGCAGATGGAATTTGCTGGAGCTCAGGCGTTTTCAAGTGTAGATACATTTCTTGCTCCTTTTGTGAAATCCGATGATCTTTCATATGATCAGGTGAAACAGAATATGCAGAGATTAATATTCTCACTAAATATACCTTCAAGATGGGGTTCACAGACTCCATTCTCAAATCTTACATTTGACTGGGTCGTTCCTGAAGATCTTAAAGATGAGAAGGTCATTGTAGGTGGAGAAAGACAGGATTATACCTACGGAGAGTGTCAAAAAGAGATGGATATGATAAATAAGGCGTTTCTTGAGCTTATGATGCACGGTGATGCGAAAGGAAGGATCTTTACGTTCCCTATCCCAACATATAATATCACTTCAGATTTTAACTGGAAAAGTGATAACGCAAAACTTTTATTTGATGTAACAGCTAAATATGGTACTCCTTATTTTCAGAATTATATTGGATCAGGTCTTGAACCATCAGCTGTAAGAGCTATGTGTTGCAGACTTAACCTTGATCAGCGAGAGCTTATGAAGAGACCTGGTGGTATGTGGGCTCCTGGAGATTCCACAGGATCAATCGGTGTTGTGACTGTAAATATAAATAGAATCGCTTATGAAGCAAAATCAAAAAAAGAGTTTCTTAAAAAATTGAAACATTATATGCTTATAGCAAAGGATTCATTGGAAATAAAGAGAAAACTCGTTAACAGAAATATGGAACAGGGACTTATGCCTTATACATCTGCTTATCTTGGTACTTTTAACAATCATTTTTCAACAATAGGTCTTTGTGGTATGAACGAAGCATGTGTAAATTATATTGGTGAGGATATTTCTTCAAAAAGAGGAAAGAAATTTGCTGTTGATACTCTTGATTATATGAGAGAAGTATTAAAAGAATTCCAGGAGGAGACAGGAAACCTTTATAACCTGGAAGCTTCTCCAGCTGAATCCACAAGTTATAGATTTGCTAAAAAAGATCTTGAGATGTATCCGCATATATATGTATCTGGAGATGAAGAAAAATATCTTACAAACTCAACACAGCTTCCTGTAGGTTATACTGAGGACCTTTTTGCTGCACTGGAACATCAGTCGGATATTCAGAACCTTTATACTGGTGGTACAATGTTCCATACTTTCTTAGGTGAAGAGATGGAAGGAGATTCCTGTAAAGAACTTGTAAGGAAAATAGCCGAAAACACTAAACTTCCGTATTTTTCAATAACACCAACATTTAGTGTCTGTAAAGACCATGGATATATAAAAGGTCAGGAAGCTGAATGTCCTGAATGTGGTAATGAGACTGAGATATATTCCAGGATCGTGGGTTATTTCAGACCTGTAAAAAACTGGAATGTAGGTAAAAAAGAAGAGTTTAAAGAAAGAAAGACTTATCTTGCAGAAACAATGATAGAAAAAGATGTTGTTAATGAACCGGTTAAAAAACAGACTGCCAAAAAACAAACTAAAAAAACAAAGACCAAAAAGGTTGTGGCTAGTAAAAACACTTCTGGAGAAAGAAAGCTGAAGATGTTTGTAAGTGATAATTGTCCAAATTGTGTGACCTTAAAAAAGATAATCAGTCAGCAGGAAATAAGTATTCCTACAGAAGAGATAAACGTCTGGACGGATAGTGGTCTTGAACAATCAAGAAAGTTTAGTGTCAATACTGTTCCTACAATGGTTGTTCTTGATGATGCAGAAAATATAATCAAGACTGTAAAAGATATTGAGGAGATAAAAAATGATAAAAATTGGTGGAATAATTAAGCATTCCACTCGAGATTATCCTGGCAGGATAGCATCAGTTATATTCATAAGGGGCTGCGATTTTCGTTGCCCCTTCTGCCACAATCCCGAGCTTATTTATACAGAAGGTGATGTGCTGTCTCCACTTTCAGTCTCAAACACGATCAAAGGACTAAAAAAATGGATAGACGGCGTTTGTATAACGGGGGGTGAACCTCTTTTATATCCGGATGTGATAGATCTTATTAACTATATAAAAAAAGAGATAGCTCTTCCTGTTAAGATAGATACTAACGGTAATCATCCAGAGATGCTTGAACGTATAATTGATGAAGGTCTTGTCGATTATATTGCAATGGATATAAAACATATTCCTGGTACAGAAGGTTATGAAAAAGCAACAGGAAAGAATGTTTTTTCTGAGAATATAATAAATAGTATCAACCTTCTAAAGAATTCAAATATTTAACATCAGTTCAGGACAACTGTTGTTCCGGGTATTCATCAATCTGAAGATATATTAAAGATCAGAAAGTTTGTAGGTGAATCTGAATATGTAGTTCAGAACTTCAGACCAGGTAAGACTTTTTCGCCAGAATATAATGATATTCCCCCATTTACTGAAAAAGAGTTTAAAGAGTTTGTAAAAAATGCCAAAAATCAAGAGTAATATGGTAAAATTATATTTATATGGAAATAATACTTATTATATTATTTGTTTCTGTCCTATCTAATTTAAATATATTTTTTCGTTTGTTTTTAAGAGAAAATAAAAGCAGATCTGCATATTCATTTATGTTCTATTCGTTTTTTATGACTTTGTGGCCTTTATCAATGTTCTGTATGAATATAAAGAAACCTTACATCCAAAATGGTTTTTTTGAATTTATTCATCCATTGTTATGGTTACCGATAGGTTTTCTTACTTTATGGTTTGTATATGAATTTATAAAAAAGAAAAAGGATGAGATCTTTTATATATTTTTTATCTTGACTTCTTTGGTGACAGTTCTTCAAATCTTTACGAGCGCGGTTCAAGGCGATGTTTATAATTCTTTCATAGGAAGAGATCTTAGTACCGGTCCTTTTTTTATTCCGGTTGTGATCACAGTTATTATTATGCCTCTTTTTTATTCGATAATACTCTTAAGAAAACATTGTAAGTCCCTAACCAGTGCTTTTCTGAAAAAACAAGTCAATACAATATTTTTCGCGTTGTTGTTTTGTGCAGGTTTTGGAGTTCTCATTGAGGTTCTTATACCGAACATTATTAGACTTGAGAATACTCCTAATCTATCGCCTGTGATTCTTCCTTTTATTGTAATAATAATCTTTCATAGTCTTAATAGGTATGAGTTTCTTCTAAAAGAATCGGATATTATATTAAAACAGGTTTTTTCTATTGTAAAAAAAGGTCTTATTGTTTTAGATAATCTTAATAATGTGCTTATGAAGAACAAATCGGCTGAAAATTTATTAAATATAGATCCTGATATTTTAAAAAAAATATTAGAGATTGAAAAGAAGACAGATGTAATTGTTATAGCCGAAGAACCCTTTTTAGTAATAAGATTTAATTTAATACATATTCATGAATCACAACCCGATGGTGGAAAAGTGGTTATTATTGATGATATAACCTCGGAGTATAAAAAGAGGCAGATCATTAGAGAAAAGAATGATTTTCTGATCAAAAGAATAGAAAAAGCGAATTATCAGAGAGTAGATATGGAAAAGCAGATGCAGGATATAAGAAAAATTTATGAGTTTGTATTCAATAATGATATTGAAGGTATGTTTTTGGTAAATGTCGATCAGAATAAAATAATTGATTTAAATAATCGTATAATAGATATTTATTCTCTAAAAGACGAAAAAGAGGAAGAAAAAAAAGCTTGGCTCCTGAAAGAGTTTGATGATGTTTTGAATAATAAAATGCTCTCATTTAAAAAAGAAGAAAAAAGGGTGACTTTGTTTAGAAAAAGGAAAGATGGGAAAATATTTCCTGCTGAATTCACATTTTCGTATTATTCTTCTGAAGATTCTAAATGTTGTCTTGTGTGTTTAAGAGATCTTACAGAGAGATTGCATAGTGAGAAGATGCTTGTCCAGGCGGAAAGGATAGCTGCGATTGGAAGTGTTGCTGGAGGTATGGCACATGAGTTTAATAATCTTCATACAATAATAAGTGGAAATATAGAGTTAATACAAAAAAAACATGATCTGATAGAAGAGGATAAAAAAGCTCTTGATGAGGTAATCTCTATATCGAGAAGTGTAAGCGGGAAGACTAAAGAAATACTTGAGTTTTCAAGGCAGGAAAAATATTTTTTCAAGGTGATATCCTTAAAGAAGCATATAGATAATATTTTTGAGATAATAAACAGACAATGTGATGATTATGGAATAACAATAAAAAAAGATTTTTCAGATGATATCAGGGTAAAGGTAATACCTGGAAACATAACACAGGTCATAATGAATATGATATTGTTTTCAATATATAATCTGCATGATTGTTCTGTTAGAAATATAGAGATTTCTTTAAAAAAAGAAGATGACAAAGCTATATTTATAATAGAAGATTCAGGTGTAAGATTCGATCCTGCTAAAATTCAAGGAGAAAAGATAACCGAAATAAACCACGATAATGATGAAAAAAGAGAAATACATGAACTCATTCTTTCCGGTCTTGGATGGAAAGTATCTGAGATGATAGCCGCTGAGAATGGCGGAAGACTTGAGTATTTGCATAAAGATGATAAAAACCGATTTGTTTTTTTACTTCCTATATATGAGGAGGTATCTTGACTTTATATTTTATTCTTGCTCTTTTATGTGTGTCGTTTAACCTATATTTGATCTCTTATATTAGTGAGGAAAAGAGACATGGGTTTAAAAAAAGAGATATATATTTTTATCTTATTTTTTCTACTTGCTGGATAGTATTTGATCTGCTGTTTAAGTTAGGTTATAAAGGTATTTTTTCATTTGTTATTTCAAGAGGTACAGCTATTTTCTGGCAGTTGATACCCTTTATAATAATGCATCTTTCTTATTCTGTTTTAGGGAAAAAGAGAGATCTTTTGTATAATTTGTTTATCTTTTTAGTCATAATATCAATATTTTTAACCTATTCAACTTATCTGGTCATAGATGCTCCTATTTGTATTAATGGGATTTGTACTTCGACTTATGGTCCTCTGCATCTGACTATAATTGTTTTTGTTGTTATACTTCCTTTTACTAGAATATTGTTTTTATATTTTACAAGAAGAAAGACTTTAAATCGAAAAGTAAGAGAACAGTTCTTTACAATACTTATTGGAATTTTATCGAGCTTTATGGTGTCTCTGTTCATAGATGTCTTTATAGAACATTTTTTTCCTGATTATACTATGCCTCATGTTGCAGCACTAGCAAGCGTTACATTCTCAATTTGTGTATTTATTGCGATAAAAAATTATAATTTTCTTGGTCCTGAGTTGACAGATGTTTTAAACTCTTTATTTCTTGATGTTGATTATGATCTGATCATTGTAGATTCTGAGTCGAATAGATTAAAGACCAGTTGGGTGTTAAAGAAGGATATTGATGATGAATTATTCGATACCATAACAAAAAAGATAAGAAAGATAAGAAAAAAAGTCTTTCAGGAATTTTCCACAATAATCACTAAAAAAAGTAACAAAAACCTCTTTTTTAGAATGGATTTTTTCCCTTGTTATATTGAAAACACCTTTATTGGTGGTCTTGTTTTTTTGAAAAATATCACAGGTGATTATCATTTTCTTAAGGATATAACCGAATCTTCTTTTGAATTGGAAAAAATAGATAACGAATCTTTTTGGGAGCTCAGCAAGAAAACTAACAAGCTTACTTCTTCTGAAAAAAGGTTCAGAGATGTCCTGTACAATATCTCCGAACCAATAGTGGTCTTTGATACAAAGACCGGAAAGATATCAGATGTAAATAAAGCCTTTGTTGAACTATATAAGCTTGATTATCTTGAAGAGAATGCGATTATATCTGATATTTTGAATCTTGGTCAAAAAGATGATTTTAAAGGATTTTTGGAGAAGTTAAATCAGATTAGCAAGCAAAACCTCATAAAACAGGTAGATTCAAAAGGGAAATCTTTTTATATTGAGCTTCTTTCTTTTAATGTTTCTGATAAAACGACTCTTCTTATAAAGGATTATACGAATATAATAGAATTTGAGAATGCGCTTATAAGAAAAGAAAGGATTGCTATTTCTGCACTTGTTGCTGGAAGTTTTGTTAGTGAATTTAAAAAGATGCATAAAAAGATTAATATTTTACTGGATGATGTGCTTGAAAAAAACTCGTCTGATAAAGGGTTGCATGATCTTCTAAAAAGGGTGCAAAATGCTTCTTTAAAATCGGAGAAGATATTAAATCAGCTAAATACTTTTTCAAGTCTGGAAATAAACCCTTCACTTGTTAATATAAGTAAGATAGTTAGAGAAGAACTTTCTGATCTTGAAGGTTTTTTGATTCAAAATAAGATAAATATAAGTAAAGATCTGGATGAAAACATAATGCTTGAATGTGATGCAGATGCTATAGCAATAGTAATAAAGAACCTTATTATTAATTCGGTTCATGCTCTGCATAAGATTGAAGACCCATGGTTGATTGTTAAGGTCGGTATAATGGGAAATCTATTTTATTTTTCTGTCAAAGATAATGGAATAGGAATAAAGGAAGATGAAAAAACTAAGATCTTTAGGCCTTTTTATACTAATAAGAATTTTGATAAAGGCATTTTCAAGAGTGATATTGAAGGTACTGGTCTGGGTTTAAGCGTTTGCGAGATGATAGTAAGAAAACATAATGGTAAAATAGAGGTTGAAAGTGAATATGGTAAGGGTAGTGAGTTTCTGGTTTGGTTACCGGTTTAAATTGACAAACTTAATGTGGTTTAGTAATATATATCAACTAAAAAATGAATTTTCTATATTTGTATAAAGGAGTCGAATATGAAACTCGAATGTAAAAAAAGAGAAGGAACAGGCAAAGAGTTTAACAGAAGATTGAGAAAAGAGAAAGAAGTTCCTGGTATAATTTACGGAAAGAAATCAGAACCTCTTAACATTATGTTTAAAGAAAACGAATTTGTGAAATTTTTAAGAGCAAATCATGGTAAACCTGTATATGATATCAATGTTGAAAACGAAGATAAAAAAGTCGTTATCAAAGAAATACAGGAAAGACCTTGGAAGAACGAATATATTCATGTAGATTTCCAGGAAATTCATAAAGGTGAGACTATACATCTTGTAATACCTATTCATTTCCATGGAGCTGAAGAAGTTGAAAAGAAAGGTGGAATACTTAATAAGAATATACAGGAACTTGATGTTGTATGTCAGGTTGAAGATATTCCTGAAGGTTTCCATGTTGATGTAAGTCAGCTTGAAATTCACGATTCTATACATCTTAGAGATATGGATATACCGGAGAACATCAAAGTATCTGAAGAAGAAGAAAGAACAATATGTTCTGTTACAGTTCCTAGAGCACTTGTAGAGCCAACCGAAACAGGTGAGGAAGGCGAAGGTGTTGAAGGTGAAGAAGGTGAAGAATCAACTTCAGAGGAAACAACTGAAGAATAAAATCTTAATAAAATAATTAATGAAAGACCCTTTCTAGACAAAGGGTCTTTTTTTTTATACAATTAAAAAAACAGAAACGGAGTTAAGAGATGAAAAAAGGTATAACTACGCCCGTAACATTTATTGCTGTAATCTTATTGTTTGGAATTGGATTATTCTCATATTATTATTTTTCTACAGGCGGAGATTTCTTTATAATCTTATGTAATAAGAATAGGGAAGCTTTGGAAAAAGCTGTATCTATATACTCCGTTGGAAATAATATTGATGATGTACAAGGTGTTGTAGATGATAAAAAGATAGAGGTTTTAAAGGAGTATTTTAATCAGGGAATAGATAATCCGAGTTGTAAATTGGGTGGTGAGTATTTTATTACCAAAAGCGGACAAATCTTTTGTACTCTACATGGTTTTGGTGACAGGATACCAAAGGATAAAAACGATTTTCTTCCTTATCCTGAAGAAGTAGTGGAAAAGGAAAAAATCGTTGTAAAACATAAGAAACAGATTGAGTTTGAGAAGATGATAAATAAACCAATCGAACTTTCTTCCGAGGATGAGACTTTGTTTATAGAAGGATCAGCTTTTGAAAAGGACGGAAAGTATTCTGAAGCTATAGGTAAATATCTACAGGCTATAAAGCTTAATCCAGACGAATTAAAATATTATAAAGCGTTATCAGAAGATTATCTTATAATAGGAAAACATGAACAGGCAAAGAAGTATGCTGAGTATGTTCTTACAAAAGATCCGAAAGATAATTCTATGAAAAAGATAGTTAGTTATGTTGAAAATAAAAAGTATTTTGATCTCAGACTTAGAAGGATGGTAGATAAAGATATTAGAATAGCATATTTTTCCTATTCTGTAGAAAAAGAGATGGGTCATTTTGGGGTTATGGATATTAATGGAGATAATAATAAATATATACTTAAGAATCTTAAGTATGGTGAGTATGCGGTTGGTAATAATAACAATGAATTCTTCATAGCTGAAAGAGATAACATACATATTATTGATATGAAGACTGGTCAGAAAAGAAAGATATTTAATAACTCAGGTTATAGAATATTTCAGATGAGATATTCTAGTCTTTCGAGGGTACTTGTTTTTTCATCTCTTAAACAATCCATGGGTTATGAGATATATAAGATCAATCGAGATGGTAGTGAACTTCAGAGCCTAACACAAAACAGTGTTGATGATTTCGCATTTGATTTTTCTCCAAATGGTAAAAAGATAGTTTATGTAAGTGGTTCCTATTCAAAACAGGATATTGATTTAGTAGATGTTAATGGAACTAATAGAAAGACTGTTGAAAGATCAGTCGTAAGAGAGGATACTCCGGATTGGGCTCCAACAAGAAATTCTATAGCATATTCATCGTTTAAGACCCAAAGAAGTAGTAGTGGAAATCCTCAAAGGGATATATTTATTTATGATGTTGCAAAAGATGAATCTATTGATATAACTAATACAAAAGATATAGATGAACTCTATCCTAACTGGTCAAACAAAAATGATAAAATAGCTTTTGCTGCGGTTGATCTGGAGGGATATTTTGATGTTTATATAATGACTCCGGAAGGCAAAAATATAAGGAAGATCACTGATCTTGAGCAGAAGTATACAGCAGGATGGGATTATTATCCTGAATTCTCATGGTCAGCAGATGATAACTTTATTGTTTTTTCAGCAGGGTTCCCGAATCAGAGAAAGATATTTATAACCGAGGTGGAAAGTGGAAGATCTTTAAGACTTACAAGTAATTATAATGATAATATTAATCCTATAATACTTGAAAATAATAGTTCAAATAATACTACTTTAGATCTGTTAAATGGAAATTAGAAAATATTTTTTGTTTTTTTTGTTTTTATTTATTATTAACTCCATAGCTTCTGATGTTATATTAAAAGTCATTGAGGTATCGTGGACCGACGCAGAAGATTATCGAGAATTTATTCGAAGAAACATATCCGAAGAAGGTACATTTACAATACTTCCTGGTAGAGGTACGATAATTCTTAATGATACTTCAAGCAGAATAAATTTTATTGAATCCTATATAAGAAAGAAAGATATAACTAAAAGTAAACAGCGTATATTATATGAAAAAAATCCTGTTAAAATATTAGTCAAAGTTCATGATGGTGAAAAGCTGGAAGTAGTTAAAGAGGTTATGGAAGGAAAGGATCAGGAGTTTTCTAATCAGCATCCTGTTATATATATTCCTAAAGGTGAAAATGAATATAAAGTAGAGATGGTAGGACTCAAAGTGGTACTTTGGTTTGAAAAAGTTTCCAGCATGCGCGCTATAGCAAGATTGGATGTTTTTTATGATTACCTTATCGGTTGGAACAAGCAAAAAGAACCCATTATAGATAAACAGGTCAGGACGATAGATTTTTCAACTTTTCTTGGAGATGAGAATATAAAAAATAATATTAATATCGGAAATAGGGTGATTGATGTAAGTTTAAAATTAGGTTATAATCACCTTGAACCGTTAGATATATCAGAAGATAATACAGGAGGATAAAATGCCGGAAATAGGAGTG
The DNA here is from genome assembly GCA_002869225.1 of Candidatus Muiribacterium halophilum. Lineage (GTDB taxonomy): Bacteria > Muiribacteriota > Muiribacteriia > Muiribacteriales > Muiribacteriaceae > Muiribacterium > Muiribacterium halophilum. The sequence goes on along the minus strand of PKTG01000035.1, from coordinate 1,610 downwards.
ATTGGTGGAAGCGGTCTTTATGAACTTGATGAACTTACAGATATTAGAGAGGAAAAAGTGGAAACTCCTTTTGGAGATCCATCTGACAATGTTATTATAGGAAAGATAGGTGATAGAGAAGTTGCTTTTCTTCCTAGACATGGAAGGGGTCATAAACTTACTCCTTCAGAAGTCCCCTATAGAGCTAATATATATGCGCTTAAGAAATTAGGTGTAAAATATATTGTAAGTGTGAGTGCTGTTGGATCATTAAAAGAAGGAATAAAACCAGGTGAATTTCTTATACCTTCACAACTTTACGATAGAACAAAGGGAATCAGAGAATCCACTTTTTTTGGAAATGGAATAGTAGGTCATGTAGCTGTTGCTGATCCTTATTGTGGAGAATTATCAATGCAGGTCTATAAAGCTGCAATTGATACAGGTGTAAATGTACATATGGGTGGAACTTATGTATGTATAGAAGGTCCTACTTTCTCAACAAGATCAGAGTCACATACATATAGACATTTTGGATTTGATATCATAGGTATGACAGGTATTCCGGAAGCTAAATTAGCAAGAGAAGCTGAGATAGCATTCGCGAACATTTCACTTGTTACAGACTATGATGTTTGGCATGAAGAAGATGTTAGTGCTGCTAAAGTGGTTGAGACAATGAACAAAAATATCGGAAATGCAAAGAAAGTACTTGCAAATCTTTTACCGAAAATAGACTTAAAAAAAGAGTGCTCATGTCATGATGCTCTTAAATTTGCGATTCAAACAGATCTTTCAAAGATAACTGAAGAGGAGAAGAAACAGTTTGGTGTTCTTCTTGAAGGAAAATTATAGTCGTTAGTCAGGAGTCGAGAGTCAGGGGTCAGGGTTCTTATAAGAACATTGCCCTTGGCTCTTGCTTTTCACAGGTTCTATGCTTTTACTGTCATCTGTCATCTGACCACTGTTTACTATTTACTGTTTCTTCGCATCACGCTTAACGCTTGAACGCAAAGAACGTCCGAACGTCTCAACTTTTATTACAGATCCAAACCACTAAACGGATCATCATCATTATTTCCAGATGATATATCAGGATCTTTTTTTGCTTCTTTTTTAGCAAGTTCTATTTTTTCTTTTTCAATCCTATCTTTTTCTTTTTCCTCTTCACTGGCAGTTATTATTTCAATTTCAGGATTATCATCAAGGATTATTGGATCTTCTTTAGCCGTAGTATTTTGTGTTAGATTATTTTCTTCTTCCTCTATAAGTTCATTTAAATTTACATCGCCTACATCTTCAAGTTCTATCATATTATCTTTTTTATCTACTTCAATAGGATGGATTACTTCCTGCTGGGAAGTCACATCTTCTGACTCATTAGATGAATCTAAAAAAGAAGAAAGGTCAACGTCTTCTGAATCAGAGGTATCGATCTCGATGACGTTTTCATCCACGCTAACCGGAGCAGTTTCCTCTTCATGAGGAGTCTCTATATTAACAGTATTGTCTTCTTCAGGTTCTGAAGGAGTATCTGCAATAAAAGAAGAAAGGTCGACGTCTTCCGAATCAGAGGTATCGATCTCGATGACGTTTTCATCCACGCTAACCGGAGCAGTTTCCTCTTCATG
>PKTG01000129.1 GCA_002869225.1 Candidatus Muiribacterium halophilum | reverse complement strand
ATCCTATTGATAAGGCAAAAGGGTTAGCGACTAAATACGATAAATACTGATACATTTCAGATATTTTTTTAATTAATTCAATTTTATATTGCGGGTCCTTTCGCTGCGGTCTTTCCCAGAATCAAGTCTACAAATCAAACCTAGTGATTTGGGAGCCCTGACCTACACGCCACCCACGATTATTATTTCTAGAATTAAAAAAATATAAAAACTCCAACATAATAATTGGGACTTGGGATGAAACTGGATTTTGGATTTTGGGAAGATCAATACTAACCCAAATCCCAAACACCAAATTCCAAACCCCACGATCTATCGGAGTATCATTTTTTTCGCTTCACGCTTCACGATTTACGGATAAAATACCTAAAGGTATAACACGAGTGCCAGGATCTCGACAAAAAGAATACATGGAACAAGGTACTTTATTACTTTTGAGAGGTCTGCGTTTAAATACTCGCATGTCATTGAAAGACATAGATGAACAGGAGTTATAAGGACTCCCATAAAACCACTTGTGTAAACTATTACAGCCAGATTTGGGTCGGCTTTTAAAAAGCTTATAAGTACAGGGAAACAAATTCCTACAAAAGAGGTGGTTATACCAGTGAGATATCCAATAACAAAAGGAAATCCTACTGTAAATATTGGTAATAATTGTTTGTTATCGCCTGAAACTAAATTTTTTACGCTCTCTGAAAGTGGTGTAAGCTCAATAGTTGACTGAAAAAGAAATACAGCAACGATTGTGAAAAATATATTCCAGTTTAAAGCTTTTTTTGTTGAAGTTAAAATCTCTTTTAAGCTAGTCTTGTTTTTGGTTATTAATATTATACTTGAAAGAATCAGTCCAATATACACTGGTAATCTAATGTCAGTTCCAGGGATATCTATAAAGATCACAAAAAAGATTAGAAATACGAACCACATCTTTTTTAAAAATGTAAAGATATTAAAGAGATCCCATTTTATTTTTGAAATTGTCTTTTGCTTTCGTGATATATAGAAAAGAACAATAAATCCAATCATAATCATAGCGAGTGTAAGTGGAAACTGTCTTAAAGTTAAAGTTCCTGGTTCAATATTTAAAAGTGAACAATAAAGAATAAAACCTGGATAAACAGGATAAACAAATTCCCATACATGTCTGAACCAGAAGTTTGTAAAACTAAGGACTTCATCTGAGAATTTAGATTTTCTTCCGATCTTTTCAACAAATTTAACTGTAAATAACGCACCACCTGGCATTGGGAAAAAACCAATTATCATTGGTAATATTGTAATTGCGACTCTAGGAGAAAAAAGTGTCAATAATGCGTTACCTATCTTATCTAATTCGCCTGATACATTTAAAAGTCTACCGAATAAAAATATAAAATATATGTTTATTATAAGCTGTATAAGGTCTTTAGAAAACAAAGTATTTTTATACACGGGAAATAGATCAAAAATAGATAATCTATAAAAGATAGCTGTAGATATTCCCATAAGAATGATTGTCAGATATACTTTTAATTTAAATCTTATTAAAAATCCAGCTGCAATCATAAGACAGCTAAAAAATATCATTTCCTTCAATTGTTTCCTCCAGCTTTGCAAGTCGGTAAACTGGTTATTTGGTAATCCAGTATTTTGGACTTTAAATTCATAAACAGTTTATTTAATTGGGAGTGCGTAGTTGGGAATGGAGAATTGTTGTTTTGATCTTCCCAAAATCCAAAATCCAGCTTCATTCCAAATCCCTGTCTTTACATATTTTCTTCTTACTGTTCCCTTTTTTTCCCCGTTTCGCTTCACACATTACGCTTCACATGTTTACCGTTTCTCCAGGATCCATTAAAATAAGATCAAAATCTTTAAAAGATTCTATTATCTCATCTTTTTCGACTTTAATAAGGTCAAATGTATTGTAATGCATTGGTATTACTTTTTTCGTCTTTACCCATTTTGCTGCAATTGCAGCATCATGAACATCCATTGTGAAGTTATCACCTACCGGTAACATCACAAGATCTATATCCATAGTCTCGCCTATCATCATAAATTCGTATGAAAGTCCGGTATCACCGCAATGATAAATGTTTTTTCCTTCAATATTTATAACGACTCCCGCAGGATAACCTCCATAACTTCCATCCTGAAATGAAGATCCATGTACGGCAGGAACCAGTTTTATAAACCCCCAGTCAAATTTCTTTTTTCCACCTATATGTAAAGGATGAGCTTTCACACCCTTTTCGGTAAGATGATTTACTATCTCAAAATTAGCTATTGCAATTGCTCCTGTCCTTTTACAGATCTCTATTGTATCTCCTAGATGATCAGCATGAGCATGAGTTATTATAACAAAATCTACTTCTATTTCATCAACAATACTTTGATCTTTTATTGCAGGATTACCTTTAAAAAAAGGATCTATAAGTATTTTCTTATTAGATTCAATTTGAAAGTTTGAATGTCCAAACCATGTTATTTTCATAAAAAAACCTCCATATTTGAGATAGATTTATTATCACACATAAAAGAGCCACAGGTCAAGATTTAAACAATAGTTGGAAGTGCGGAGTTGGGTCAGCAACATAGTTGCTTAACTACATCATAGATGCAAAGCATCGAGAATGTAATCTTTAACTTCTGAAAGATCTTCGGGAAGGTTATCTAAAGGAAGATTTTTTGTGAAAAAAGGTACAGGATTTTTTGTATGACTTTTTGATGTTAGATCCTCGATATTTCCATGGTCCGAAGTGATTATAAGACCAATATCTTTTGGAATCATACTTAATAATTCTTTTAGAAAACCATCGAGTTCTTTTATAATATCTATTTCAACTCTTTTGTGTCCTGCTCTATCGGATAAGAAATATTCAAATAATGTGAAATCGTTTTGCAAAGATATTTTCAAAAGATTCTCCGCTGCTTTTTTTGGAGATTTTAAAGGGACACATCCGTCAATATAATTTTTGTTTGTTATATCATGATATACCGCATTATCTTTTAAAAGATCATCTTCTGTTAAAAAGTCAAAATTTGAATAGATGCACATCCAGGTGCTTACAGAATGTCTTTGACTTTCTTTTGCAAAATAAGAAGTATTATAAGCATTTGCGAAACAAAATTTTTTGTTCTTTTTTTTCAAGTCTGAAAAAATATTCTTTTCTTCAATCAATTTTCTCAGTTTTTTGCAGGGAAAAGCATATTGATGTCTACCGATATGTTTTTGAGCATTTATTCCGCAAAACAAAGAAGTCTGCCCTGTTCCTGATTGCGGAGTTCCTTCAACACCCATCACCGGATCTATCGGTTTTGAGCTTTCAAGAATATCAGAGATAGTTGGGAATATTGATAGATGATTGGTATCTATTTTATCAGGTATTGCAAGTCCATCTATGAAAATAAATAGGATCTTATCTGACATCTTCTATCTCTTGTTTATTTAAAGCCAGATCAGGTAGTCCACTACAACGAAGACATCTTGGAAAAGCTTTAAGATCATGATTAAGATGTGCTTCTCTTAGCTTTCTATACTCTTCACCTCTCCATATATTGGAAAAAGAGTCTTTATTGATGTTTCCCATAGGCATCTCAAGAAAAGAATCCATGCAGCAAGGTGCTATCGTACCATCCCAATTTACTGTAGGTGTTCTAAAAGGAGCGGGACAAATCGTCTTATCTGATATTTTCTGAATATGCATTATTTTCTGATATTCTTCTTTTGTCTTTCCTGTCAATCTAAGGAATTCTTTCAAATGAAGTTTATCAAACTTTTCCTGATCAAAAGCTCCAAGACGCTTTATCAGTATGTTACTATTTTCTTCTTTATAAATTGAGCTTTCGTTAAAGAAAATATTTTTGATTTTATGTTCATTTTTTATTTTTTTTATAAATCTATCAACATCATTTTTGTTTTCTTCCATTAATATCATCTGAAATGTATATATGGCATCAGGAAGATGAGATAGAACTCTGTTAATATTGTTTAAGACATTAGGTAGAAGGTCTCTTCCTTTGATCTTTTTATATACAACCGGATCAAAAGAATCAAGAGAGAAAATAAAATGTATTTTAGATCTAAGTTTTTTAATCTCTGTAATAATATCATCATTTATCTTAGAGATATTTGTTGTAAACACAATTCTTTTTATATTTTCGTATTTCCTCAGGATCCTTAATAGTTCTTTAAATCCCGGATGAATAAAACTTTCTCCCAGCCATTGCATCTTCAATAGTTCAAATTCTATATCCGAAGTATCCTGTAAGATTTTTTTAAAAGTATTTTCAGATATAAATCCACGGTTATCTTTATGAAGTCTTTCAATCTTATTTTCTTTTTTTCCATAAAGTCCGTTATGTGCGGTTTGCAGACACATTATACATTCTAGATTACATAGATCTGTTATACCTATCTGAAGATTCATTTCAAAAAGTCTTTCCTGTCATATATTAATGGTTTTTTGTCTGAACTTTCTGTTGTTTTTATTTCACCTATAAATAGAATATGATCACCAGCTTTATGTATTGAATAAAGCTCACAACCAATATATACACTTGTATCATCTATTACTGGAAGTCCATCGTTTATATGATAAGGAGTGTTTTCAAATTTATTAGTATCTCTACCTTTTTTAAACCCAAATAATTTTGCAATATCAAGCTGAGTTTCAGAAAGTATGTTAACTCCAAATCTTCCGGTCTTTAATATCATATCTGCTGTAAGTCTTTCAGGAGCAATACTTACCATTATAAGAGCAGGTTCAATTGATACTCTGGAAAACCAGGCTACAGTGCAGCCGTTTATTCTATCTCCTTCACTTGTGGTAACAACAGCAATTGAGCTTTTCATCTTTTCAAAAATATTTTTCATATTTCCTCCGATCATTAAAATTAGCTATTCAATCAGTTTATTACTCGTCTTAAATTTATATATAACCTCTTTGTATCTTTAAAAAAGGTTTTACGCTAATCAATTTATTAATCTTTTGTTATATCTCAAACTCCGTTTTGCTCGACGTAGCTATGGCTATGCCTCTGCCATCGTCGTTTGACCTATAAGCTAAAATATTTTCTAATTTGAACTACCTCAAACACTTTTTTAAAGATACCCTTTTTTTCAAAATATTTATAATTAAGAATCAGTTTGTTGTTTGTAGTAATCCAAACCAAATTCTCAATTCTTAATTCTCCATTGTAAATTCTCAATTAAGTTTTAGCTTTTTCTGTAATCTGTTGTTTTTACCCTTTTCGCTTCACGCATTACGCTTTACGAAACATCGAAGCATCGAATTATCGTGCTTCTTCTAGCTCTTTATCTATCGATGTCTGTACTTTATATTCTTTAGCTTTATTAAGATATATATTTTTTCCAGTCAATTGAAACAATCTAAAGTTTGCTATCTTTAAAAAACTCTCTTTATTATCTTCATCTATAAGCCTTTTATTTTCAATAAGTTTTTTATAAACATCAATTGCATCATCAGAGTTTTTTAATAAAAAGTATAGATGACCAGCCTGAATTAGAAATTCACTCTTTCTTAAAAAAACATAGCATTCTTTTAAAAAATCAGCTGCTTTTAGAGGTTTATCAGCTTTAAGGTACATATCTCTACCTATTATTGCTGGTTTTATAAAATCTCTTGAGAACAGAATACTTTTAAAAAGATTATCTTCAGCTTTATCAAATTCCCTGTTATCTATATTTATATAGGCAAGACTTAGAAATATATTAGAATCCTCTTTCATCATACTGAGTTTATCTTTATAAATATTAATTGCTTTTTTATTATCATTTACAAGTGCTTTTGACCACATCAACTGAACAAGAGGTTCCGGATCAAAAAAGGACAGTTTATAAGCTTGTTTAAGTATATACTGAAACAATCTGTTTTCTTCTAATGGATTGATATTCAAAACGGTTTTAGATGTTATTATCGAAGAGACAAAAGGTAGAACAGAAAATCTTATAAGAGATAATATTAATATTATAATGAGCATTATCCTTATCTTTTTTGTATGAATAAATGAAAGTCTGAATTTTCTTTCGCTGGTTTCTTTAGATAATAGATTTGTCACAACAAAGTAAAACAATAAAATATGCGGAGCAAGATGAAAAGGAAAAGAAAACAAAGAGATTATTATAAAAATAATAAAAAAGCTCATGTGTAAATTGGATCTTTTGTTTAAAGATGATCTTATAAGATAAAAAAATAAAAAAAACACACAGATCAAAGAAAAAATTCCGCCTTCAACAGCTATCTCAGCAAACTCGTTATGAGCATGAGTTATAACCGTCCTTGTTTGATTGAAAAAATCCGGAATAGAACCTTCTAAAAATAGTTGTGCCTGAAGATTACCAGCAACTGAACTATAAGTCCCTAAACCCGTCCCAAGTAATAAAGTCTTAACGGAAGATAATAATCTGGTTGAGATGAAAAGATTATATACTCTGTATAGTAAACTTCCATATCTAAATCCGTTAAAATTTACAAATAAAGAAAAGAGAAAAATAATAACAAGGGAAAACATTAAATATCTTTTTTTCATTTTTTTATCAGCGTTTAAGAAGACATTTAATAAAAGGAGTAAAAAGGTAGAAAGAAACGCAGTCCTGCTTCCAGATAATAATATTATTGATATATATATTAACGATGTCAGATTAGTAAAGAAATCTTTTTTTTCTATAAAGAAATAAAACACAAGACAAAGTACCAGGTAAGAAGAAAACCAGTTCTGATTACCAAAGAATAAAACGAAAGATTCCTTTCCTTTTATAAAAAATAGAATAAGGGTAAAGATAGCTGGAAAAAGACCTGAATAAAAAATATGTTTTTTGTCTAGATTGTTATTTAATTCTGGAGATAATATTGAAGTTATTAGTATGCTTGATATTGGAAGCAAAAAGTAAAGATAGGTCTTAAAAGCTGTTATTTTAAATGGAGAAAAAATTGAAGATATTAATAGTATAAGACATAAAAGAGTTAATAGTCTTAAAAACGGTGTGATATTTATAGAGAATCTTTTTTCTTTAATCACATAATAGAGTGAATATATTATGTTTAATATAAAAAATGCAGAAAGCAAGATCATCTTGCTTCTCATGGCTAATAAATAACGATATGGTAAAAAGAATATAGGTAGTATATATAAGAAGAAAGTGCTAATTTTTTGGATGCTTTTCAATATCTACACCTGCATCTTTTAATTTCTTGAGTATCCTTTTTTCAGGTTCTGTAACCGATATATCCTTAATTGATTCAGCTATTTGTAGAGCTGTCTTATAATAGTTTACAGCTTTATCATTATCGCCTTTTTCAAGGTGGGCATCACCGAGTTTCATACATGCGTAAAACCTATCATCTATAATTGGAGAGTTTAAATAAATAAATTCTGCATTGCTTATTATCTCATCAGGTTGATTTCCTCTTTCGGCAATCTTTAACTTGTCATATCTGAGTTCTATCTCACCGTATAGATTTTTATATAATTTCTCCGATTTTATCTGTTCGGTCAGATTTTCGATACGTTCGTTGAATATATTATCCTTGTAACTTGCTATTAGAAGATTTCTTGCGATTCTTATCTCTCTAAAAGATTGAATAAGATCATCTTTTTCTCTTGTGACCTGATATCTTTCATAATACAATCTTGATTTATAATAGTGTAATTTTAAAGAGAAGTCGATGTCGAGTTTTTCCCCGATCTGTCCTCTGGCAAGAGCTGCTGATTGCATAAGACCTTCTGCTTTTCTATATTCTTTTCTCTCAACAGCAATAATTCCCTGATATAAGAGTGTCCATTCATGACTACCATATACACTGACAATAAGTTCTGTTGCTTTATCTATATACCCTTTTCTTCCAAGTTCTATAGCATATTCGAGTTTTAAAGTGTTCTTTTCATCTATCAGTTGTTTCATAAAATCTTTTTTTGTTGAAAAATCACTTTTGAAATCAGGAGAAGTGATCTTGTCGTATATATCTATAGATTTATCTATCTTATTGTTTTTTTTATATGATACAGCAAGATAAAACCAAGCCTCAGAAGGTGCTTCTTCGTTTTTAACTATCTGTTTTAACATCTTTTCCGAGTTTTGATAATCACCTGCCCTGAAAAATCTTTTTGCCTGTTCATATTCGCTTAGATTATCGTTGCATGAAATATTAAAGATTAGAATGGAAACTAAAAAAAGTGCTGTTAGAGCTCCTTTGATTATTTTCATAGATCATTTTCCTTCATATGTTTTATAATATCGTTTAAAATATTCTTAATATCAGCTTTATATTCAAATCCAATATATTTTTTTATCTTTTCAAGTGAAGGTTGTCTTACCATCATATCCTCAAAGTTTTTTCCATAAACTTTATTGTATGGAATATATTCTATTTCTGATTTTGAATCGGTCAAATTAATGATTAGAGTTGCAAGTTCTGAAATAGTTATTGGAATATCACTTCCTATATTAAATACCTGACCATAACATTCTTTTTTATTTATTAAGGAATAGATTGCTTTTATTACATCCTTTACATGAGTGAAACATCTTATCTGCGAACCATCGCCATAAATAGGTATTGGAAGGTCAAGAAGTGCATTTCGCACAAATTTAGGTATTACCATCCCATAGTCTCCTAACTGTCTTGGACCGCATGTATTAAAGAACCTGCCAATAATAACCGGGAGTTTTTTTTCGTGATAATAAGCGAGTGAAAGAAATTCATCAAGTGCTTTAGAACATGCATAACTCCACCTTGATACTCCGGTAGAACCACTAACCCTGTCATCGTCTTCTTTTAGAGGTATATGTGTGTTTTTACCATATACTTCGGATGTCGAAGCAATGAAAACCGGTATGTTTTTAGAATTAGCAAATTCAAGTATTATCTCTGTTCCTTTGACATTTGTCTTAATGCTCTTAACCGGGTTCTCGATTATGTATTTTACTCCAACAGCAGCGGCAAGATGTATTATGATATCTATATCATATAGGCTCGGATCATCAAATGATTTTTTGTCTAATATATCGCCAAAAATAAATGTAAATTCTTTATTTTCTTCAAATTTTTTTATATTTTCATGTCTTCCTGTTGATAAGTTATCTATTACAATCACTTCATCGCCTTTACAAAGCATATATTCACAAAGGTGTGAACCGATGAAACCTGCACCACCTGTAATTAGAGCTTTCATATGTTCTCCTGACTTTGATTTATTGTTCAATATTACATTTTTTAACTTTCTTTATCAAATCTGAATTAAATGTAAAAAACATTTAGTAGTTAGTAGTTTGTAGTAATCAAACCTACAACTAGCGTTGTTGTAAAAACTGCTTACAGCAGCGTCAAGGCAACTTTCCCCGGTAGCTTTACTACCTTTTATTTGGCTTCAGCCACTTTTATGTTCGCTACGCGAACTTTTTATTGACCCTTGACCAATGACTCGCGATTCACGACCCTAGACTCAGTTCAACCCATTTCGTTTAACGCTTCACGTGTTACTCAGTTTCAAGTTTCATATTATAGACGATCACAGCATCTTTTATTTTAGTTCCAAGTAGATTTGATATAGCAGGACACTTTGTTAATAGTAAAAAGAAAATATCTTTTTCTCTATTATCTATCAACGTTTCTAGATTTCCCTGACCTTTGGATATAACAAGATCAGCTTTTTTATATATTTTTTTAAACTCTTCAGAACATTCTTTGATCATAGTTCCTGGGGCATGATGACCGTTATTTATTACTTTGAAACAATAATCTTCTATATTACACTCTTTTGCCTCTTTTAAAGTTGCATCGTTTAAAATATTGTCTCCTCTTACCACAAAATATACTTTTTTGCCTTTTTCCTGAAGCCATTTAACAAAATATTTATCGAAATAGATCTCCCCGGCATTATCCCCAAGATAAAGAATATTATTAGCATCTTCTATTCTTTTTTTGAATGTTTCACTGTGATCTATAGCAAATTTTTTTGATAGTCCCTTTTCAAGTATAGCTTCCATATTTAATCTACCAAGTTCAGCGTGAGATTTTATGTCGATAAGATTGCCGCATATAACGAGCGATAAGATATCTGATAGCTCCTGAGATCTTTTATAATGAGATCTTATTAACCGTTCATTTTTCTTAAGAAGTTTAGTTGAAAGCTCTTTTATCTCTTTATAAGGATCTTCTCCTGATAGATCACGTATTTCTTTATGTAAGGAGGTAGCAAGTTCCATTGGTGTTGTTTGCGGAACATTTTTTGCGATCTCTTTTACCCACCGATAGTAAAATTCATTCTTTTCATCTTTCATTAAAGATGTCTTTTCAAGAGCGTAAAGCATTTGAGACATAAGGCAAGGTACACATTCGGGAAATGTTCTCATATTATTATCCTTTCTACTATTATACTATATGGTTTCATCTTTATAATTTCTTGTTCCTGTTTAATATTTAATGAATATATGATCTTTGTGTTATCTATTTGAATCTGGTCTTCATCTTCGAATCTTACATGGATTATGTAACTGTTTTTTTCAGAACACATCTCCCATGTCAGTGAATGTTGTTCATGATTAATTTTGCTTAGTTTGAAGGCTATATCTTCCGAAAAGATCTCTTCCCTTAAACTGTTGAGTTCTTTAAAAAAATCTATAAGTTCCATCTTCTGCTTGGACCATTCTCGGTTCATACAATCATAATTAAAATATGACAGAGTCCTGTCATCTTTTATTAAAAGTTCATTGAAATCCCTTTGCATCTGATCAGAAAACCCAAGGCCATAATTTAATGGTAGCTTATTTTCAATTATTGTATCCGCTGTAACACCAAAAGCTCCATTTGGAATAAAAGCACTCAATGCGATCTGAAATAATGCTTTTTCTCTATTTCTGGAAAGGATTGGTACTGAATCACCGATAACAGGCATATTTAATATTGCTGTCTTAAATCCAGTTATCTGATTTAAATAATAATCCATACTATGAGCGCCTTCTTCAATAACCGCAAAGAGATTTCCTGTGTAATAATCAAAACCATGTTCTATAGAAAGATCATTGCCAGCTTTGTTATCAAGATTTTCCATAATCAAAGTAAAACCCTTCTTATCAGGTATTTTTTGTGTCATCTTTTCAATAAGTTTTGAAGGAAGTGCATGAAACATATCACCTCTTAGACCATCAACATGATACTTATCAATATAATAATGAGGTATCTCTGCTATTTTATTCCAAAGATCATCTAGTGGGACTTTTCCAGGAAAGTTAGAAGCTTTTAATACAGGTTGTATAAAAAATGGAGGTCTTTCTAATATAGAGTCAGAAAATTTATCCATTATCTGATGACTATAGTCCTGGAATAATCGAAGTGGCGTAACATCAGTCCAAGCAGGTTGAGGATCGTTCACACAATCCGAAGTGCATGGAGGTGTTATCAAATTGAATTCCTCAACCAGTTTGTCTAGAAAATCTGTATTATCTTTATTTTCTATTTTTAATCTTTCCCATTTTTCAGGATAAGATACTGAAGGAGCATATTCGAAAATATCCAGTATTTCATGCATTGGAAGATTATCAAGGACAGTATTTATGTTTTCAACGCTCATTGATGAGGCTGGTCCAAGGTCTTTTATTGGAGTCTTTAATAGTTCTACTAATCTATCGGTATTTTCAGGTCTTACCCAGTAAAACCACTCTGGGTTTTCAAGTATCCAAAGTGAATCTCTGGCTGCTGTTCTTGGCACCATGTCTATAAAGACTTTTATTCCCATTTTATGGGCGGCTTCAATAAATGCCCCGAAAAGAGTATCAGTTTGACAATCTGGTATTATCTCGTCTTTTAAGGAAGGGTCGATCGTATAATAATCTTTAACTGAATATGGACTTCCCTTGTCTCCCTTTTTAAATCTTTCAGATCTCATGAAGTGTGGAAGTAGCATAATAGAATTGAATCCACTCTGTTTGAATATTTTTAAAAGTGGTATAGTCTTTAAGAGTGAAGCTTTATCAAACCTTGGGTCTCCTGTGTGACTATAAGCTGAGAAATGTTGAAGATATAATTGAACTATTGAAAGATGATTATGACTTCTTCTATCTTCAGATGATTCCAAAATATCCTTAAATGCTTTTTTATAATATTTTTGAAGATTTTCATCAATGTCATGAATCTCTTTCCAGCTTTCAGGTAAAGAATAGTCGGTATTTATCTCATCGAGTTTATTGTATAGTTCTTCAAGATACATCTAATTGTCCTCCACATAGGAAAGAATTATTTACTAAATATTACAAATCTATACTAATATAGTCAACTAAAACTAACCTCTAACCCTAATCTTTCTTGATTTTTCACTTATTAAAAATTAAAATGAACACATGATTAATTCTTATAGAAGATTTGTATCCAGATTAGCTTCAAGATTCGGACTTGATTATAAGATTGTGAATATAGCTATTATAATTATCGTTCTATTACTTATAAACAATATGATAGATGGTAGACAGAACCTTACAATCGATAATCTTGCATTTGGTCTTATAATAATATTTGCAATATTACCCGCTATTATTCTTCATGAACAGGCTCATGGGTTTGCCGCAAAGGTTTTAGGTGATGAGACAGCTTCAAGATTAGGAAGAATAAGTCTAAACCCATTAAACCATATAAGAATATGGGCGTTTGCTCTACTTGCTGGTGTTGTCCTTTTTGATATAGGAAATATTTTTCTTTATATAATTATAGGAATAAATCTTGCAAAACCAGTTCCAATAAATCCTATGTTTTTTGATGATCCAAGAAAAGATATGGCTAAAGTTGGTGCAGCCGGTCCTATAACAAATATAATCTTATGTACTATAGGTCTTTTTCTTTTGAAATTTACAATAAATCTAAATCTTAATAATGAATATTTAAGAACATATCTTATTTATTTTTCTCAATTAAATATTCACCTTGCCTTTTTTAATCTTATTCCTATTCCTCCTTTAGATGGAAGTAGAATAGTATACGGACTCCTGCCTGATAATGCAGCGAGATCATATATATCTTTAGAAAAATATGGTTTTTTTATAATTATCATATTATGGATGTTTAATGGTTTTGGTTTTGTTTTAAGATTATCTACAACATTTTTTCAATATCTTGGAGGACTTATTTTATGAACATGTACGATATCATTATCAAAAAAAGAGATGGACATAGAAACTCTGACGAGGAACTTGAGTTTCTTATAACAGAATATGTTAAAGGGAATATACCGGATTATCAGATAAGCGCATGGCTTATGTCTGTTTATTTTTCGGGCATGGAGGATGCTGAGGCTGCAAAACTTACAATGCTTATGGCAAGCTCGGGGGACATGATGGATCTCTCTCCTATTCAGGGTGCTAAAGTGGACAAACATTCTAGTGGTGGAGTCGGAGATAAGACAACTCTTATTCTTGGACCACTTGTAGCAAGCTGTGGACTTAAAGTTGGTAAGATGTCAGGAAGAGGATTAGGACACACAGGTGGAACATTGGATAAACTGGAATCCATACCTGGATTTCAGATCAATATATCGACTGATAAGTTCTTTGATATTGTAAATGATACAGGACTAGCAGTTGTAGGTCAGACAGGTAACCTCGCTCCAGCTGATAAAAAGTTTTACGCTCTCAGAGACGTGACAGCAACTGTAGATTCTATACCTCTTATAGCTGGCAGTATTATGAGTAAAAAACTTGCAGCAGGTAACGATGGTATAGTTCTTGATGTAAAATGTGGTAAAGGCGCTTTTATGCAGAACCTTAAAGATGCTGAGACTCTTGCTAAGCTCATGGTCGAGATCGGAAAGCATAATGGAAGAAATATGAGTGCGGTTATCTCTAATATGGATCAGCCTTTGGGTAAAAAAGTTGGGAATTCTCTTGAGGTCGAGGAATCAATTGATACGTTGAGAGGTAATGGACCTGAAGATCTTACTCAGCTTTGTATTGAACTTGGCAGTGAGATGCTTTCACTTGGAAATATTGGAAAGGATCCTGAAGATAGAAAAAGAATGCTTAGGGAAAATCTGAATAATGGAAAAGCACTTGAAAAATTCAGAGAGATGATAAAAGCTCAGGGTGGAGATGATAAAGTGGTAGATGATTTTTCGATTATGGGAAAGGCAAAAAGTATCTTTGATGTAAAGATAACAAAAGATGGTTTTGTAAAAGGTATAGATGCATTATCTATAGGAAAAGCGGCTATGCACCTTGGTGCCGGTAGAGCAAAAAAAGAAGATGATATTGATCCTGTAGTAGGCATAGAACTTTTAAAAAAGACTTCTGATAAAATAGCTTCTGGAGATGTTATTGCAAAGATATATCATAATCAGTCTGAGCTTTCACAGGATATTATAGATCAGATATTGAATGCTTATAATATTACTTCTGATAATGTTGAAAAACCTAAACTTATATATAATATTGTGAGGTAATATCTTGATAAGAAAACCAGTTGTAGCTGGAAGGTTTTATCCAGAGGAAAAAAAAGAACTTTTAAAGGAACTTAAAAGTTCTTTTGACAGTGTTTCAAGTGAGTTTAATAAATATATTTTTAAGGATGATAAGATATTTGGTGGTATATCACCACATGCAGGATATGTGTTCTCGGGCTCTGCAGCTGCGAGTTTGTATGCATGCATTGATAAAGAACTCCTTAAAGATCCTGTTTTTATAATACTTGGTCCTGATCATACGGGTCTTTCGAGACCTTTAGCAGTATCAGATGCTGATTATTGGGAGACTCCTCTGGGGAAAGCTAAAGTTAGTTCCTACCTTAAAGATAAAGTGAAGGATATCGATCATTTTGAACTTGATGAAGAATCACATAAACATGAACATTCTATAGAAGTACAGATTCCTTTTATTCAATATATTATGGATGATAGGGAGTTTGAGATATTACCTGTTGGTGTATCTATTCATGAAAAAGAGAGTCTAAAAAATGCAGCTAAAAGTCTGAAAAGATTATTTGATACAGTAACAGAAAGAGATGTTATATTTATTATCTCAAGTGATTTTTCACATTATGTATCAAAAGAAAAAGCTAGGACACTTGATATGCCGGCTATTGATAACATAAAAGAGATGGAATCTGATAGATTGTTTGATTATGTTTACAAAAATAATATTTCAATATGTGGTATTTCTCCGATACTTTTATTTAGCTATGCATTTTCCGATAAGGTAAAAGGAAAACTTCTAAAGTATACTGATTCATCTGCAGCTTCGCCGATGGACAAAGTAGTAGCATATGCTTCAATAATATATTTACAGAGAGGGTAATTATGAAACGTTTTATCATTGTGATCTTTTTAATATCTATTTCCTGTTTTAACATCATTGCTCAAACTTCGGATCTATTGATCGAAGATCCGGCAAAAAAGTTGTTTGATGAAGCTATGTCTTATTATAGATCGAAAGATCAGATGAGAGCAAAGGAAGATTTTATTGAACTCATTAATAACTATGGAACTTCAAATTATGCAAGACAGAGTTATTTTTATCTTGGTAAAGTATATAGATCATTATCGCAGGAACAAATGGATAAAAGTATAGATCTGCTTAAAAAAGCAGCACTTGCATTTTCAGGAACCGAAGTTGAAAAATCAGCACTAAAAGAAATAGCCGATATTTATAGAGAGGCTGGTAGAGTTGATAATCTTTTAAATACTTTGACAAGACTTGTAAATACTTTTCCAAGATCTCTTGATATGATGTCTGTTTATATGGAGATTGCAGATCTTAAAAAAGAATCGAAGGAAAAAGCTGAGTTTCTTGAAAAGTATCTGAATAATTTTGAAGATGCACCGGATAGAGATCAGATAAAAAAAAGATTATTTGTTTACTATGTTGATTCAGGAAATATTACAAAAGCTACTGATATATGGAAGAATATCGAACAAGGTCTTTTACCAATTGAGTCAAGTGTGGAATTCCTTATAAAAAAAGGGGAATGGGATCTGGCTAGGAAGTATTTAAAGGTTCTTGAAAAGAGAGATCCTGAAAACGCCAAGAAAAAGGAAGAACTTATCGCTCAAAAGACTTATAATCTTGACGAGATAACCAGAAAGGCAAAAGAAGCATACCAGGATTCTGATTATGATTCTCCTGTAGTCATATTAAAGTATGTTGACCTTCTTGCACTTGATAATAAAAAAAATGAGGCACTAAACGTCCTGGAAGATTCCTATGAAGATCATTTTAGAAACAATTCTGTTTTTGAACCGGTTTATCTTTATAAGACCGGTGTCATACTTTCAGATCAGGTGAAATATTTTCTTGATGAGACAGGCTCAAGATATATAAAGGATACCTCTTCTATAAAAAAAGCCAGAGAAAGATTTGAGACATTGATCGATGTATATGAAGATTCTCCGCTTGTAAAAGATGCGCTTTATAAGATAATCACTATAGATAAGGATCATCTTTTTATGTGGGATGATCTTAAAGAAAAAGCAAAAATACTTGTTGATGAATATCCGGATAGTGATGAAGCTGAAAAAGCACAGGCGATTTTAGAAAAGTATGGATGGAATTAAATTCAGATGATTGCATAAATGCAATATTTTATGGCTTATTACGAGCAAAGCGAGTAATCGTCAATGAAAGTTGCTTAACTGCTTCTAAGTATATACTTTGTTATCTTATTGATCAGTAGGTCTTTATCAAAAGGTTTTACTATATAGTCTTTTACATTAATAAATGATATTGCTTTTTTTACTGAAGCAGACTCTCTTTTTCCAGTTAGCATAAGAACCGGTATCTTTAATTTTTTAAATTTCATCTCTTCCAGGAATTGAAAACCATCCATTTCAGGCATCATTACATCAAGAAGTATTATATCAGGAGAAATTCCTTGTCGATAAAGAAGATTGATTGCCTGACGTCCGTTTTCAGCTTCTATTATATCAGTAAGAGGTCCGAATTGTTTTTTTATTAGTTTTGAAGCCACAACTCTTATTTCCGGACTATCATCTATTATCATTATAACAGATGGTTCAGGACCAAGATCTGCAAGACTTTCGTCTATATTCTCAACATAAAAATCATATAATAGTCTCATATAGTCCTGATCGAATTTTTCTTTATCTTTTTTCATCATTACATTGAATGCAAAATTAAAGGAGTGAGGGTCCCTATAGCTTCTTGTTGATGTCATAGCATGAAAAACATCTGCAATACCTAGTATTCTTGAATGTCTTGGGATCTGACGCCCTTTTTTGTTCTTAGGATAACCACTACCGTCAATTCTTTCATGATGTTGATAAGCCATATAAGCAATGTTTCCCTTGAACTTTGATACATCTACCAGTGTATCAATACCGTAGATGGTATGTTTTTGTATTTCAAATAATTCATCAAATGAAAATCTTTCCGGAGAAGTCCAAATAAGATCCTTTACCTTAACCATTCCAACATCGTGCAGTAGTGAACCAACAGCAAGTTCAACCAGTTCTTTTTCGGGTCTTTTATCTAAATGACCGAGTAGAACAGAAAGATATGCAGTGTTTATTGAATGTGATATTAAATAGTTATCTACGGTGTTAATATCGGTTAGCTCAGCAGCACTTTTAGGATTAGCGATTACCTGAGAGACTATTTTGTTAGCTATAGAGAGTATTGATGATGTATCAATGTTCTGATTGGATCTGGCACCAACAAAAATATTATTAGTCTTATCTATATTTTCCTGATATTCCTTTTCGTATGTTTCTCTTGAGGTCTCAGTATATTCTATCTTTTCAAATTTTACTTCTACAGTCTTTTCTTTTCTGGTATCTATCTTTGTCTTAAGATCATCTTCATCTACTTTTGATGGATCTTCTATCTGTCTTGAACTGACTACTTTAACCTTTCCGAGTGTATCTTTCGCCGAGTCTACTTTCTTTATTTTTTCCTGTTTATTTACTTGTTTAGGTATCTCTATTTCTTTTTTTAATTTCACTTTTTTGGATTCAGTAAATCCCAGGTTGTTAAGAAGAGATACTATTTGTGAGTTTAATTCCTTATCGTTTTCAGAAAGTATTTCAAAGGAAGCTTTTTCAACAGTCTTTTTATCAAAGTTTTTTAATATATTTATTACTCCCTGTTTAATAGACTCTGTTGAATCTTTTAAAGCATGGATAACAGGTTTTATTATTGATTCATCAGAATCAGATTTTAAAAACAACTGAAGAAAAATAGCTTTTGTATCGGGGTCAGTCTGTTGACTAAAGATATCATAATAATCGGAATGATCTATTTTTATTTCGCTAGTCGATACAAGAATATCAAGAACTGTATTTAGTATTTTTGAATCATCAATTATTTTTATCTTTTCAAGAAGAATTTTCTGTATCTCAGGATCTTAATTAAAATGTATTGTATGTTTTAAGATCTCATCTGCTTCCTGATATGTCAAAGATTCTATAGTACTTAGTTTGTTTTTCAGATCTGTAAGAAGGTCGACTTCCTCTATTTCTTCGTCCTCTTCTTCTATAATTTCATCATCATCCTCTTCTGCATCTAAAATGGATACCATTCGAATGTTTCTACTTTTAAGTCTCTTGATATATTCTTCTGTTAATTCAATACCAGCATCAAGTAGGATCTCCTGATTCTTATCAAAGACAGGTCTTGCAAGGATCATTCCTGAAGTTAATTTTTTAACAGGTACAGTCTTCATATTCCGTAACCTCTAAACCATTTTTCAAATTCTACTATATTTCCTTTTCCAATATATTTAACACGATCAGCTATTGATGATACCAAAATTATTACTCTTCCATTTTCTTCGAGAAGTCTATCGTCATAATCTGAAATCTCTTTATGATCAAAGCCATCACCTTCATCATATATACGCGTTATAATCTTCTCTTTTGTAATATTATAGTATAGTTTTATCTTTTTATCTTTGTCAAATTTATTTCCGTGTTTTGCTGCATTGATCAGAAGTTCAGATAAAACCAGTTTTATATCAAATATCTCATCATCACTTATTTCAAGTTCTTTTAGAAATACTACCAGATCTTCAACGACATCATTTATCTGATTTATGTCATTCTCTATATAAAACTCATCCGTGAACTCTTTTTTATTTTTATCTGAATTTTTTATTATTACCATAGTGGTATCATCATGTTGTGGAGCGCCTTTTGACCATTTTTCTACATCTCTTATAATAATATTTAGTAATTTTTTGGTTGAGTCTTTTCTATGATCTTTTATATTTTTTACTAGTTTTTCAAAACCATATTCTTCACTTTTAAGATTCATAGCCTCGTTAATACCATCTGTATATAATACTAGTACATCTCCATTTTCAAATGAAGCTGATCTTGTTGGATATTTGATATTTTCTATTATTCCGATCGGCAGGTTATCCGCTCCGTATTCAAATGGTTCTTCATTATTTTTTGTCATGTGTAAAGCTGGAAGGTGCCCAGCATTTGAATAATAGATCTTGTTTTTCGAGAGATCTACATATACAGCAATAAAAGTTATAAATTTTCCCTCATATATGTCATTTACTACTAGATCGTTGACATTGGTTAAAAGTTCACCCGGTGAATCACCGGCATTTCTTATCTCACTTTTTAAATAACTTCTTACCATAGCCATAAGAATTGATGCGGATATACCTTTACCAGAAACATCACCTAAAAAGATCCATATATGATCATCATCGAGTTTTAAATAATCGAAATAATCTCCGCCAACCTGTCTTGCTGGGAGGCTAAGCCCGGATATTTCAAGCATTGGCATCTCAGGTGGATGCTCGGGAAGAAGATTTTTCTGGATATTACGGGCTAGTTCAAGATCCCTTTCGATTTTCTGTTTTTCAACATACTTATTATATAATCTGATATTTTCCAGTGAGTTCTCAGTTTGTCTTGTCAGACTTTTTAACAGTTCAACATCTTCCTTTGAATATGGTTTGTTCGTAAACCTTTCTGTCATTAAAAGTATACCGTATATATTTTCCTTGAAAAATATAGGAATAGATAGAATTGAATATGCTTGAAAGGTCTTCTTTAAAAATTCTGACTCCACTTCTTTTATCTTTATGATCTTTTTGTTTTCAACAGTCTCGGCTAATATATCTATTACTGGAAGTATCTTGCCTTTTTTTTCTTCAACAGTCGATGAGCTAACAATAAAATTATTACTTTTCTCATTGTAGGTTAATACAAAGCATTTATTAGGACTAGCTGCTTTTATTGTGAGATCCTTGAGTGTATCAAGAAGGTCAGGTATATCAAATATAGAGCCAGCTTTTTTTACGAAATCATGGATTATCAAAAGCTCGTTGTAGAGATGTTTGACTTCATTGACTTTTATCTCAAGATGATCTGAATTTTGAAGAAGTTCTTTGTATAGTTTAATCTTTGTATAAAAGATCGCAAGAATACTAGTAGATATATTAAAAAGATTATGAAATTTAGGAGTTATTGTAATGTTTTGAGAGCAAGCGATAAAAAAACCGTCAAATTCTGACTCTATTAGAAGCGGAGCTATGATAAAAGAGGTATTGTTTTTTTCATAGACAGTGGATTTTCTTTCTATTTTTACCCATTCAAGGATCTTTTCTTCTTTAATATCATTAAGAATGGAATTGTGATTTTTAATAAAGTCTCTCTCTAGTATTATTTCGTTATCATGATTTAACATTATGCATGAATCAAGAAATAAAAAATCCATCATCGCATCTATTATAACGTTAAGATAAGTCTCAACATCAACTGAATTTGCAATACTATCGAAGATATGTTTTATAAAAGTATAAAAATCTATATCCTGTATGTTTTTATTATCTTTTATTTCATTTTCTTCACTACTATCATCAAATTCCAGATCGTCGATTAGTTGATCCAGTTCATTAAAAAGATCTTCTGTCATTATTAGTTTTCGATAAGGTTGATAAAATCTTCAGCTTTCTTTAATTCTTCATCAACATCTTTAGCGATCTCCTTTATATCCTCTTTTTTTAATCCAAGAGCTTTGAAAGCTTCAACTCGTAATTTAGGAATTACAGTATCGCCATCAAATCCGATTTTTTTAAGTTTACATATAAGATCTGCAATATAGATTATAGCAGTATCTCTTTTGGTGTCCGCATAAGCGTATTGTGGTTCGTGATGAAATCCAATTATCTTACTTAGATTCCCCGGTAATTTCCAACTCTGAAGTATCTTCTTACCTATTGATGCATGATCCATTCCAAGGACTTCTTTTTCTGCATGTTCGATAGGAATATCTTTTTCTTTTGCTACTTTTAGTGATTCAATGAACTCATCATGAAGAAACTGATCTTCAATAATAATTCCAATATCATGTAATAATCCAGCAATAAAAGCTTCTTCATTATCACCTGGTATATTTAGTTTTTTTGCTATCAGACCTGTTGTGACTGCAACTCCAACAGAATGTAGCCATAGCTTTCTTCTATCGAAGTTATCATCCGCTTTATTGAAGAATTCACATACAGATACCGATAGAGCAAGGTTTTTAACAGCATTAAATCCTAAGATCACTATTGCTTCTGTTATTTTCGTAACGGTTCTTGGAAACCCATAATATGCTGAATTTACAAGTTTAAGTGTCTTTGTTGTAAGTGCGGCATCCTGTGATATCACACGGTTAAGATCTGTTGCAGTTGAATTTTCAGAATTAGCCACTTCCAGGACCTTTGCCGCTACAGAAGGTAGTGTTGGTATCTCTTCTATTTTTCGAAGTTTTGCTAAAGTTTCTGAAAGACCCATCTAAATCTCCTCTATCAGGTCAATAAAATCAAATTTATTTATATCAACTAGACCTTTATCAGTTAATTTTATTTCGTGTATTACAGGAAGTGCAAGAAAAGCCATAGTTATAAAAGGATCTTTTATCTTGATCCCAAGTTCATAACATATTTTGTGAAGTTCTTTTATCTTCTCTGCCACTACCTCGAGTTTTTCTCCGGTCATAAGACCAGCTATTTCAAGCGAAAGACTGCCAAGTATCTTACCGTTTTCAGCTATTGCAATACCACCACCGGTCTTTTCAAGGTGTTTGATACAAGTGAACATATCAAGATCATTGTTTCCGATAACATTCATGTTGTGTGAATCATGTGAAACAGTAGTTGCTATAGCACCACTTTTTAACCCCATTCCTTTCACAAACCCTTTTCCAATATTTCCAGTTGCGTTATGTCTTTCGAGTACACAGAACTTTAATATATCATTTTGAACGTCTGATATTATTTTATTTTCTTTAACAAGAGCCTTAACCTTTACTTTTCTTGTTATTATCTGTGAAGGGATTATTTCT
This sequence comes from Candidatus Muiribacterium halophilum, assembly GCA_002869225.1. Classification (GTDB taxonomy): domain Bacteria; phylum Muiribacteriota; class Muiribacteriia; order Muiribacteriales; family Muiribacteriaceae; genus Muiribacterium; species Muiribacterium halophilum. Next base: position 11,315 of record PKTG01000129.1, on the reverse strand, counting down.
ATAGTGTTTATAAAGACATTTTCTTTTGAAGTCTTTATCTCAAGATCTTCTTTTTTAACATCGGAAAGTCTTACTGTGTCAAGTACCTCATTGAACTTTAAAGGTTTAGGGTCAACTATGCATTTCCCATCCTGTGCTACTAATTTCCCGTCTTTATATACCTCTTTTATCTTCATATCTGAGAAATCTTCGATCAGCAGCATATCAGCTTTATATCCAGGAGCAATTGCTCCAAGGTCTTTAAGACCGAAGTATTCTGCTGCGTTTTTACTAGCCAGTCTTACTGCTCTAGTTATATTTCCTTGTTCTTTTACTAATATTTTTACCATATTATCTATGTGACCTTCAGTTAATAGGTCATCTGGATGTCTGTCATCAGTTGAAAATATACAGAACCTGGAGTTAAACTTATTTAAAAGCGGCATGAGATCGCGAAGATTTTTAGTTGCCGAACCTTCTCTTAACATTATATACATACCGACTCTTAGTTTTTCCAGTGCTTCTTTAACCGTTGTACATTCGTGTTCACTTGATACACCAGCTGCTCTATAGGCGCAAAGGTTTTTGCCTGTTACCTCTGGTGCATGTCCATCGATTATCTTATCAGAAAAAAGATCGAGTTTATCAATTACATCATCGAATGTCCCTATTACTCCAGGATAATTCATAAACTCACCAAGACCTAGTACTTTAGGGTGGTCTTTAAACTCGCTTAAAGCTTCAGCATCTAATATGGCACCTGATGTCTCAAGATGAGTTGCGGGAACACAGGAAGGCAGCATAAGATAAACGTTTAAAGGAAGATTCTCTGATGATCTTATTATATATTCTATACCTTTATTTCCAAGTACATTAGCAATCTCGTGAGGATCGGCTATTACGGTTGTAGTTCCATGTGGAAGAATAGCTCTTGCGAATTCATTTACTCCAACCATAGAGCTTTCTATATGTACATGTCCATCGATAAATCCCGGTGAAAGATATAAACCTTTACAATCTTTTTCTATCTCTCCCGAATAACCAGGGACTATTCCTGCAATGATTCCATCAACTACAGCAACATCTGTTAAATATATCTCGCCTGATAAAGTGTTTATAAGATTAACATTTTTGAGTACAAGATCAGCCTTTTCCTTTCCGCTTGCAACATCTATAAGTCTTTTTCTATTCAATATTCTCTCCTATAGGTCTTTGATCTTTTCGATCATCTCATTTAATTTTTTTCTTGGAGTCTTTTTAAGATCAGAAGTCTCAAAAGTAAGTATTCCGGTCTTTCTCGAATAGATCTTCTTTCCATCTATTATTACAGAATCAATATTCATAGGATTAGCTGCATAAACAATAGCAGATACAGGATCACTATATGGTGTGGAATGAAACATATCAAGGTCGATTATATTAATATCAGCTTTTTTTCCGACTTCAACTGTTCCTATTGAGTCTTCCAAGCCTACGGTCTTTGCTCCTCCGACTGTAGCCATATTAAACACTGTATAGGCGTTCATTGATAGCGGACCGTGAATAGGTTTCTGAATAAGAGCTGCAAGTCTCATCTCATTGAATATGGAAAGGTTATTATTACACGGTGCACCATCTCCGCCAAGACTTACTGTTATACCTCTATCCAGATAATCCGGTATTGGTGAGATTCCCGATGCAAGCTTAAGGTTTGCACCTGGACAATGCATTACTTTAATATCATATTCTTTCATTATATCTCTTTCAGAATCATCTACCCATATACAATGCGCAAGAATAAGCCTATCAGAAGCTATCTCATTTTTTTCAAAATATTCTATGTTTCTATATCCGGATCTGTTTTTTACTATCTCTACTTCCTTTTTATTTTCAGAAGCATGAGTATGATAAAGTAGACCATGTTTATCGGCGATCTTTGCAGCTTCTCGCATCAGTGTATCAGTGCAGGAGACTGCAAATCTTGGGGATACTGCATATTTGACTCTTCCACTAGCGCTATTATGGTATTTATTAATAAGGTCCTCGACTTCTGAAAGTGAAGTGTCCGTATCCTCTTTTATATATTCAGGAATTGATTCTTCATCCATCATTGTCTTTCCAAAAAATGCTCTTATACCACTTTTTATAATATTTTCAGCTATAATCTCGGTATGTCTTGTAGTTCCCATATCAACAATAGTGGTAGTGCCACCTGCGATTACCTCAGCAAGCCCTAGACGTGATGATATATCAATAGATGATTTTGTATGCAAAGATTCAAGAGGCCATATTCTTTTTTTAAGCCAATCTAAAAGTTCCATATCATCTGCACTTCCTCTGAAAAGCACCTGACAAAGATGAATATGTGTTTGGATAAAACCTGGTGTTATATATTTATCTGTACAATCAATACAGTCTGAGTTTTCTGTAATTATAGTGTTGGGTTCACATATATCGGTTATCTTATCATCTACTATTTTTATATCACAATTTTTTTTAATGAAATCACCTTTACTATTATAAGTTAACAATGTTCCGTTTTTTAGTATCAACATTCTTTTTCTCCTACTTTAATATCTGATTCTTTTAATATATCTGCCGGATCTTTCTTTAATCAAGCCCTGTTCTGAAGTGTAAACCAGATTTCCTCTTAAAAAAGTCTTTTCAAATAGACCTTTAAAAGTAAAATTATCAAATAAAGTGAACTTGGATTTACTTGCCATATTTTCATTTTTTACAATCATCTCTTTTTCAGGGTCTATCACAACAAAATCTGCATCTGAACCTATCTGTATCAATCCTTTTTTTGGATAAAGTCCGAAACGTTTTGATGGGTTGACACATAGAGTATCAACTAGTTTTATAAGATCGATTCTATGTTTTAAAAATCCTTCGCTAAACATATAAGGAAATAGAAACTCGGTCTCAGGAGTCCCGGAATACACATTCCAGATATTTGCACCATCAAATTCTTTTTCTGTATGGTATTCATATGGAGAGTGATTAGATGATAGAGTATCGATATGACCTGAATTGATTCCCTGCCATAGGGATATTCTGTCTTCGCGAGATCTTAATGGAGGTGTTATCTTTGAAAGGTTTCCAAATTTATCGATGTCATCCTGAGTAAATTCCAGATAATAAGGGTTAGTCTCGCAGGTTATATCCATACCATGTTTTTTTGCAAGTTTTATTTCTTCCAGTGCTTTTTTTGTTGATATGTGTACAAAATGTAGTCTAATGTTATGATCTTTAGCGAGAGTTATTGCTGTCTGTACCGCGTTGATCTCGGCTTTTGCCGGTCTTGCCTCTACCCATGCAAGTGGATAATTCCTATTCTTAAGTTTTGATACCCTGATGTTGTAATCACAAATATCAAAGTCTTCAGCATGAATGACCAGTAGCATCCCTGTATTTGAAAAATGTTTAATCGTTTCTAAAAGGTGTCCATTGTTAAGGTGTTTGAAAGCGGGATTAGATGTACTCATAAATAGCTTAATACCACATACACCCTCGTCATAAAGTCTTATTGTTTCCTGAAGCTGTTTTTTTTCTACCTCATCCTGCGTGACTCCTCCAAAAAGGGAAAAATCACAATTGGATTTTTCACGAATAATATCAAGTTTAGCATTAAGAAGTTCTATGTTTTTAACTTGTGGTATATTAGATGAAGGCATATCTATAACGGTTGTGATTCCGCCTTTTAAAGATGCTTTGCTACCGGTAAAAAAATCTTCTCTATGAATGAAACCAGGATCGTTAAAGTGCACATGGGAATCAATTGCACCTGGAAGAACGTATTTGTCGCTTAGATCCAATACTTGTGCATCAGTTATTTTAATATCAGTAGCTACCTCAATAATAACACCACCTTCGCAGTATATATCGAGTTTTCTAAGTGAGTTTTTGTAAAATACATGAGCGTTTTTTAACAGTAATCTATCGGCCACAAATACTCCCGGGCAATTGTGTTATTTATGCAATTTAATATTGTGTACAATTATAGTTAACAGTAAGTTTTTTGTCAAAATTTTAATAATTTAAATATAAAAGGAATCTTGGTTCTGGTTTCAGGTTCAGAAAGGATCTCAGGAAAGATTGATTTGATTATTCTGATGAGTTTAAATCTTTTTATAAAACAAGATTTTTCAAACAATTTATTTCTAAGGAAATTTTTAAATTCAATTGAACGCTCAGGCAATTTTAGAAGAAGATGATTATTTTTTAAAATATAATCAAATAATTCATCATTTTCTTTTAGAAAATAAAAGAATATGTCACTATGGATTTTGTTATAATTTTTATACAATCTGCATAATAATTTAAAATGTCTGTTTCTAAATAATAATACAAGGATATTTTGTTGAATATCTTTAGAGAATCTTTTAAAGGTAGAGGAAATAGATTTTAAGACGAGTGTCTTATCATTTCTATAATGAAAAAGATTTATCATTTTTAAAATGTATCTTTCTTTTCTATTTAGAAGAAAAATTAAATCAAGAATATCTTTGTTTACCTTTACCTGAGTCATTAGAAGATTCAATTTTATCCAGTTATAATCCGAAAGATTGTTTTTTAGATCTTTTAAGATCCTTTTAATATATTTTGAATCTCTCAGCAACTTAATAAGAAGAATAAGATCTTTTCTAATATTGATTTTATTTCTTTCAGTATCATCTTTATTCTCATAAAGATTCCATAATCTGTAATATCTGGACTTTCTTTTTGCAAGTTTCTCCAGAACTTTTAGACATCTATTTTTATCCTCGTTTACAATGAATTCTTCAAGGGAATATTTTAGTATACTTATATCGATAATATTTTTTTTCATAAGATAATCAAAACCCTTTACAAAATCATCGTAGGAAAGAAAAGAAAATCTGTTTAGGAGAGATACCAGATTTTTACTATTATCTGAATTTTCATCTAAAAGGCGAAGATCAGCTGAATTAATACTGTTCATATCTATTCTTTTTCTTTCAATTACGGGACTGTCAAAAGTGTATATTTTGTAAGTCGAAGGAATTATATCCCTGTATTTTCTGAAAAGATCGTTGGTCGGAATTAGTCTAGTTTTACATATCTGGCACATTTCAGGCAGTTCTCTTTCATCTCCGGAGAGTATATTATTTTGATGTTTTTTAATGATCTCTTTATCGATCAATATTCTATCACAACCACTAAAAAGCTTATTGTCTTTTTCAGTAAGAACCTCAAACCAGTATGAACATAATAGTGAATCTTCATTATCGTGGGGATATTCTCCATCTTTTTTTCTAGACTCTGTAAAAAGGATATTACCAGAGATTTTTTCAGGTTCATCAGTGAATATTATTCGATAATCATCTCCTTTACCTTCCTCTGTCCTTTTTTTGTATCTCAAAAGCTCATTCTCCATGCCTGTCTCATTACAATAGTCTGAGATAAACTTTTTATCAGGGTTAAAATCTTCATATCCAGGGCAGTCATAGCATATATTTGGATCATCAAACTTTCCTTTAATATGGTTCATTCTAAAATCTATTGCTTTTTTTGAGTAAAATATCTCGGAAAAAGTTTTTTCAGAAAGCTCTCCATAGGCAAATTTGAATTGATCATCCCTGCAGCATATACATAATTTGCCAGTCGATGATACAACAGGATATTTAAATAATGCTATACAAGGTTGTCTTTCATATCTGTCGTATGTATCCTCAAGATCACGATCGAGCTCTTCCCCGGCAACTATCGCCGAAAGATTCTCTTGTTCTTTCATAAGACCAAGTTCCCTCATTGTCTCTTCATACAATAAATTGCTTTTTTTCTGAGAAGGTATTATAGCTCGTCTGAAGATTATACCGATCTTTTCATCTTTTTCGAGTCTTTCAGGAGCAACTGAATACTTTAAGGACAGTTTATCTAATATATTAGTCCATTTATCCAGAAAAGCTTTCATCTCGTCCTTGTTTTTTTCAAGTATAAGAGATTGAACAGAGACATTTATAATTTCTCTGAGATATTTATCTTCCGATAATCTTTTAAAAAGATATTTGATATTTTCTTCTACCTTTAAGTAAAGGTCTTTACCTTTAAGTTTAAGGAAAGTCTCAGGAGAATTTGCATCTAATGAAAAAACAAGCAAAAATACACCTGGATATTTTTTCAGTGAAAGTAATAGATGATCACAAAATTCAGGTGTAAATAATACACCGTTTGTGTTTAAGACTATATTATTAGCTAGATCTCTCTCTCTATTTTCTTTTAATAGAAGTTCAAATATTTTAAGAAAATCCGGATTTAAAAGACTTTCTCCAACAACCATAAGAGATATAGTCTCGAAATGTTCATCGATATTTTTGACAACGTTTTGAAATAGTTCAAAATCCATATATTTAAATTCACCCTGATGTAAACCTTTTATCTTCTGAGAACAGTATTCACAGTTTAGGTTACAAGATTCCGTAAGTGAAATTAATAAAGTCTTTTTTAAGTCCTTAAGCATATAGTAACTCTACCAGAAAACAGGTTTAAAAGCTAAGAAAAACAGCGTTTTTTGCCGATAATTACAGTGAACAGTACCGGGTCTGGCTGAACCCGAAATTAAGCTTACAAAGCTCAGCCTGACCCATGAGTACTGTAAGAAACCGTGGAACAGTAAACAGTGAACAGAGAACGGAAAGATAAAAAAGAAAGGAGTGAGTCGAAAATGAAAACAGTATTTTTTACTGATACAATTGTATGCGAAAACTGTGGAGCTAAAAGAATTGATGGATATAGACAGTTTAATGGAAAATATCTTTGTAAAGAATGTTTAAGTGAACTTAAGAATAAGTAATTAAATTATAAAACCGATGCCTTGAATAAATCAAAAATCTTTCAAGGCATCTTCTTTTTTCTCAAAAGTATCAATTATCTTTCCAATCCCAATAATCGATAATAATCTAGCTATATATGGATTAGTATTTACTATTCTTATATCTCCGCCTGTTTCTCTTAACCTTTTTGTCTTGATTATTATAATTCCAAGTACCTGACTTACAATAAAATTAACCTTTTCAAAATCAATAATTACTTTGTTAACATTTTTTTCAAGTATAGTATCGAATACATCCTCGAACTGTTTTACATTTTCTTTGGTCATATCCGATCTAATGGATATAAGGTATACATCATCATATTTTTCGATATTGATCATTTTATTTAATCCCCCCGTTAATCTGAAAAAGCTTCCTGACATTTTTGAAGGTCATTGTATATCTCAAATACATCGTTTAATCGAATATTTTTAATCATACTTAGAATATTCTCATTAACCTTAAAAAGTTTTAAATCACCGTTGTTTTCCCGACAATTTATAAGATGATTTATAAGCACACTCAGACCACTTGATCCAATGTACTCTATTTCGCTAAAATCTATTATTACATTATTATTACCGTTTAATACTTTATCTCTTATTACTTTATCAAGAAATTGACTTGCTATAAAATCAACTTTTCCTGCAAGTTCTATAATACATATTTCGTTGTAATACTTAATTGCATACTTCAGAAATTACTCCCCAAAAACAAGAAATCTTTCTTTGTATAGGTTATCCGTCAATCTCGTTATGGAAGAACCTGTTATAGTCATATAATAGATCTCTCCCATATCGTTATCTCGATTTGAAGTAAAATAAATTTTAGAATCATCTGATGAGATAATAGGATAAGCATTGTCGAAGCTATCTGATGTTAATGATACCAAATTCTTTGTCGCAACATCAAGTTTCATAATATCTCCATTTCCACTTGAGTTTTCTCTGTAAAATACTATGAAAGAACCATCTTTTGAGAAACTTGGATAGAAATCGTTATTACCGGTAGTCAGCTGCACTTCAGAGGTTTCGATAACATCACCTGAAGAATCAAGATCATATAAAAATAGTTCAAAACTATTTACAGTATCCCTGTTTGAGCAAAGGACCAGTTTATCTCTATCTTTTGATACAGTTGGAAATTTAACCATCTTTCCATTGAAGTCTATCTGCTGTTTTATATTTGAACCGGTTATATCCATGGAATTTAAAGAGCTGTTATATACAAAGTAAATCTTATCATCTGAAGATACAAATGGCATAAATTCATCTTTATTTATATTGGTAGTGCTTTGTGTATTATTTACACGTACAACAGTACCTCCGGTATTTGGGATTGTATAAATATCATAATTTTCAGAATCAGATTTATTGGATGAAAAATAAAGTGTTGAGCCATCACTTGTCAAACATGGATAAGTAGATATATAAGTACTGCCAGTTAATGCTGTCTCCGATATAGCCTGTGTATTTAGTCTGTAGATAATGTTTTCTGCTTCATAATATAAATATCCTTCAGAAGAACCTGTGTTGGTTCCTCCCGTTGAAGAGGAGTCGCATTTCACTGTTATTTGAGCAGGTTCACTTTCATAAGTGCCATCATTAGCATAGAAGTTAAATACATAATCGTTTCCGGAAACAGGAGTAAAAGTCATCTCCGTTGTATCTGATGAAAACGACATAGAAACAGATGGTCCGGAAACTTGTGTCCATTTATATGTCAAGGAAATACCTGGAAGATCATCATAGTCTCTTCCATAACCTGTTATTTTTAGTTGAGTTCCACCATTTGCTTCGATTATACCATCCTGAGCAGCATCGCCTTCTGTAATATAAGCTACTGGTTTGAAATTTGTCATCCTGTTATTTGTCTGTACATATACATTCATAGAATCTAGAGCTACTCCGCCCATATCATCCATCATAAGAACGTTAACAACATAAGTGCCGGGATTAGTAAAATAATGTTGTCTGTCCGATATTATATATCTACTTCTGTAAGGCTCGATTCTTTCAAAGACCATATCATTGTTAAGGTCTAATTTGACCGTTGAAATATCTCCATCAGGGTCATAAGAATTTTCAGTGATGATCTTTATATAATCGTTTGTGAAATTATTAGTATAGATATCTGGTCCAGCATCGACTAAAGGAAATCTGTTAATTATTGTTGTCTTATCATCCGGGTTAAACTCTATGACCTCGTTATTTTTATTCACAGTGTTTAATTTTACTCTATATAATTTTCTGTCATTTTCGTTTATGTTTAAAACAACATTTCCATATTCTGAAGTACCGGAAGGACTTTTAAAAGTTATCTTTCTTATTCCTAGATAATCTCTATCGGTTATCTCTAATTTGAAATAACCTGTTGAATCACTGGTTGTACTAATCGATGTGCCGTAAATTGATACTACTACTCCTGATAATACACTTTCAGTGGAAGCCGGTTGAAGTAGAGTAGTTGCTTTATTTGGAGCTGAACTTGACGTTGTCCCTTCCTTAAAGACATAACCTTCTATAGATGATGTGAAGGACGGAATACTCATCATATTCAGATTATCTGACCCCGAATTACATCCGGTAATGGATGTTATTATTATAGTAATAGTCATTAATATTAAAAATAAAAATCTCTTCACGATTTTCCCCCGAATAGCTTTTTTTATTTTATCGGCAGATAAGTATTGATGTATAAACAAAAAGCCCGGAAATTTTCCGGGCTTTTATCTTTATAATATTAATAATATCAGATTATCTGAGTTTTCCAGGTGTTGGTTCATCCGAAATGAACCAGTCATTTAAGGAGTTAGTGTCATAAAACTCATAGGTATTACTGAAGAAATCACCTGATTTATATTTTCTTACAATAGTTATGTTTCCAGGAGGTACACATGATGAATCTACACATTCTCTCTCATTTGGTGAGTTCCACTGTTTAGCCCAGTATATATCTCTAAGGTCTTCTTCTTCTCCAGGTGAAAAAGAGCCGTCGTGGTCTGACCAACAAACCGCATCAAGAATAACACCACTACCCTTTTCTTTTAATATCACCTGTTCATCAGTTGATACAAGACCTATCTTATCTACGAAAGTGTATAGTTTCTTATCATACCCTGCATCTGTATCATCCTGCCACCAGCCTTCTGCGACAATAATAAAATCGCCTGTCTTCACAATCGTTCCATCTTTAAATAATTTGATCAACCCATCATCTTCCAGATAATAACCACCTATATCAAAGCCGTTACCATTATTTTGATCATCTATACAATAGATCTCTATCCAGTCTCCATTAGGATCATTAAAACAAACCTCGGATATAATGAGCTTAGGTCTTTTTATATCATCATCAGGTATAACGACTCCGCCTCCTTCTTCATCAAAACCATCACCGTAAAGTTTTGCTACTTCATAGTAATATTTCATAGCAATTTCGTTGTTGTCTTTGATAACAACGGTGCTTTCATCATTAACTTTTCCGGCAGCACTAGTCCAGTTGTAAGAACCGGTTATTACTGTAGGGTCAGAGTTTGTATCAGGATCTATGACCATGAATTTATGATGAAGAAGACCTTTGTTTGTATCTTTTTTCACTTTTGCACCAATATCTTTCATATCATTATAAGCACTATAGGTACTATGTGCCTGAAAACTATCAAATACACCATAGACTTTTACACCTTGTCTCATCTTATTTATGATAGCTTGTTTTATATCGTTATCCGTGAAAGTGAATATTGCAAAGTATATTGATTCATCTGCATTGTTGATCTCATTTAAAATAGCAGCTTTTGCATTTTGTTTAGGTGAGAAGTAGGTCTTTATCTTTGTTCCACCAAGCCATACCTCAGGATGATCATGAGCTGTCTTTTTAATACTAAATTTTTTCTCATAAAATTCCTGTTTAAATTCCTGTCTAAATATATTAGCCATAACAGGTGATTCAAATTTCAATGCATTGTTGTTATTTTTATAAGTTCCATTTTCTGTGATGTTATAAGACCCCATCCAGACGTATTTATCATCTATTACGCAGAACTTATTATGACACTGACCTCTGTCAATACCATCGCCTGCAGTATCAGTCACTATTGTTATTCCTGCATCTGATAGAGGTTTAAAGACATCGGTATATTTATCCATCTCGAAATAATGTTCTTCTGTAACAAGCCTTACATTTTTTGCTCCGATTCTATTTGCGGCTCTCACGAAGGCATCTACGATATCCATATTACTTATCTGATAAAAATGTGCATCGATAGCAAATTCTGCTTTATCAAGAAGTTCTATTAGTTTGACGTCTATTCCAGCAGATTGAGGAGGTGCATTGAAATATACTTCTATTTTATTAGCACTTGTAAAGATAATCGTTGTTAAGATGACCAAAACCAATAATATTTTTTTCATACATACTCCCTTTGTCAGGTCTTTATAAGAATTATAATGGGAAAAACAATGTTTTGTAAACACTTTTTTTGATTTCAGATTGTTTTAACCATTTGAAATCAAAAAAAGTACC
>PKTG01000122.1 GCA_002869225.1 Candidatus Muiribacterium halophilum | reverse complement strand
TTCAAAAAAAGCAGATAAAGATTTCTTTTTTCAGCATCAACCATTAAAGAAGGAGAGATTCCAATAAGAGCAGAATCCACTTTAGGTCGCGGAAAAAAATCATTTTTACTAACATACCTCGCTATCTGCACATCACAAAATACAGATAAGAAGGAATTAAGCACTGATATATTTTCTTTTTTTACTATTCTTTTTGCAAACTCCTTTTGAACCATCAAAAGAGAATATTTCGGGATATTTTCATCACAATACAATTTTTCAAGGATATCAGTCGTTATATTATACGGAATATTGGCAACAACAGAGTCGCCATTACCAATAAATCCTACAGAAACTTTCAAAAAATCTCCAACCACAACTTCAAGCTTATCATACTTTTCTTTCAAACAATTAAGGAGCTCAGCATATTTTCTGTCCAGTTCATACACTTTGACCATGATACCAGCTTCGCAAAGCAGCTTTGTAAGAGCGCCGGTGCCTCCACCTATTTCAACGACAGATCTTATATCTCTTTTTCGGCAATATGACTCAATAAAACACAGCACCTCTTGATTTTTTAAGAAGTTCTGACCCAGATTTTTAGAAGCAAACATCTTTTCTTCTTTAAACTTTTTAAATATTTCTTCATCGATAGTTTTCAATCTCATAGCCTCTTACGATATTTTATTATACAAATTTACAAAACTTTTATACTATATTGATTTACAAAATTTCAGTCTGTCGAGTTGTTTTATTCCTTCTATGTTCTTTAAAAAAGTTTTTTGTTGAAACCCTCTTATTCGTCACGTTTCACGTCGGACGATTTCAGCGAAATATTTTTTTAATAAAATCAAAAGTATCATCTTTTTTTATAAAAATCATCAAATAAAGGTTGAAAAATAACAATTCTATTATAAAATAGATAGACTAACCATTAAATATATTATATTGTATATACGATAATAATACAGGATAAAATTATGAATAAAAAAGAATTCTTTCAGGAAGAAGAAATCAGGATCTCGATGCAGACCAAACTTCGAGTGTTGTTTCTATTGGTTGGAATAATACCTCTTATGATACTTGGTTATATGGCATTTAACGATCAGAAAGAGGTTATAAAAGGACTGATAATAGACTCTTCCAGCGAGATCGGAACCGTACTTGCAGAAGAACTCAACGATAAGATAACCACTTCTTACCGTATGCTAAAATCAACAGCAAAAATACCATCGCTACAGGAAAAAGTGAACCCTGAAATAGAGACTATCTTAAGATCTAACCTCCATAACTTCAAGATATTCAGAAAATTATATTTCCTTGACTCAAACGGTTCAGACGGTATTGGAGCCATTAACAAGAACGGTTTTGTCAAAGTCCAACCAATATCACAAATAAAAGAGATCGACCCAAATGTAGTCAAATACTGGTATATAGGAACTGTAAGAGGGCAGAATGTAAAAGAAGGATTTTATTCAGACGTTTATTTCGACCCTTAAACTAAAGAACCAGTTCAACTCATGGGTGTTTACGTCAAAGACGACATCTTTAACACTGTAGGTATACTAATAGCAGAATTAAAACTGACAGAACTCTGGCCAATTGTAGATAGGATCGGGTTCGGAAAACTATCAAAAGACAGCTCAGCTAAAGAAAATCAGGGAACCGGCTTCGCATTCGTAATAGATGAAAAGACTGGAAGACTAATAGCACATTCAAATAAGAACTACATCGAGGAAAACAACGGAAAATATGAAAAACTCGGGAACACCAGATTTCTTACACAAAACGAAATAAATACACTCAAAAGCTTTGGAAAGGGTGGAAGTACAATACTTCAATCACACACAAATGTAAAAAAACTACTTTCCTATGTAAGTACAAAAGCCATTTCAAAGGTCAACGATTCTCAGGCTTCACTTGTAAAACTGGATCAGGAAGAATTTGATATCTTCACACCAGATTGGGGTGTAATAATCGAGCAGACCGAAAAAGAAGCTTTTGCTCCAGCAAAAAGATTGATGATAAAGATCATCCTTATTATAATAATAGGTATCTTCCTTTCAATATTCCTGGCTGTACTATTTGCTCATGGAATAACAAGATCAATGAAGACGCTTCACTTAGGTGCCCTAAACATCTCAAACGGAGATCTTTCACAGGAACTAATAATAGATTCAGGTGACGAGATAGGCGAACTAGCAAAAGCGTTCGATAAGATGAGAATAAACCTCAAGAAAAAGATCAATGATCTTAAGATCCTATACGATATGTCGCAATCAATAAGTGCAATACTTGATTACAAAGATCTTCTTAACAAGATAATAACAACTACAATACAGGTGCTTGATGCAGAAAAAGGTTAAATAATGTTGTACGATGACGAGACCGAGATGTTAAAGATAGAAGCATCACATGGATTACCAGAAGATCTATCCGGAGAGACCCTTATAAATCCTAACAAAGGAATAGTGGGTTGGGTCATAAGAACCGGAAAACCTTTGCTTATTAAAGATACTCTTAAAGAGGCTGGCTTCGAGAAAATGAAAGGAAGAAAAGCAGAAAGTGGAACCCTTCTTTCAGCGCCTTTAAAAGTTAAAGATAAACTCCTCGGAGTTATAAACGTGAGTAAGTCAGTTCCAAATATATATACCGAAAATGACAAAGAACTTTTTGCAGCTATAGCACTTCAGGCAGCAATAGCTATTGAAAAAGCAATACTATACAGGATGGCGATCACCGACGGACTTACAAAACTATATATACACAGATATTTCCAGCAAAGATTTGACGAAGAACTTAAAAGAGCTATCAGATATAAAAAACCTCTTAGTTTCATAATGTTTGATATAGATCATTTTAAGAATTTCAACGATACTTATGGACATCAGGTTGGGGATAGAGTGTTGAAGACTGTAGCAAGAATAATAGAAAAGAGTGTTAGAGATGTTGATATCCCTGCAAGATATGGCGGAGAAGAATTCGCTGTAATACTTCCCGATCAGGATTGCGAGATGGCAATGACTCCAACAGAAAGAATAAGAAAAAACATACAGGATTATCCATTTTATGTCGAAGATAAAAGGGTACAAATAACCGTAAGTCTTGGAGTATCAGGTTATCCCGAACATTCAGAGGATAAGACTGAACTTATTGAGTTTGCCGATACAGCTTTATATATCTCTAAGGAGAGCGGAAGAAACCAGACCTCTATATTTACACCGGACATGCCAAAAAAATTAGAGGAGTTAAAAAAAGGAAATAAAGAATAATGCAGATATTTTATTTTTATATATTTAATATATTCAACAGTATAATCTGGGTGATGTTATCCTTAAGCTCTGAAAACCTTAAATTATGGGTCTTATGGATATTCATACTAGCCTTTTTCGTATCAAACACCCTTATGTTCTCTTCAAATAAAAAAAATAGACTTTTAGAAAAGACAAAGACAATAGATTTTTTCATAATGACAAATATGTTTATGGCACTGGCTTATATATGGACAAACGGATTAATGCCTATCTATTATCGTATTATCCTTTCTGTCTTTGTATTGTCAGCTTTATCCTTAAATATATATGTAAAAAATAATGAACTAAAAGAAATACATCAAATGAAGAGTCTTCTCGATATAAAGATACAGGAGATAGGAGAACTTCATAATATAACGAATGCTATAAATAGTGTTCTTGACCTTGAAAGACTACTTGATATGGTCTTGTCCGTAACTGTTGAAGTACTAAAAGTAAAAAGGGTAAGTCTTTTCCTTTTTGATGAAGAAAAAGAAAATCTTATTCTAAAAATAAGTAAAGGACTTGAAAAAGAATTGTTTAATAACCTTAAAATACCTGCTGGTCAAGGGATCATAGGTCTTGTTGCGAGGACCGGAAGGCCTCTTCTCATAAAAGATATAGAACAGGAGATGCCGGAATTTTATAAACCTTCTGATAAAAACAACGAATATCAGGATAAATCTTTTCTCTGTGTTCCTTTAAAGATAAAAAGCGAAACGATTGGTGTACTTAGTGTAAATGATAAAGAAAATAAAGAAGTATTTAACGAAAACGACCTTGAGCTTTTAAACATACTATCAACTCAGATAGCAGTAGCTATTGAGAACGCAAACCTCATAGATAATATGAAAGACAATTACAAAAGCACTATACTCGCTTTGTCAAACGCACTTGATGCAAAAGATTCATATACCGGAGGTCATTCATCACAGGTTACAAAATATGCTATTCCTATCGCAAAAGAGATGGGATTTGAAAAAGATTTCATGGAAATGCTTGAATATGCTGGACTTTTACATGATATTGGAAAAATAGGAATAATCGAAAATATACTTAATAAAAAAGGAAGATTGACGGATGAAGAATTTTCAATAATCAAAAAACATCCATCAATTGGCGCTGATATACTTGGCGGGGTAGCATTCTTATCAGACGTCGTGCCACTTGTTAAACATCATCATGAAAGATGGGACGGAAACGGCTATCCTGATGGTTTAAAAAGCACTGAAATACCAATAGGAGCTAGAATAATAGCGGTTGCAGACACATTCGACGCAATGACATCGGATAGGCCTTACAGAAAAGGATTACCGGCAGAGGTTGCCAAAAACGAGATCGAAAGATGTTCGGGGACACAGTTTGATCCGGATGTAGTAAAAGCTTTCTTAAAAGCATATAACAAAGGCAATATAAGAGTTGAACAATACGAAGCTGTAAATAGGTGGATATAATGTTTATTGATACACACGCACATATAGATATGAAATCTTTTAAAAACGATCTTGAAGACGTTATTCTTAGAGCAAAAGAAAATAATGTCAGCAAAATAATCAATATTAGTTGTGATATCGACTCTATCTTTAACACCCTGGAACTCGTGGAGCAGTTCGATAATATATATGGAGCTCTTGGAATACACCCACATGATTCAAAAGATTACTGTGATGATATAGAGGATAGGCTTATACAATGGCTCAAACATAAAAAAATACTTGCTCTTGGTGAAATTGGACTTGACTATTTCAAGATGTATTCTCCAAAAGAGACTCAAATAAACGTTTTCAGAAGACAATTGAAAATAGCAAAACAAATGGAAAAACCTGTGATCATCCACTGTCGTGATGCTTATGAAGACACCTATGAGATCTTAAAAGAATTTGATATATCTAATGGAGTGATGCATTGTTATTCAGGTTCAGCGGAATTCGCCAAAAGATTTATGGATCTAGGTTTTTATATCTCCTTTACAGGTACAATAACCTTTAGAAAGGGTGATTTAAAAGCTTTAAAAATCATACCGATCGATAGACTTTTACTTGAAACAGATTGCCCGTTTATGACACCTGTCCCACATAGAGGAAAAAGGAATGAACCTTCTTATATTCCATTAATAGCTGAAAAGATCGCAAAGGTTTTAAAACTTGATATAAAAGAAGTAGAGGAAAGCACTACAGAAAACGCAAGGAGATTATTTAAAGGACTGTAATATGGCAGAAAACGAACATCTGGAGAAACTGGAAGTAGGTCTTAATATACTGATAGAGGTTAAATCAGGATTATTTAGAGGAAATTATCTTTCCTCAATAGTCAAATTGATTAAGAATCAGGAACTTTATATTGAGATACCCGAGGATAAAGATGGTAAACAGGTAAAATTCTGGCC
Source organism: Candidatus Muiribacterium halophilum (assembly GCA_002869225.1). Taxonomy (GTDB): domain Bacteria; phylum Muiribacteriota; class Muiribacteriia; order Muiribacteriales; family Muiribacteriaceae; genus Muiribacterium; species Muiribacterium halophilum. The sequence continues at coordinate 176,372 of PKTG01000122.1, read as the reverse complement.
TCATACTAAGATTTATCTTTCATTTTTTAGAGAAAATGAACCCGGTGCGATATATGAATTTTCAGAAAATATTGCTAAGATCGAAGAGTTAGGTCCTAAACCAGTCATAATAATCAACTTTCCAAAAGAGATAGAACGAATACAAAGAAGAAGTTATGTCAGAGTTGATGTAAGACTACCTTATTTCTGGCAAAAATATCGTGTAGACCCTGATACCGAAGAAGAGACTCTTGTGCCAATTGATAAAAAGGGTTATATTCTTGATATATCAGGTGGCGGAGTCATGCTCAGATCTCCGGAAAAGATGGAAAAAGATACCTTTATTCAAACCCAGTTTACTTTAGGAGATGAATATTTTGATGTTAGATCAAAGATTGTTAGGGTGATAGACAGACATAGAGGAAAATCATCAATGTATAAATACGGCATAATATTCGATGAAATACAGGATATGATTCGCAGAAAGGTAATAGGTTATGTTTTTGAAGTAGAAAGAAAAAATATCAGAAAGCAAAAAGAGGTGATGTGATGAAAGTAAAAGTCTCTCTCAAAACAAACGACAAAAAATATCTACCACAGAGAATGTCTCAGCACGCTGCAGGAAGCGACCTTGTTGCCTGTCTTGAAAAAAGTATTGAGATAGATCCAGGAACTGTAAAGATAATTCCAACTGGAATAAGTATTGAAGTACCACAAGGCTACGAAGCTCAGGTCAGACCGAGAAGTGGGCTGGCTTTCAAACACGGCATCACAGTTTTAAACACCCCCGGTACTATAGATGCAGATTATAGAGGCGAAGTTAAAGTAATACTGATAAACCATGGCGAAGAAGCTTTTCTAATAGAAGATGGTATGAGAATAGCACAGCTTATTATAAATAAAGTAGAGATCCCCGAATTTGAACTTTCAGAAGAACTTTCCGATACAAAACGCGGTTCAGGCGGATTCGGTCATACCGGTCACTGATCATGATAAAAGTCATACTAGGAGGAAAAGATTGAAGGATGTGAAAAAAAGTCCTGAAACATTTTTCATCTGATCCCGAGATAACCTTCGTCGATTCTTTTGATAAAGAAGATGATTTAAGCAAAGTAAACTTTTATGAAGCTGATGTATATATTGATCTTACACACCCTGAATCAGTCGAAAAAAACATTAGTTTTTTCTCTGGAAAAAAACTTGCCTGTGTTATTGGGACAAGCGGTATAAACAAAGAACGTCTAAATAAGATCTCAGATATACAGAAGAAGAATAACAACACTATTATTATTGCTCCTAATTTTTCTATTGGAGCTTGCCTTATGATAAAATTTTCCAAGATCGCTTCTCAGTATTTTAAACAAGGCGAAATAATAGAGCTTCATCATGATGGAAAAAAAGACAAGCCTTCCGGTACTGCCTTATACACATCTGATGTATCGGGAATCCCAAAAGAAAACATACATTCAATTAGATTAAATGGTCTTCTAGCTCATCAAGCCGTTATCTTTGGAAGCGAAGGTGAAACACTTACTATAAGACATGACTCATCCGATCGAAGTTGTTTTATGAAAGGCATTGATATAGCAATAAAAGAAGCCAATAATATTCAAAACAGACTTGTAATGGGTCTCGAAAACATACTTTTATAAACGTTCTTATCTATATAAATAGATTATCATTGATTTTAATCACCTTTATATATATAATATTTTTATGAATGAAAAAGAAAGATTATTAACAGAAAACGGTCAGTTGAAACAGACACTTGACAATCTGCTTATCAATTTTAACAAGTTAAGCCACAAGATAATACAATCTTCCGATCTGGATGAGAGTCTAGATGCTATATTCGATCTTCTTAAAGATATTTTTGCTTATAACGAGATAGCAGTCTATCTTTTCAAAGAGGAATTTGAATTGAGAAAGTACAGAGATCTTTCAGATAAAAGCTACGAAGAACTATCAGCCATACAGGAAGAAGATATATTTGATTGGGTCATACTTCAGAATAAACCTGTTATTTTACCAAGAAAAGAGATAGTCGGGACTTTTATTCTTCTTCCACTTTCAATAAGAAATAAATTTCTTGGAATATTAGTTGTTTCCACTGAAAAGACTGAAAATTCAATCACTAAAGAAGAACATGATATCTTTAATATAATCTCAGCACAGGTAGCTGTAGCAATTGAAAACACAATGCTTTATTCATCCCTTGATGAGAAGAATAAAAAACTTGATAATATAAAGAACTATATGAATAATATCATTGAAAGCTTTAACGAAGGAATTGTTGTCGTAGATCCGGAGTTCATGATAACAACGATTAACAAATCTGCAGAATCCTTTCTTGATTCGAAAAAAAATCAGGTAATACTTAAAAAGATAACAAGTCTTAAAAAAGACTGGATCAATCAGGAACTTATTGAGAAGATAGGTTCCGTCTTTAGTACACCTAATGTCGATCATATGGTGGTAGAGACACATGGAAATATACTCAAACTTAAAATATTACCTTTAAAAGGAATATATGAAAATATAATAGGAGCAATAATTCATATTGAAGATATTACAGCCAGTATGGAACTTACTAAATTAAAAGAGATAGATGAATATAAAGATCAGCTGATCTCAAATGTCTCGCATGAACTTAAGACTCCACTTACCTCAATAAAAGCATACACAGAGACTTTAATTGACATGAAAGACGGTAAGGATTCAGATGAACTAGAATTCCTTGATGTGATAAAAAGTGAATCTGATAGACTTCTTACTTTAATAAATGAGGTTCTCGATCTATCAAGATTTGAAAGCGGAAAGATAAAACTGAAAAAAGAGGAATTTGATCTTGAAGATACAATAAAGAATATAATAAAAAGCCTTGAAAATGTAGCAAGTGAAAAAAACATAACATTTTCATTAAAAAACTCTCTTGATAAAGATAGAAAATTATTAAAAGCAGATAAGACCTCCATAGAACAGGTCTTTTATAATTTGATCACAAATTCAATAAAATATAATAGAGAAGACGGTAAGATAGAAATAACCTTGGATAACACTAAAAAAGATTTTAAGATAACTTTCGAAGATAATGGTTTTGGAATAAAAAAAGAAAATCTCGAGAAAATATTCACAAAATTTTTTAGAGAAAAGAACGAGGCTACAGATAAAGAAAACGGTTTTGGTCTTGGTTTATCTATAGTTAAAAATATTATCGACCTTCATGATGGAAGGATAAAGATAACTTCCAATCATGGGAAATATACAAAAGTTCAGGTGTGGCTTCCACTATGAATAAAAATGTATTTAAAGAGTTCAGTATAGAGGATTGGATCAAGCTTGTTGATATAAACAAAGCTATAGTTTCCGAACTTCAACTCGACAAAGTACTCATACTCATTCTAAAAAATGCTCTTGATTCCATACAGGCAGAAAGTGGTTCTTTGATGCTTGTAAGTGATGATGATAAAAAAGTCCTTAAGATCGTCGCATCAGTCGGCATCCCTAAAAATATATCAGAAAATACTACGGTAGAACTAGGCGAAGGAATTAGTGGTACAGTTGCCGAGACTGGAAAATCTATTCTGATAGAAGATATTGAAAAAAATCCTAAGTTTAAGAAAAAAAATAATGATAGATATAAGACAAAATCATGTATTGCAGTACCACTGATATTCAAAAAGAACATAATAGGTGTTTTTAACATAAACAACAAAAAAGATCTTCAACCTTTTATAAAAAAAGACGTTATGTTTTCAGAGACGTTAGCACAGCAAGCTGCTATTGCAATACAAAACGCAAGACTTTATAGAAATCTCAAAGAAGAAAAAGAAAAAATAGGTGAACTTAATCAGGAACTTGAAGAATCACTTATGGCTCTATCGAGTTATACTGAAGAACTATACACCTTTCATGATTTTACAAAAAATATCTTTGATAAAGTAGTTAATTATTTTGATTTTGAAGAATTGGTAAGGGAGATAGCCAGACTTTTTATTTCCGTTGAGACTATGACCCCTTCATATGTCGTCCTTTACTTCAAAGAAAAGGACTACCGATGTATAATCGATAAAAACGGAGTGAAGACAAATACCTCTCTGGAAAAGATCTCCGTAATAGATAAGATCTCGAATTATTGTATAGACAATAATGAATCTATAAGAATTCCTTTTGAGGAAAATCGTTATAATGATCTTCAGAAAATAACTACTGATCACTTTTCAAGTGTATTATGTGTGCCTTTATTTGGTAAGGAAGGTCCCTTCGGAACTATAATGCTTTTAAACAGTAAAAGGAAAAAATATCAGTTTGATGAAAAGACCAGAAATCTTATGTCTATATTTTCTCTACAGGTATCCACCGCACTTTCCCTTTTTATAGCACTTGACGAGATCATGAAAAAAAGAGTGCTTGAAAACGAACTTAAAGTAGCTTCTAAAATACAGAAGATGTTTATGCCCGGGAAAAATCCTATAATACCTGGACTCGAGATCGCACATGTCTATATACCAACATTTCAGGTAGGCGGGGATTATATTGATTTTCTATGGCATGACGATCAGCGTATATCCATTGCTCTTGGAGATGTCGCAGGAAAAGGTGTCCCTGCTGCTCTTATAATGGCACTTACAAAAAGTGCAGTAAAATCCAACGTATCAAGGTATGATTCAGCAAAAGGACTTCTGGATAAAATAAACACTGAACTTATATCAGAGATAGAAGGTCATCGATTTGTCACAATGATATATTCAATATATGACTGGAAGACACGTACACTGAGAATGGCTAAGGCAGGACACAATCCTCCGCTTATCTTCAAAAAAAATGGTGAGATACTTAGAATCAATCCACAGGGATTATTTCTGGGTATGTTTAGAGATTGTATTCTAAAAGAGGAAAATCATATCATTGATAAAGATGATATTGTTGTCTTTTATACCGACGGTGTGGAGGATGCGGTAAACGAAAAAGGAGAGAATTTTGGTCTCGATAGATTAAAAGCTACTATTTGGGAAAATCTTGATATGACTCCTGAAGAACTTAAAGACCTGGTTGTAAAAAAGATCCGCGACTTTTCAGGAAACGCTCCACAGGCAGATGATATATCTATCATAATTGGAAAAGGTGTAGAATATAATAATAGAGAGATCGAGCTTAAAAATCATAAAGCAGAGATCAACAGACTATTTAACTATCTTACAAAACTGCTCGCTAATTCTGGAATAGAGGGAGAGGATATCTTATTCAAAGTCAGACTCATAGTGGATGAGGCTCTCTGCAATGCAATTGAGCATGGAAACAGACTTGATGAAAAAAAGACTATCAAAGTAACCCATGAATTAAAGGGGAAAAAGTTAATACTGACAATAGAGGATGATGGGGATGGTTTTGAGTGGAAAAGGAAACTATTATCAGAAAATTCTGTAGATATAAAATCAGATAGAGGCCGTGGTATCATAATTCTCAAAGAACTTTGTGATGAATTTGTGTATAATAGCAAAGGCAATAATGCAAAAATCTTAATTTCGCTGGAGAATAAATGAAAATACTAGTTGCAGATGATGAAAAAAATATATTAAGAATAATTCAGTTTAATCTGGAAAAGGCAGGATATAAAGTCGTGACCGCATCTAATGGCCAAATAGCTCTTGATGTTATGAAAAAAGAAAAACCAGAACTTGCAATACTCGATATTATGATGCCAAAGATCAACGGTTTTGAACTGTGTGAAAAAATAAAAAAAGATTTCAAAAACACAAAAGTCATATTATTGTCTGCAAAAGGACAGGATATAGACAAAAAAAGAGGCTCTGAAGCTGGTGCTGATCTTTATATTACCAAACCTTTCAGCCCAAGATTGATATTATCAAATATAAGACAACTGACAGGAGATGAATAATGGAACTAGATAAAAAAACTAAATTGATCACAGATTCTTTAGAAGAAAAAAAAGGAGCAGATATAATAGTGATGGATGCTCCTGAGGGTCTTCTTCTTGATAAATTTGTTGTGTGTAGTGCAAATAACACTCAACACCTAAAGACCTTATTTGAAAATCTTAAAAAGACACTTTCAGACAATAACATCGATATCTATGGCGCCCATGGACCCGCTGAAAAAGAATCAGGCTGGCTTGTCTTAGATACATCAGATATAATAATACACATAATGACATCAGAAAAAAGAGAATATTATACTTTAGAAGAGTTATGGAAAGAAAGTTTTGGAGAAAAAAGTGAATGAACTTAGCGAAATAATATTTAAGATAGAAAGTAACGACCCAAACATATGGCGAGAAGCGATTGACAGTTTAAAAAAGTCTGATAAGGAAAACGCTAAAAGGATCCTTATGCAGATAATCACTTCCTCAGAAGAGATGGGAAAGAAATATTATGCAAAAAAAGTGCTTTCTGATCTTGAAGATGATGGAACAAAACCTAAAACGACTCCAAAGACAGCAACAAAAAAAGATCAACTACTAGAATACCTTCAAAACGATGATTTTGAGGTGGTTGTAAAAGCTATTATTCATATAGTCAAAAATAATCAAAAAGAATACCTGCCCGTACTGAAGAAAATACTTAATAAAGATGCACATCCGTTCATAAGAGCTACTTTAGTAAAAGCTCTTCCTATACTTGGCGGAGCAGCATACATAGAAGCAGTATCACCTTTCCTTAAAGATGAAGATTCAAGGGTGAGAGCAAATGCGATAGAAGGGCTGGAAAAAACTGGAGATCAGAAGATTTTCCCTCTTATCCTCCCGATGATAAACGATAACGATAACAGAGTTAAAGCAAACGCTATCAAGATCGTCAAGACCGTTGATAAAGAAAAGATGCTTTCGATTATAAAAGGAATGTTGTCATCATCTTCGGAATGGTATGTGAACTCTGCACTTTTTGTTGTAGATTCACTTAACCTTTCAGAACTTAAAAACGATGTTGAACTACTTGTCAATGATGATAATCCTGAGATCAAAGAGAAAGCAAGAAAGATCTGTCATAAATTTGGTGTAAAAGTCGAATCAATAACGGCAGAAAGTTCCGGAAAAATCAAACAGGAGACCGTCGAAACATCTGGTGAAGTATTTAAGATAATAGAGGATAGAGGATTCTTACTTTCAAGTGGTAAAGGTGTAAAAGTTGCAGTAATATATCCTGAAAGTTCAGAACTTGATATTGCTACAAAATTAAAAGTTATAGGAAGAGTTATTAAAAATGACGGTTATTTCTTCATTGTTCCTCAAACACTTAACAGAATATAATACTATCGAGATAATCGCATCTATATGGAGTTTCTGGATAACAATTTTTATACTTGTTGAACGAGGTATGTTTCAGCTTTTAAAAAGAGGTTGGAAAATACCTATATTATTGCTTTCTCTTGGTAAAAAGCTTGTAGCTTTTTCTATATTATCATCATATATAATCGTTATATTCTGGGGAATCTCTTTTTTTCCAATAAAACTATATGCTTTTTTTATAATACTGTTTTATATGACTACCGGATATATATATAATAAATACATACTACGTTTGCTTTCAAGCATCATTACTGTTATTTTATTGATATCATTATTATTAAGGGGTACTATGTTATGAAAAAGTTTTTAACTATACCGATCATTGTCATCTTTTTATTATCAACAAGTTGTTTTTCATATACTATAGATAATATCATCATACAGGGAAATTCAAACGTCATGGACACGGTTATAAAACTTTCTCTTCCTGTTAACGAGGGTGATACAGTGGATAGTTCGGCTGAAGGTATAAAAAAAGTCGAAGACGAAGTGAAAACAGAGCTTTTAAAAATAGGTTTTTTTGGAAATGCAAATGCTAAGATCGTCCCAATTTCAAGAGAAAAAGCGACATTACAGATACAGGTACTTGAGTTTCCTGTAATCAAAGACATAGTCTTTGAAGGTGATGACATAATACCAAGACAGGAAATAATCGATGCCATGGAAACAAAAAAGGGAATACAACTCAATATAAATACCTTTAAAGAAGATCTTGTGAGATTAAGAGAACTTTTTTACAAGAAAGGGATAATGCTCGGACAGAATTCTAATATAACATTAAACGATAAATTTGACACAGTTATAGTAAAGACAAGAAAAGCTATCGTAAACTCAATAAACATATCAGGAAATACTAAGACAAAAAAATACGTAATAAGAAGAGATATAGAACTTGATCCTGGTGATACATACGATTTTGTAGCATTAAGAAGATCATATCAGAACCTTGTGAACACTGGGTATTTTAAAAAAGTAGATTTTATTCCTGCAACGGATAAATCCGGAAATGTTGATCTTGATGTAAAAGTAGAAGAAGATGAAACAGGTTCGTTTAGATTTGGCGGGACTTATGGATCAGAAAACGGTCTTTCCGGTTTAATTGAAGTTAAGGATAAAAACTTTAAAGGAAGAGGCTATTCACTTCAACTCAAAGCCGAGTTTGGTGGTGTTGATTCATACGAATTCTCATATTTAAATCCTAGATGGCATAATAAAAAGATCAGTCTTGGTGCTAGCTTATATAACACCAAATATGACAGAGACAAATATGATCTTCTTGGTAATTATCTTTATTCCTATGATGAAAAAAGAAAGGGATTTAACCTTTCATGGGGAACTAATCTAACACGTTTCACAAGACTTGGGATGGCATATTATGATGAAAAGATCAGTATAGAACCTACCAGTCTCAATATTCCGGATTATCATACTCAAACAATATCAACAAGTATATCAAAAGACATAAGAGATAATGTCTTTTATCCAAAATATGGTTATTATGTTAAGACCTCTATAGATCAAACAGGTGGTTTCTTAAAAGGAAGAGATGATTACTCAAGATACATTCAGGAATTCAGATGGTTTAAAGAGTTAAACAATAAATTTGTTTTTGCTTTTAGAGGTAAATACGGAAAATTAGAACTTAGAGAAGGTACTCTTGATGATTACGAAAGATTTGCATTAGGTGGCGGAAATTCAATAAGAGGCTATGAATCAAGAGAGTTTTTAGGTCATGAGATTATGCTGTTCAACTCAGAAATACGTTATGAGATAAACGATTCACTTAAATTCGTTGTCTTTTACGATGAAGGTCATATGGATTTCAATTCACCTTCTACAGATGTTGGAAAAAGATATGGAAGTGGTGTTGGAGTTCAGTTTAAGACTCCTCTAGGAGTGTTAAGACTGGATTGGGGTAAAGCTCCTGGAAGAGGATCAAAATCATATTTCAACTTCGGACAGATGTTTTAAAAAATGGATAAAAAAAGTTTCGATGAGATAACTACAGAGACTCTTTCTCATTTTTTAAAGACTCCTTTTTCAATAATACTCGGTTTTTGTGAACTTCTTTTAAGTGGTATAGCCGGAGAATTAAACAAACAGCAAAGATATTATCTTGAGAAGATGAAAGATCAGATAATCACAGCCGATGAATTCCTAAATGATTACCTTGATAGGATCGAGATGCTTCTTAATACTGATCTTGAAAAGAATCATTCTATAAACCTTACTGAAATACTTAAAGATATTTTTCTTGTTTTATATTCAAAATGTGAGATAGATTGTATACTACCTGATTTTGAGATACCATCTTCCGATATTTATATAGAATCCAAAGATGAAATACATAAAGGACTCTTTATATTGATATCAGAGTTTAAAGAACTTCTTTGTGATAATCAAATATTAAAACTCAAACTAACTGAAGATGATCATTCCATATGTATAAAGATACATTCAAGTAACTATACCTATTCTAAACCGGTTGATTCACTTGAAAAAAGTGTTATATTCAGAACCCTTAAAAAATTATTCCTATCAAGCAATATTGAGCTGGAAAATACATCAGAAGGACTCGTACTGACTTATGTTAAAAGATAAACCAATAGGTCTCCTCGCCGGTGGAAAATCTGCCGAAAGAGAAATATCCTTAAAAAGTGCCAAAAATGTTAAGGTTGCTCTTGAAAACTTAGGGTATAGAGTCATAATGCTGGATCTCGATGACCATCTATTAAAGATAATCAGAGAAAATGACATAAGGCATGTATACAATATACTACACGGGAAATACGGAGAAGATGGTTGCGTACAGGGCTTTTTTGAAATAAACGGAATAAATTATACAGGTTCAGGTGTTTTATCATCCTCAATATGTATGGACAAAAATATCACAAAAAAAATATTGATTGATGCTAATTTACCGGTATCTCCAGGATTTTTAATAGATTTCAATACAAATATAGACACTCTTAAAATAGATTATCCAATAATATTAAAGCCACTCGAGGAAGGCTCGAGTATAGATGTTAGCATTGTAAAAGACCATGATGAACTAAAGCTTTATCTGAGAGAAATATTACCCAAATACCGACGTATATTAGCTGAAAAATATATTAAAGGTAAAGAACTCACTGTTGGTATAATCGGAACGGATATTCCAAAAGCTCTTCCTATACTTGAACTCATTCCAAAAAACACCTTTTATGATTTTGATGCAAAATATACTCCTGGGAAAACAGAGTTTGTTATTCCGGCAAGAATATCAGATAAAGCACGAAAAAACATCAAAGAGATCGCTTTAAAAGCTCATAAAGTCTGTCAATGTTATGGAGTCTCACGAATAGATATTATGCTTGACAATAAAGACAATCCTTATATACTTGAGATTAACACATCACCCGGTATGACCGAACAATCTGATTTACCTGCTCAGGCAAAAGCTGCGGGAATAAGTATGGAAGAATTAGTCATGATAATACTAAGAAGCTCTTTTGAGAGGAAATGATGATTAAACAGAAAGAAGTTGTAAAAGATGTCAATATAAAACCTAGATTGCTCAGATTCTGGATAAAGGAATACTCTCTCGAGGATTACTATATATCTAAAAAGACAGGTAATCAATATAAGAAAAATATAATTCCAATACTAAGATTAATCAAGCTTCTTAAAGAAAAAGACCTGTTTACTACTAAATCAATAAAGCAGATCATATACAATATTAAAAAGAACAATCTCATGCCACAAAACATGCAGTTCTTTAAGGATCTTCAAAATGATATTCTCGATATATTTTCAAAAAACAAACCAAAAAAAGAAGATTATAATGATATAATAGATAGTAAAGAGGAATATTATTTTGACCTTTTAAAAAAGAGCGAGAGACTATTAAATAAAGAAAATTTTTTTGATGCTATAAACCTTTTGACTCTTGTAAAAAATAATTCAACTACATATAATCTTATTGCTACTGAGATGATAGAAATAGCTAAATCATATAGAAAAGAGGAGAAAAAATGAAAAAATTATTATTCGTTCTAGCAGCAATATTTGGATTAGGACTAATCTTTTTTGGATTTTTTGTAGGAAAATATAATCAGTTTGTTGTTTTTGAAGAAAATACAAAAGAAAATTGGGCGGAAATAGATAATCAGTTAAAAAGAAGAGCCGATCTCATACCAAATCTTGTAGAAACTGTAAAAGGGTATGCAAAACATGAGGATGAGATATTTACAAAAATAGCTGAAGCTCGCACAAAATTGCTTCAATCAGGTTCGGTAAAAGAAAAACAGGCAGCCAGCAGCATGTTCGAAGGTGCTCTTGGAAAACTACTGGCAATAAGTGAAAATTATCCTAACCTGAAAGCTGATAAATCATTTATAAGATTACAGGACGAATTAGCAGGTACAGAAAACAGATTAGCCGTCGCCAGAAAAAGATATAATGAATCCGTGCAACTTTATAACAAATATATAAGACTGTTTCCGAATAATTTCATCTCAGGAATATATGGATTTGAAAAAAAAGATTATTTTAAAATAAGTGAGACCGATAAACAAAATCCCGAGGTGTCATTTTAATGAAAAGAAAAGTAAGTGCAGCTATTTTTGCAGTGATCTCATTTTTTATGATGCTTATAGAGATCCCTATATTTCAAGTCTATCCATGGCTAAAATATGATCCGTCTGATATACCAGCTCTTATTACCGGTTTTAAATTTGGACCCATGTATGGATTAGCAGTAATACTAATCAGAAACATACTTTTTTATCTTTATCGAGGAGATTCCTACGGCATATTAGGATTTATAGCGAGTCTTTTAGCTGGAGGATCTTTTGTTTTTATATCTACTTATATATATTATCGTAAAAAAAACAGGAAAAGTGCTATAAAAGGTCTTATTTTATATACATTAGTAATGACAGTTATCATGGCACCTACTAATTATATAATGGTAAAATATTACTTTAAACTGGAAAATTTCAATTTATTCAGATATATTTTAATAGCTGTAACACCTTTTAATATAATTAAAGGATTGTTTAACTCGTTTATAGTTCTATTTATTTATAAAAAAATAGGGAGTTTTATTGAACAGGATGAAGGATAATAAAAATTTACTTTTCTATAAAATTGATTTTTCAAAGTTTTCCTCAAGAGAACTGGATGATCTTATCAAATGGTCCGTTTATTTTAAGATAGATATTTATTTTTATCAATGTGAGAATTATTTATCTGGAGATGAAGAAAATATTCCTTCGGAGATAAACTTATTAGACCCATCTGAAATAGTATCTTTTATAGAAAAAAATAGTATAATACTTATTCAAACAGGTTATTCTGATCTTGAAGAAAAAGCAGATGTGATATTTTCATATACCGGAGACGGTATTTCAAAGACAAATAATGCTTTTTTATTTTCACATCTTTCTAAGATAAGAGAGACACTTGAAAACCTTTTCTTTTATAAAAAGATATCAGACTGATTGATATTTTATAAAATTATTTCCACTTAATATCATCATCAATACTTTATTTTAATATATATACCTTATTCCTTTATTATTTTTAAAAAAAAATCTAATCAAATCTTCATTTTGTCCGATAAAATATTTGTGAAGTTTTACCCTCTCTTTTTATGAGCATTCCAAGTGAATGCTCTTTTTTTTATTGTTATTTCTGGATTTATCATTAGATACATGCTTACTTTGTATGATAAAAACATTTCTATTCTTTCTCGAATCATTGCAAAAGCTCTAAAAAGTATAATTATATATTGCTTTTTTATTTAATTTTCTGTAAAATCAAAAAAAATATCGGAGGAACCATGGAAAAGGAAACTATTATGGAAAATAAAAATAAAGATTATAAAGTAAAAGATATTTCTCTTGCAAAATGGGGAAGAGAAGAAATCAAGATAGCAGAAAAAGAGATGCCAGGACTTATGGCATTAAGAGAAAAATACTCTGAAGCTGCACCTCTTAAAGGAGCAAAGATCGCCGGTTGTCTTCATATGACTATACAAACTGCAGTACTTATTGAGACACTTAAAAAATTAGGTGCAGAGGTAAGATGGTCAAGTTGTAATATATATTCAACACAGGATCAGGCTGCTGCTGCCGTAGCTGCTGCCGGAACTCCTGTATTTGCATGGAAAGGTGAGACTGAGGAAGAGTATGACTGGTGTATTGAACAGACTTTGATTTTCTCAGATGGAAGAGGTCCAAATCTTCTTCTAGATGATGGTGGAGACCTTACATGGCTTGTAATAGATAAACATCCGGAACTAATTCCTGAGATCAAAGGTGTTAGTGAAGAGACAACCACTGGTGTACATCGACTATATCAGGCAGCTGAAAAAGGAATTTTAAAGTTCAGAACAATAAATGTAAACGATTCTGTAACAAAATCCAAATTCGATAATCTTTACGGTTGTCGAGAGTCTCTTGCTGATGGTATTAAAAGAGCAACCGATGTAATGGTTGCAGGAAAAGTCGTTGTAATAGCTGGATACGGAGATGTTGGAAAAGGCTGTGCTCAGTCAATGAGAGGTCTAGGAGCTAGAGTTATAATCACAGAAATAGATCCTATAATCGCTCTTCAGGCAACTATGGAAGGATACGAAGTAACCACGATGGATGAAGCTGTATCCCAGGGTGATATTTTCGTTACTGCAACTGGTTGTTGCGATGTCATAACAGGCGAACATATGAGTAAGATGAAAGATCAGGCTATACTTTGTAATATTGGCCATTTTGATTCTGAGATCGAAGTTAAATATCTAACAGAAGCTGTTGATAAAGGAAATATTGAAGAGATCAACATCAAACCTCAAGTTGATAAATTCAGATTTAACGATGGTAAAGAAATAATACTTCTTGCTAGAGGAAGACTTGTTAATCTTGGATGTGCCACAGGCCATCCTTCATTTGTTATGTCATGTTCCTTTACAAATCAGGTACTAGCTCAAATAGAACTTCATCAGAACAGTGAAAAATACGAAATAGGCACAGTTTATATGCTTCCAAAATCACTTGACGAGGAAGTAGCAAGACTTCATATTGGAAAACTTGGAGTCAAATTAACAAAACTAAATGATAAACAGGCCGAATATCTTGGAATACCTGCAAGCGGACCATTTAAACCAGAACATTATAGATATTAAGAGACGTGAAGCGTGATGCGTGATGCTTTAAGTGTGAGAAATGAATGGAGGGAACATGAGAAAAGTTGAAGATATCTTTATTGAGATGATAAAAATAGACAGTGAATCAGGTTCAGAAAAAAGGTTTGTTAATTATTTAAAGGATGAATTTGGCAAACTGGGTCTGGAATGTATCAAAGATATTGCTTCAATTGAAAAGACAGGATCAGATGCACCAAATCTTATCGTAAAGTTAAAAGGTCAAAAAACTGATAAAACGTGTATCGGATTCAGCGCACATGTTGATACAGTGGTACCTGGCAAGGATATCAAACCCATATTAGATGGTGATGTTATAAAAAGTAGCGGTAACACCATACTAGGTTCTGATGATAAAAGTGGTATTGCAGCAATCCTTCATGCTGCTATGAGGATAAAAGAGGAAAATATCCCTTCACGTGATGCTATGTTTATTTTCACAACATCTGAGGAAGTTGGGCTACTCGGAGCAAAACATCTGGATACTTCTCTAATAGAAGGTCTTGAAAATATGATAGTTCTTGATAGTGGAGGACCTTTTGGTGAGATCATAACAAGCGCTCCTTCTCAAAACTCCATCAAGATGAAGGTAAAAGGAAAAGCCGCACATGCCGGTCTCGAACCTGAAAAAGGCTTAAATGCTATTTTTGCTGTCTCAAAAGGAATCGCAAATACAAAAATCGGTAGAATTGATGATGAGACAACTTCCAATATAGGAACCATAAGAGGCGGTAAAGCCACAAATATAGTGCCGGATCTTGTAGAGTTTGAGGGTGAAGTAAGAAGTAGAGATGATAATAAGCTAAAAAAAGTAACAGAGGAAATGATATCTTCCATTCAGAAAGAAGTAAAAGAATGTGGTTGTGAATTTGAATACGAAGTCATACCTGAATACAAAGCATATAATATACCTAATGACCATGAACTGGTAAAAGAGATAATAAATGTTGGAAAAAAAATGGGTGTTGATATAAAGACCGGATCAACAGGTGGTGGTAGTGATACAAATATTCATTGTGAGAATGGTATAAATGCAGTAAATATGAGTACCGGAATGATGAATGTCCATACGACTTCTGAACACATTCATATAGAAGATCTCAAAAAGACCTCAGAATTTATATTTAATATTCTAACAAACTGATTTTTTAAATATGAAAAGAGCTCTTTTTTTATTACTTATTTGCCAGCTTGTTATCTTTTGCTGGAGCAACGATTTTTATGTTGCAAGATCTGAAAATCTGGTTTTTTATTTCCCGTCTTCTGTCAAAGATGATATAGCAGATTATCTCGATATATCAGAAGAAATATTTAGGGAAAAAGCAGTTTTTTTTAATCAGGAAAAAACCTCTCCAGTCATTGTATACATAGATGATGCTATTGATTCTAGAAGAGGTGAAGCGGATCCTTTTAAAGTAAATATAAATATGAACTTTTTCTTTGATCCAAAACAATTCACTTCATTCGAGACACTTTTTGCTCATGAGATGATACATATACTCAACTTCAGATCCGCTAGAAAAGGTCTTTCAGCATTTGACTATTACCTTAAACTTGGGTTTATACCTTTATGGGTATATGAAGGATTCTCAGAATATTTTTCCAGAGGCGATGATCCTTTCTTTCTATATGAAAGTAAAAAATTTCCTTTTTATACTTCTAATGAAATGAATATTTTTTATTCAAGAGACCCATATGACAGAGCAGGCGGTTATTCTCAAAGTTATCATATGTTAAGATCGCTATATAAAAAATATGACAAAAGACTTCTCTCACTTTGGCAGGATATTTCACGTTCAGGTAACATAAAAAGATATATGAAAGAAAATCTTGAACCTTTCAGCTCTTTTTTTGAAGATTTTAAAAAAGATCTTTTCAAACCTCCTATTAAAGATAAGGACATAAATATAATAACAAGTGGAATTGATATTTCAGGTTTCAGAATAAAAACAGGAAAAAGCTATTATCTTGATTATTATGATAATAACAGATCAAAAAAAGCTCTTTATAAAGGTAATAAAAGAAGAGAGTTTGTTGTTAAAGACCTTCATTCCTTTTGTATAGATGATAAAGGTGTAATATATTTTTCAAGACTCGTAAAGAAAACAGGAAACATAGCTCGATATCATATTTTTAAACACGTAAAAAATAAGACCATTAAGACAAATATGAGAGGTATATATCCTGATATAGAAGGAAACCTTCTTACCACTTCTGATGGTCATGGTAATATCTTATTATACGATATAAATCGTCCAGATAGACCTATAAAGAGATTTAAAGGGTTCTTTTCAAAGATCAAAGACAAGACATTGTATTTTTTCAATACAAGTGAAAGCTATTTATCCAGATTCTTTATTGATAATGATAAAGTACAGACAAGACTAATAACTTATGATAAGACCGGTTTTGATATTATATTTATCGCTGGAAAACCTTATATCGATATATATGAAAACGGAAAGTTCTTTCTAAAAAGCGAGAATGCAGATGAAAAAATAGAATATCCAGGCGGAAACGACATCTTTTATCATAATCAAAGACTCTATTTCAGAATGCTTTCTCCAGGCTCATCATCGGTGGTATGCAAATGAGAAAGAACATAATAATAACTTCTTTAATCCTACTTTTTAGCATTATCATATTTGGAAACAAAACAAATGACGTTAGAATCAAAAAATACAATCCTATACTTAAATACTCTCTTGTAAGTCCATGGTTCGAATACATACCTTCTAATTCAAAGATCGGAGTCATATCAACTGCACTAGATCAATTAGGAATTAAAAAATTCGTCTTTAAGACTTTATACAACCTTCATACAAAAAATATTAATCTTGACTATAACTATGTGAATCAGATCAATAGATCTCATAAACAATATATAAATATATGGCAGAATGAAAATAAAGAACATATATTAAACACAACATATTATCCAAAATATACTGGATTCGAACTCCTAAACTCAATATCAGTTGGCTGGAACAATTATTTTACTACAGGTATTAATTATTTAAAGACTGATAAATCGGAAGGGGTTTTAAACCTTTACAAAGGTGAAAGATATAATCTCATTCTAAGATTGAGCAATACTGAATACGAATATTCTTCAGATTACCCTGTTATAATAAAAGATATTGATGTTCAATCACTTACCTTTATAAAAGATCTTAAAGATGATGGTATTTAAGAATTTAAATATGTTCGAAGCAAAAGCCTATTTGAAAAAAAAGGATTTCAAATAAAAGCAACCGGATCTTATAACAGATTATCAAATATAACCGTATATGACCCTTTGATCTTACTTAGACCACAAAACTCAAATCATGTAAGAGGTTTTAATAAGGAAGTATATGCAGACAGGATGATAAAAGGTTCACTTGATATAAAAAAAAGACTTTATCGAGATTTTTCTTTTAAAATAGGACATAGTTATTCTCTCACTCTTTATGGTGGATTTTTCTTTGATCATCTTGATGCAACTCTTGGTAAAGCTTCCAGATCATATTCCACCTATGGGTTCTCCTTCCAGATTGCATCACTTTTGCTTGGAAAGATACCATATAACTTATCTTTTTATATTTTAAAAGATGAAGATAGGTAAACTGAACATTTTTCAAATATCAATATATCCCTTCTAAGATTTTAATCAACTCTTTAATCACATATCAGATTTCAGTATATTCATCAGTTGAGTCAACCGGTAAAAAAAACTTAATGCATACAGTATTTTTACCGATAAATTCAAAGAATATAAATGTGAGAGGTATATATGAAAAAAACCACTATTGTTATTATCTTCTGTCTAATATCTTTGATTTCGCTACAGGCTGAAAATCTAAAAGAACTAAAGATTACAGGTTATTCAGCAATATATGATGATCTAAACAAAAAACAACTCAACACTAAGTTAAAACATCAAAGACTTAATTTAAGTTCTGCAGATCTTTTTGACCCTGAAGGATTTATTTCAACTACCGGACTATCAGGCACTATAGACATACCTTCAGCATATATCTTAAAGACAGGTGAACTTGCTTGTGGTTATACCTACATATACAAAGACGGTCTTCTTAATTATCAGGGAACTTTGAAAGATGTAAATCAAAATGAAAAGATATTTCATCTTAACTACGGACTTACTCAAAATTCAGAGATTGGTTTCAATTTTCTGGATTCTAACAGTGATATAACTGGAATGGCTAATCAAAATCTCACTCTGACTACATTGAATTATAAGTTTGCTTTTGATTATCTAAATACTCTTATTGCTTTAGGAGGACATTATACGGATATCACTCCGAAAGATCAGCTCATGCTTTCGTATTCACAACTCGAAAAAGCTAATTCTTTCTTTGTCAGTGTATCGGACAGACTAACTCCATATCTTGATGCTTCTATATGCATTAAATCATCTTTTATACGAAGTGTTATAAACATTCCAGCTTTCCAACTTGATTCTACTTCATTTTTAACAACCGGACTTTCTTTCGATTACTCAAGGATTCAAGGTATTCATTTTGTGGCTGAACTTAAAAAGATGAATGGCGATTATATACTGGGCGATAATGATTTTACAGTAAATCTAGGTTTTAAAGTAAAAAACAATAAATTACATTCATCCATATTTATGGAAAATATAAATAATTCTTCGGATAAGATTTACGGATATACAGCTAATTATAATTTCTAAGCGGGGTTTAGATGATTAAACAAAAAACTGATAAAAAAAACACATTGCTCTTTCTCTTTTTCGTTTCAGTAGTGTTGTTAATTACAGGATGCGGAAGTAATTCAGGTTCTTATATATCGCCTATAAGTATTCTTCCATACACCTCAGGTGATGAGGGAGCGATAAGAGGAAAAATATATGCGAATATAATGCCAGGGGAATATTTTGATATAAATTACTCCGAAAGTGGTGCTGAAGACACCGCTGAAAACCCTGTTTTTAGTGAGACTAATGATAATACAAGGATATTTTATTCAAAAGCAAAAGGTGTCATAAGAATAGCTGGTAAAAAATATATATTCAATCCTGAGATCGATCATGAGTTTTATATATCTGGTATACCAACCGGATTTCATTCAATAATAATAGAATCACCAGGATTTGAAAAATTTGAGCAGACTATAAGAATAGAATCAGGTGTAAAAGAGATGGACTTCGTTATATCTCATCCAGAAGATCGAAAACCTAATTATTATTCTGAAATTGCTAATATCGATGGTGAGATAATCTCTCAGGAGATCGAGAACGAAGAGGATTCAGCTGAAACAAAATTTTATGTCGATCTATCTAGTACAAATACAACAAGATTTATCACTGATGATATAAAAGTCTATATAGATGATGCGACATTACTTTCATTAAATCAGGTCGAATTATCCCAGGAATTTATCGAGATGTTAGGGAAATGGGAAGTAGTATCTAACAAGTTTAAATTCACACTGGTTGATAATAGAGAAGATGCTAACATTACAACTATGTGGGTGCCTAGAGTCGGAACTGAAGAAGTACTTTACACGATGACAGAAGACGATCCGCAGTATCCTGAATATGACTTTAAACCTGTAATCACATTAAACGTATACCTTCCAAGTCTGGATAGACTACCAAGTGAGACGATTCGAAAAAGAGTCATGTTAAAAGCAATTGGAAAAGCCCTTGGTCTTCTTGGCTCCAGTCCTAACCCAAATGATATACTTTATTCAGGTGATGAGAACGTTGAAATAGACGATGACGTCAAATTATCAGAAGCTGATAAAAATACTCTTTTAATGCTTTATGATACCGTTCCCGGAATATCTGAAAATACAATTAATCTATATACGGGGGGACAATGAAAAAAAAGACAATATCCCTTTTTACTGCTTTTCTTCTCCTAACTATAACTATTCTTACAGGATGTAATTCCAGTTCTGATGATACCTTTATGAACGATTTTCTTTCAAAAAAAGAATATGGCACTAACAGTGATTCAATATTTTTTAAAGGAAACGTTTTATATGAAAATAAGCCGGTCTATAATTCAAACATCTATTTTAAAGACAATTCAGGAAATGTGAAACTGGAAAAACAGACGGATGAGACAGGTGCTTTTTATATATATAATGATGAAGTAGGAAAGACTATATCACCGGATAGATATATGGTAGAGATAGAATCATACGGATTTAATAAAGATAATGATAGCATTGATCTGGAATTTGAGGACGAAAGAGATTTTTATCTTGAATTAAAGGAAGGATTTGAGACTGGTGAATATAGTTCTGTAGTAGCCGGAAAGATCATAGATTCCTATACTCTAAATGCTGTTGAGAATGTTTCCATAGAATACGGAAACATATCATTTCTTTCTAATATAGAGGGAGAATTCGCATTTGGAAAAGATAGTGAAGAAATAGTCACTTTCACAAAAGAAAACTACAAATCAGTGGTAGCAAATTTCAATAACGAGAATGTTTTTACAAATAAGATAATCTATTTGGATCCAATACTCGCTAAGATAAGAGGTGTTATTGTAGATTCGACTAATATGGAGCTTCTTAAAGATGTTATTGTAACAATATACAAAAACGATGAGATAATATCCTCAACTACAACCGATAGTTCAGGAATCTATAAATTCTCAAATATTTCTTGTGGAGAATATCTTATAAAATGTGAACACAACGATTATGAGACTTATGAGTTTCAGGTAAATATTACGGATAACAAAGAATATAGTATGGAAGTGATCGAGCTTTCTGGTAAGACCTCAAGCATTTACGGAAAGATAATGGATGTTAATACTGGTATTGGTATAGCAAATGTAGCAATACTTGCAGGAGATGGAAACCAATGCTTTACTGATGCAGAAGGAAATTATAATATATCTTCCCTTACTTCAGGATTTTATGAACTCAACATAGTAGCTCCAGGATTTGAGATTCAGAGGAAAAATATTTACCTAAGTCCTAACACTTCAAAAGAAGAGGATTTTCAAATAAAACAGGAGTATTGTAATGGAACAATAAACCTAAGCTTCTTTACTGTATATGATGGCGATATACTTCCTCTAAACTATACTCAGGTAAATGTGATCCTTTATAAATACTTTACAGAAATCGGTGGCGATGAAGACGATACGGATGTGGATGAAGAAACCGATACTGCTGAAGTGGAAGGGGTCGAAGGTGTAACAGACACTGCCGAAGTATCGGTATCATCGGAATATTTCCCGGTCAATATCACACTTGAGCAGGATGAGTCTTCAACATACAAAGTAAACATGACAAACCTGTTTTCAGGTTATTATAAGATCGAAGTATATGCGGTTGTATCGTCCGATAACTCAGAAGCTAGAAGACCAGCTGGAAGTTATTCGTTTGAAAAAGATATGATATTTATCTCTCCAGGACTTTCCTTGAATATGCAGATACCTATGATATATGACTCGGGTCTGTCAGCAGATACGACAAGTGATACTGAAGAGACAGAGACGGAAACTGGAGGTTGATGATGAAAAATAAAATAACCAGAAATATTTTTATTATCTTTTTAACATTTATATTAATATTCTCACTTACTGCATGTAAAAATGATATGCAGATATCACAGAACATTAAAAATTCCAATATTGGTTATGATGGATATATTATGTTTAAATATATTGGAAATAGTAATGAAGACAATAAAGTTCCAATTAAAAATGCTAAGGTCATGCTTGTAACTGAGACCAATAATATAACTACGTATACAGACAGCAAAGGATATTTCTTCTTTAATTCAAACGAACTTCAGGATAGAGAATATACATTAAAAGTATTTACAGATTATTTTGCAGAATTTAGAGAAGATGTATATCCACTTAAGGATAATAATGAATATAAGACTATATATATCGAGGATAGCACAACAGAATTTGATGATTCAGCAATTATTGGAAAGATATTGATCAACGATAAACCTGCAGCTTATATCCCAGTTAGATTGGGATTAAATTATACCGAGACTAACAAAGATGGTTTTTTTGTTTTTAAAAACCTTGTCAAGGGCACTTACTATATTACTACAGATAAATCCGATTTTATTAACGTTTCAAAAAAGTTTACTATAAGCAATACTAATATTAATGTTAACAACACAATAGAACTATACAAACAGGAACTAAACATAGAGGGAAAAGTACTTGATGCTAGCACTAAAGACTCTATTGAAAATGTAAAAGTAGAAGCCTCAATAAACAGTGATTATTTTAACTATAACAAGACAACGTATACCAATACTAACGGAGAATTCTCATTCAATGGACTTACTGAAGGAGAGTATATTTTCACTTTTACAAACGCTGGTTATTATACAGAAAGTCGGAAGATAGACATATCTGATGATAATCAGAGAAATCAGCTTTCCGGTGTTGAACTATCAAAAGGAGAATCAAATCTAATAGTATCCTTAAAAGATTCAGCTTCAGGAAAACCTATTACAAATATTAAACTTGAGATAGACAAAAACGAGACATATTATTATTCTGATATATCAGGAAGGATAACAGTATACGGTTTGACAAAAGCAAACCATTTTCTTAAATTCACCTCTGATTTTTATAATACTCTTGATAAATCAATCAATATAACTGAGGATATTTTTGAAGATGATTATCAGATGGTATCTAAAGTAAATTCAGCAAAGATATATGGAAATGTTTTCACCTTGGATAGTAGCGAAGTAACTGCTTTAGATATAGGAAATGATTTTTCAGAACTTACAAATTTCAATCTATATATTAATTCCGGTGGCGAGAAAAGAGTAGCTCCCTATAATGCAGTTAGAGGACAGAGTAGTAATGCTTATTCCTTTAACAATCTCCCGTCTGGCATATATATATTAGAACCCGAGTTAGTCGTAAACGAGGATATGGAAATATCAGGAAAAAGATCAAGTGGTATTTATGAATTTGAACCAATAGATATTAAGATAAATACAGGGGAAGAACTCAGATTCGATCTATTATTAAAAAAAGTGGATTAAATCTGAAATACTACCGATACTACAAAATAAGGGGATAATACCACTACCGAAAGTTTCAGTGGAGGTTCTAAACATGCAAATAAAAAAATTAAGATCAATATTATTGTTATTATTTATAGTAGCATTAACTTTTAATGCATATGCTGAGTTCGTATTTGGCGTTGAAAGAAATGAAGATGGCGAGATAATAGTTCCTTCTGCTGACCCATATATTAACAGAGATATATTTGAGTATGATGAATATGGAAAATTCACAAATGATAGAGACTTTGTAATAAAAATAGATGTTCCACCACCATCAAATCCCGAAAACTGGCAGAGTATAAGAGTGCATTTCTGGATTGATTCAAACGGTGGAGATACTTTTCATGCTATGAGGGTGTTTGATATATCAGAAACTGGTGAAAGAAATATCTTTGGCTGTCAGCTTCCTCCAAGTACGGAATCAAGTGAAAATACAGCGATAAAATTACTTGTAACATATGATACAGGAGAGGTATCTACACCTTACTATGAAGATGATGATTATCTATACTTCGATACTTCTACACCAAGATACGATGATATAGTTACAGAAAAATCAATAGCTAACGTTCAAATATATAATGATATCGAACTTACTTTCAATGAACCTATTGTTACACAGACCTGGGATGATGACGAAGGTCAGGTTTTAAGCACTGAATACTCGGTATACACAGATCTTGATACAAGTCCTTTTAGTGAGGACCTTGAGTACATAACAAGAGATGAATCTGATGAACTTATAATGCCTTCTCGAGATTCAAACGATGAGTATACAAGATTAGTGTTTGAACATGAAAGACATTATCTCAGATCAAGATCTCAGTATAGTATTGATCTTAATAATGTTTGGGATAGAGCAGGAAACGCTTTAAATGAAGATGATGCTGATTATATAAATCAGATGCTTCTAATATCAGACTCGCAAAAATCATCTATTGAAGAACAGATACCTTCTCCAGGTGCCTCTAATGTCTCTATTACAAGTACCATAAATGTTGTCTTTGATGAGATGATGGATCCACTTTCTTTAATGAATGCTTTTAGTATGACCCCTGAAGTTCAGGGTTCCTATACTTTCAAATATGATGAGAACAACGATTTATATCTTATGATATATAAGCCTACTGAAGACCTTCTTTATGGACAGGAATATCAGTATACTATCAATTCAAATGCCAGAGACATAGCGGGTATACCTTTTGAGGGAGCATCTTTTAAATTCACAACAGAAGATGATACCTTCCCGCCTGGAATAATATCAAAATTTCCGATCGAAGGTCAGATCGGTGTTCCTTATAATACTGATATATATATTCAATTTGATGAAAAGATGTTGAGTAGTTCAATCAATGAAGATAATGTAAAACTCCTCAACGGTAGTGAGTATGTCCCGATTTCATTGAATTATCAGGAATATAACTCCAAACTATACATAACTCCATTAGATTCACTTCAACCAGATCATAATTATAGAGTAGTTATTAGAGGGTTGATGGATAGTGCTGGAAATATGATAGACGAGAACTCATGGGACTTTTTCACAAAAGGCAACTATGAAAATCCGAAAATCCTAAGCCTGGATTATATACCAGGTATTGAATATGATGATCCTAATGATATATTTGATAATGATTATCTTCTAGAATACGGAACAATTGAGATATCATTTTCTAAAGACATGGATACTAGTGAGATAGTCTCTGAAAACTTTGTTCTTTTTGATGGTGTGTTAAACCCATATGTTACTATAACTTCTGATAACAGACCCGGAAAAGATCCAAAGAGAGATTTTACTTTAACTACTAAAATGGACCCAAGAGGTGATTCCAGATATCCTTCAGCCGGTGTATTTTATAAAAATAAAAAATATGATGTATTTGTATTACCAAATGTTAAAGATGTTTCAGGAATAAATCTCGAGAAGACATATAACGGTCAGATAAGTACGACTGATGATGTATCACCATATGCAGTCTCTACTTACCCTGCTTCTAATGAGATCATACCTGAAGCTAATGGTCTAAATTATATTAGAATATACTTCAATGAGGATATAAATCTCAAAGATCTAAACATAACAGGTTATAATACTGTAAATGATTCTGACGCTCCAATAGACGGAGCTGACCCTATTCTTTTTCTTGATGATCCAGGCGCATCGGATGGAGATGTATATGAATCTATATATGTCAACGAAAGAGATGAGAATATTGATTATAATCTAGATGGAGACAAAACAGATTATATTCTTGAGATCTTTAATGATGAATTTGGTAACGGTCAGAAAGAACCATTTGAGACTGGCAATTACACTTTTGTACTTCAAAATTCATTAGTTGGCGGAAAACAGGTAATGGACAAAGCTAATATAATATCTGGTAATCCTTTAGATGATGATATAATCTTTTCATTCACAATAGAAGATGATAATATCGCTCCTAATATAATAAGTATAGGCTCCACACCAACACCGATAATCGGGCAGGATTATACTATTGACGCTTCAATAAAAATAGAATTTGATGAACCATTAGATGCTCTCAATCTATCCGATGAATCAGTTTATGTGATTTATGATGACAACGGCGATTTCTCTGATCCTGATGGTGTTTCAAGTGGAGAAGTCGAGTACGTTGAACTTGACGAAAGGAACACCAAGAAATACTTTGTTATATTTAAACCTGATAATTATCTACCACAGGATTCATACTGTAGACTTGTTGTCAGATCTGATAATTCACTACTTCAGGACCTAGGCGGAAATGCAATAGCCTCTGATTATACAAAAGATTTTAATA
Organism: Candidatus Muiribacterium halophilum; assembly: GCA_002869225.1. Taxonomy (GTDB): domain Bacteria; phylum Muiribacteriota; class Muiribacteriia; order Muiribacteriales; family Muiribacteriaceae; genus Muiribacterium; species Muiribacterium halophilum. The sequence continues at coordinate 150,063 of PKTG01000122.1, read as the reverse complement.
CTACATCAGATCCAATAGTAATCAATCATTTTCCAGAAGATGGTCAGGGATATGTCCCTATAAATTCTTATATAATAATTCAATTTTCAGAAACCATGGATACTACTTCTATCAATCAGCAGGGAATAGCCATAAACGATGGAATATCAAATATCACAGGACAGATTTATTATGATGAGACTGAAAATATAGCCTATTTTTATCCTGTCTCAAATTTGAAAAAGGGCATAAAGTATACAGTCTCAATAGGAATAAACGATGAGACAACAGAGTATTCTCCTAAAGATACTGATGGAAATCCGCTAGCTTATAATAAACTATTCACATTCACAACAGCTACCTCAGATGATACTGTGGCTCCAAGGGTTATAACTACATACCCACTTAACGGTACATCTGATATTAACATAATTAACAGTGATGGGACATCTCTTGAATATACTGTAAATTTCTCAGAACTTATGGATGATACTACCGCAGACGGGGATGCTAAGACAATATCCGGTGACTCTAATAGCGATTCTGTATTTAGGGTATATTATAAAGATAGTTCTGATAATAAAATATATCTTGACGATGATAACCTTCAGATAAGCTATAATCAAAGAGATCAAAAAGCTACTTTTAAATATGTCATGGACCTTGGAAACGGAAAGACATATAATATTCCGTTAAAATACGATACTACATACTACGCAGAGCTTAACGTAAAGGTAGAGGATATGGCTGGAAACGACCTATCCAGTATAGGAACTATTTTCCCGGATGATACCGACAGTTATGTGTGGAGTTTTAAGACAAAAAAAGACTATAATAAACCAACTGCATATATAGCAGAGACCTCCATGCAGGTAGGAACAAAATTTGAGATCATATTTAACGAAAAGATAACTGTTGCCGGTGCTCAAAACATCAAAAACCTTGTATCTATTGTCTATAATGATGGTTCGGGCGTTATGCCAGAAAAATATTATGACGTAAAGATAGAAAACAGGACAGGGGATAGTAATCCTTTTGATGGACCGACTGACAACAATCTTATCCCGGATGAAGATTATTCCGTTATTGTTGTTACACCTACCACTTTAATAAATAATCAGTTTCCAAATGGTGATTATACTTTATGGACCTATTCTGAAAGAGCAGGTAGTCAACTTACAGATCTTTTTGGAAACGTTTTTGATGGCGATAATTCTACAGCAGATAGAGATGCGGGCGACGGTAATTATTCCAGGGTAATAAGTATCTCTGACGATATACCGCCATCCATACTAACAAAATATCCTACAGGTTCTGCTGTATCCACAAATAAAAATATGATATCTGTATGGGTTGAGTTCTCAGAGGATATTAATCATGAGGACGATCCTCTAGTTGCCGACTATTCAAGAAGTATACTAAACTCCTCAAACTTTTACGTTGAAAGCTCAGGTATACCTATCTCAGTTCAATCTCTTGAATATTATCAATCAGAAGATGGAAATGATTATAATAACAACGGCGAGACTGATGATAAATATATTGCCGTGCTTAAATTTCAGGATGATCTTAGTTTTAATTCTGATTATAAAGTAGTTGTTAAAAATATTGAGGATCTTGACAGCGATAAAGATATTATAACGATCAACCCGTTTTCATGGACTTTTACTACTAAAGCGCCATCTCCACCTTTTGTAAAGGATGTTCCTGAAGCATTTAGAAATGATATTACAGCTCCAGATGAAGTAACACATTTTAAAATAACCTTTACATCTGATTTTGATATGGATGGAGATTTTTTCCTAAATAATATAGATAATCTAATAACCTTTAGAAAATATAATTCTATTGAAAGCTGGCCGGTAACATATTCATGGGAAAACAACAATACAGTACTTGTCATGAACCTCGATAAGGAACTTGACCACAATTCTAAATATACGCTTCTAATATCTGGTAATATGAGAGATAAGAACGGTAACACGTTAGATGGTGACAAAGATGGAACATCAGAAGGTTCTCCTGTTGATGATTATCTTTATGAATATGTTACAGGAGATGAAAAACAATATCTTTCGGTAATTCAGACAAATCCTTATAAAAACAAGACTGATGTTGATATAAACAGCAAGATAACTGTATTTTTCAACGACTCTCTTGAAAGAATATCTGTAATATATGGAGAAAATAACACAGTAAAATTAGTTAAAAAAGATACTGGAGACATAATAGAAGCGACTTTGAACTATTTAAATAGTAATAAGACACTTGTAATAACACCAAAAAGTAATCTGGAATATAATACTGAATATAAGCTTATACTTTCAGCTGATCTTGAAAATGAAAACACAAAGAACCTTGATGGAAATGGTAATAATCTTTTTGAATATAGTCCTATAGATGACTATATAGTTTCTTTTACAACTGCTAATGATGATCTTGCTCCACAGTTCATCGCAAGCGAAAGTATTCCTCTTGATGATGCCGATGATATTGGTGTTAGTAATGATATTCAGCTTGTTTTTAGCGAAAGATTATCCGATGATATACTTCAGAATTTAAGTGATTATATTAAGTTATATCCTGGAAATACTTCTGTTGTACCTGAATTCTCATTAGTTGAATATACATTTTCTACTAATACACAGACAATTAACGGTAAAAGCCGGTTTGTTATAACAATAAGTCCAACTATGCCACTTGCAAATTCATCTGATTACACTATAAATATTAGTTCAATCATAAAAGATGTATCAGGAAACTTTATTGAAAATCCTGATATAATAACCTTCACAACTGCGGAAAAAGATTTTGACTTTGTAGCATTTAAAAATCCAGCAGTTAAAGATGAGATATTCATAATCGCAAAACATTCTACTGCATTGACCGGACTAACTATTAGTCTTAAACAGAGAAATAAGACCGCAGTTTCCGTTGGCTATACAGCTACAAGTGGATCTAACACCTATTTTGCTTCCTATAAACTCGACAATGACTATTTAGGTATGGTAACAATCTCAGCTCAGACTACTAACGGGCTTGTTTCAAGTATATTCATGGAATATGGATATATGAAAAATGCACCGTTAAGACTTGCTGGAAATTTCCTTAAAGCTAATATAAAAGATGATTCAAACTATATGGTCTTTTACGATACATTAGAGGAAAAAAAATCAAGAAAAAGTGTATCCTCAAATAATATCGAAGAACTGATACCAATTTCATGGAAATACACAATAACTGCAAGTGATGATAATATTAGACTATCATCTGACAAAGATTCTGAAAATCCAAAAGATACCGGATTATATTTTGATACCGATAACGGTTGGAAGTTCATACAGAAGACCTCAGAAGATTTATCAGTCAACTTAAAAAAAGGTACTTCATTTGCAATACTGCGAGACAGGACAGCTCCAAGGGTACAGAAACTCCAGAAGTTTTACGAGATGCCTGTATTCAATATAGAAGATGCTAGTGGATTTGAAGTTGCAAAAGTAATAATAGACAACGAGGACAATAAAGATAGGATCTCTTTACAGGGGAACGAGTTAAGATTTGATTCTAAATGGTTCGCTAATATTCCAGCTGGGAATCATAATATTGATCTAAGACTTGTAGATGGAATAGGCAATACAAGAGAATACTCTTCTTCATTCCTTGCACCTGGACCACTAGATATTTCAAGTATATCAGTTTATCCAAATCCAGCCACAGATTTTGTGAACATTCGTTATAGTGTTCAGACAGCACTTTGCAAAAGCGTAACCCTTTCAATATTTGATGTATCAGGAAGAAAGATCTATAGAGAAAGTATCAGTACTACCCTTGGTATAAATGATTTTTACTGGGATCTTAGATCGTTAAGAGGTGACCTTGTATCAAACGGAGTATATTACTATCGCCTTAGAGCTATTAACACTACTGGTGAGGAAGTTGAAAAAACCGGTAAGATAGCGGTGTTAAGATAGGAGGAAAGATGAAAAAGACATATCGTGTATTATTTTTAGGTGTTTTTATAATAATGTTTATTTTAACAGGATGTGGTTCAGATTCTCCTGCACCTGTAGTTAACACTTCAATAGTAAATTATAACGATGCATGGAATAAACTGGAAAAGGGTGATATCTCCGATTCAGCGGTGCTATTTAATCAAATACTTCAAAATGAAAGTGATGAACAATTAATAAACGAGGCTAAAGTAGGACTTTCACTAATAAATCTTTCCAGTGAACCTAAAGATATTACAAAAGCACAGACATATCTTGAAGAAGTGTTTAGCTATTCTTATGACACGGTATATCAACCCTATTATAACGAAAATGTTGATAATGGGGATGCAAGAGCAATGTTAGCGATGACGTATATGCTTCAGGGGGATACAGAAAAATTCAATACAAACCTTAATCTCGCAAGACAGTTTTCTGACAGTTCATACGATACAAAAAATATGATCGACTCTTTACTAGAACTTCTTAATTAACTTATAACAGATTACTGTTTACTGTTTACTGAAATAAGAGCATCACCGATGCTCTTTTTTTTTTTTGATAAAACACACTAATTCTAATATAATGAGGGCAATGTAGTTTAAAAGGGAGGTAATATGGCAAAGATCAAGATTGCCGAGGAATTCTGTAAAGAATGCGGACTATGTGTAGAAGCCTGTCCTAAGAAGATACTTGAGATCTCAAACAGGTTGAATACCAAAGGGTACAAAGTCGTTCAGATAACCGATATGGATAGTTGTATTGGTTGTGGAGCATGTGCGAAAGTATGTCCGGATATAGTTATCTCGGTCTATAAGGATTAATGGAGGAGTAATAATATGGCAAAAGAATTCATCAAGGGAAACGAAGCTATCGGGAAAGCAGCAATTCTTGCTGGTCTCGACTGTTATTTCGGTTATCCTATAACCCCACAGTCAGAACTTCCCGAATACCTGGCAGCAGAGATGCCAAAGGTGGGAAAGACTTTTCTTCAGGCTGAAAGTGAAGTAGCTGCAATCAATATGGTATATGGTGCTGCCGGAACTGGCATTAGAGTTATGACATCTTCTTCAAGCCCTGGTGTCAGTCTTAAACTTGAAGGAATATCATATATCGCTGGTGCAGAGCTTCCATGCGTAGTTGTAAATGTTCAAAGAGGTGGACCTGGACTTGGAAACATCGCACCTGAACAGGGCGATTATTTCCAGGCTACAAAAGGCGGAGGACACGGTAATTACAGATTGATCGTCCTTGCACCAGATTCAGGTCAGGAAATGGCGGATTTCACTATGCTGGCATTTGATCTTGCCGAAAAATATCGAAATCCTGTAATGCTTCTTGCTGATGGTTATCTTGGTCAGATGAAAGAAGCGGTTGAATTTAAAAAACCTGAAAGAAAGACTCCAGCTAATGACTGGACTATTGGTAATAAACTTGGAAAAGCAAATGTAATAACATCAATTGATATTGAACCTGAAAAACTTGAGAAACATAACCTTAATCTTCTAGCAAAGTACAATAAGATAAAAGAAAACGAAGTGCGATTCGAGGAATTTATGACTGATGATTGTGAACTATTTGTAGTCGCTTACGGTATAACCTCCAGAGTTGTAAGATCCGCTGTTGAACTTGCAAGAGAAAAAGGAATAAAAGTAGGTATGTTAAGACCTCAGACACTTTTCCCATTCCCAAAAGATATAATAAACAAATTGTCTGAAAAGACAAAAAAAGTTCTTGTCTGCGAACTATCAACAGGACAGATGGTTGAAGATGTTCAACTATCATCTGCACCTGGAACCGATGTCTATTTTTACGGAAGATGTGGTGGAATGGTCCCTACTGACATAGAACTAGTAGAACAAATCGAAAAAATACTTGAAGGGAAGGGGGAAATCTTTAAATGAAGACAGTCTACGAAAGACCTAAATGTCTAAAAGACAGACATTTTCACTATTGTCCAGGATGCGGACACGGAGTGATACATAAACTAATAGCTGAGATAATTGACGAACTTGGTATACAGGATAGAACTGTTGGTGTAGCACCTGTTGGATGTGCTGTATTTGCATACTGGTATTATGATGTTGACTTCTCACAGGCAGCTCATGGTAGAGCTCCAGCAGTTGCAACAGGTATTAAAAGAGCAAAACCTGATTCTATCGTCTTTTCCTATCAGGGAGATGGTGACCTTGCTGCAATTGGTACTGCTGAAATAATACACGCTGCAAACAGAGGTGAAAATATAACAGTCATCTTTGTAAATAATGCTATTTATGGAATGACTGGTGGCCAGATGGCTCCAACTACTTTAGTAGGTCAAAAGGCTTCTACAGCTCCTTACGGAAGAAATCCAGAAAACGAGGGATATCCTATTAAAGTATGTGAACTTCTATCAACTCTTAGAGGTACTACTTATCTTGAAAGAACTGCTATCACTACTCCTGGTTCTATTATTCAGACAAAAAAAGCTATAAAAAAAGCTTTCCAGAACCAGTTAGATGGAAAAGGTTTCTCACTAGTTGAAGTACTATCACAGTGTCCAACAAACTGGGGAATGAAACCAACAGACGGAACTAAGTTCATAAAAGAACAGATGATGCCTGTTTTCCCACTTGGAGTATACAAAGACCTTTCTGATGAGAAAGGAGGTTCAAAATGATAAATGAAAAAGTTATAATGGCCGGATTTGGTGGACAGGGTATAATGTTAATGGGACAGGTCCTTGCTTATGCTGGAATGCTTGAAGATAAGGAAATTTCATGGATACCTTCATACGGTCCAGAGATGCGTGGTGGAACAGCAAATTGTAACGTCATAGTATCTGAGAGAAAGATCGGTTCTCCTGTTATCAGCATACCTGATACACTAATAGCAATGAACAGACCTTCTATGGAAAAGTTCGAAGAATCTATAGAAAAAGATGGTATTCTTATATACAACAGTTCTCTGATAGATATCAAACCAAAAAGGGATGATATTAAAGTATATGCTCTTGATATATCAAACACAGCAAAAGATATGGGGAACACAAAGATAGCTAATATGATAGCTCTTGGCAGCTATATAAAAGCTACCGGTGTTGTATCAAAAGATTCTGTCATGAACGCATTAAAAAAGATGCTTCCGGAAAGGCATCATGATAAATTACCTCTAAACGAGAAAGCTTTAGAAAAAGGTATGGAACTTATTTCTTAAACATCTATAATTGATTTACCGATAAAAAATCGACCATCTTTTAACGGGTGGTCGATTTTCACCTAATTTAAGGAGGTAATATGGCATCAGGTATCAAAGTAAAAAAAGATAAGATGCGAGTGATTCTCCATACTAGAACACATCTAATACAGGGAGAAGTATATCTTTATGAAGAATCCAGATTATCAGATATCCTGAACGCGGAATCTGATAAGTTATATCTTCCAATGACAAACATAAAGATGAAACAGAATGGTAGCGATAAAGAGACTAAGAAAGATTTCATATTAGTCAATAAGACTACAATAGAACTATTATATCTTGATGAAAAATCTAAAGATGCATCTATGGCTTACACTAAACAGGCAAAACAAAGTCTAAACGCTCTAAATTTCGATGCTGCTATCACAGATTCAAAAAGAGCATTGTCTATTGATGAGATGAACGCAGAAGCACATTATATTTTAGGAATAGCACTTGGTAAAAAACAACTACTTGATAAAGCTTTAAAAGAATTCGAACTTGCCCTTGAATGTGCGGATAAGAATTCAAGAATACATATGCTTGCTCAGGATATGATCAATCAGATAAAGATATAATATAGGAGAAAAGAATGAATAAAAGAATAATCTTAATAATGGTATTATCCCTGATGGTAATCTCTATAGTAGCAGCTACATTACCTAAGACTTCACTTGTTATTGATGCTCGTGACATCGATCTTAAAAGAAGTATGTCACCAAAGATCCTCAACGAATCAGGACTTGAACTATACGGAACTATCTTAAAAGAAACAGATCTTGAAAAAGTTATGAATATTGGAGTTGTAGCTTACACCGATTCAATAGAAAAAGCTAAAAAGTTCATACCGGAAAGGATAGGTAATAATCCTCTTATAATCAAAGCAAAAGGTGCAATCGGCAGCACTGCTTCAAATATTGTTGTATCAAACAACGATGCTGCAAAAATACTAAAAGCTAACAGGAATTCAAGATTTCTTGAGAATTTCAGAGTAATAATAATATTAAAACCGGATTTTTAAATAATGAGATCTAGAATCTTATGTTTTTTTTGCATTCTTGCTTTTTTCATCAGTACAAGTGGTCTATCAGTTGACTCTCTTCAGGTGGAAGAAGCAAGAAAAAGCATGGAAAAAGCTTTCACAGACTATGCAAATTATATTTCTGCAAACTCATCTGATGATGATTATGCAAATCGACTTTATCATAACTATATAAATCTTAAAGATAAATATCAAAAGATCAAAGAACTATATGAAGCTTCTCAGTATAGTGCGAAAGGAAGCGAAAAAGAATACTTTTTTTCTCCACATGAGGAAGCTCGTCTACAGACAGAAGAGGAACTAACAGGTTTCAAAACTGCAAGACCAGATCATGAGACAGATTATCGAATAGGATGGCTTCTTTATATTAATGGCGATTACACAAGAGCTTTAAAACTCTTTGAATATTCAATAAAAAAAGCAAAGATCGAAAATGTTGATTACTACCTTCCATATCTCGGAATATCTCAAGTATATCTGTTTCTAGCTGAAAAAAGCAAGGATGAAAAAGCAAACTTTGTCAACCGGTCAGAAAAAGCAATATCGACTTTTGTATCTAACTATTCTTACTCCGATGATATAAATGATAAAAAAAGAAAATATCTCGCTGAAGAAATCAAAAAAAGATTAAAATTCCTAAAATCAACTTCCGATAATTAGGTTAGAAATAATGGACTTTTTAAACAAAAAATCAATATACTATTAAACAAAACTATTTCTAAAATAAAAGTCCAAACTACAGGAGGGAACAATGGATAATTACAGAACAAAGTTAAAACAGATCGGCGAAAAATTTGGAGTTGATATTACACCTGAAAATGCTGATGATATTCTAAGAAATTCTTGGGAAAAATATCATAGAAGTGTAAAGAAAAAATAACATTGTAAAATTCAATAACCAAAAAAGACAGGCCTTTCGCTTGTCTTTTTTTTTTTTTTATATAAAATCATTATATGAAATTAGGAAATATAGCAAAAGACGGATATAAATATTTTACTTTTTTTATCCTTACTGGAATAATACTTATAGGTATGTATATAAAGACAAATGTCTTTCAATACATGATAATACTTATATTCGGGTCTATATTTATTTTCCTTTCAATCTTCTCATTATATTTTTTCAGAAATCCAATAAGAAATAGAGATTATGAGAAAAACGAGATCATTAGTCCGGCTGATGGAAAAGTAGTCAAGATAGATACTTTAGATGACAATGATATAGGATCTTCCTGCATCAGAGTATGCATATTTATGAACGTATTCAATGTTCATATAAATCGAAATCCAATCGGAGGAATAGTAAAAAAAGTCGAGTATTCTCCCGGGAAATTTTTAAATGCATCTTACGACAATGCCTCTTTTGAAAACGAACGTAATAGCGTTTTGATAGAAAACGGTTCTAAAAAATTAAAAGTAGTTCAGATAGCGGGTCTGATCGCAAGAAGGATAAGATGTTTTGTAAGTGAAGGTTCAGAAATAGTCATTGGGGATTATCTTGGTCTTATTCAATTTGGTTCAAGACTGGATGTCTATATGCCGAAAAACACATTGATAAAAGTAAAAAAAGGTGATAAAGTCAAAGCTGGTTTAGACACCATAGGAGTCTTCAATGAATAAATTACTTTGGGCTATCCCAAGTATTATAACCTCCATGAGTATAATGTCAGGTTTTTTGGCAATCATAGCAACATCAGAAGGAGAATTAAAAAAAGCAGCATGGTTTATTATCCTTTCAATATTTATGGATATGCTTGATGGTAGAGTTGCGAGGCTAACTAAAAAGGTCTCTTTATTCGGGGAACAGTACGACTCTCTTGCTGATCTTATTTCCTTTGGAGTAGCTCCAGCATTTTTGACCTATACGATACTTATTAACAACTCTCTTAAAACTCATGTTGCATTCTCGACTGCAATCATAATAATACTATCAGGAGCTTTTAGATTGGCTCGTTTTAATATAAACAAAAAAAATGAGGAAAATTTCCAGGGAATGCCAATTCCAGCTGGAGCAGGTATAATAGCCAGTTATACTTTATTTGCTCATAAGTATTTACATTCATTCTCTACAAGCCTTATAGTCTTTTTAGCAATAGCTATAGCTATGCTAATGAGCTCTAATCTACCATATCCATCCGGGAAAAAGAAAAAAAGAGGTCGTGCTACAAGAAAGCTATTGATAATGTGTATAATAGCTATAGCTATGATAACTTATCCCGTAGAACTCTTTGCATTTGTAGGACTTTTCTATCTTTTTTATGGTCCTATGGCTTTTCTATTTAAATTTGCAACAAAGACAGAAAGAAGATAAATCTTAAATCTCATTTTTTACCGGTCTCCACCCTCTTATAAATCAAAGGTATATTTATAATGCAAACTTACCGATAAAGTATTATAATTACATAGTAGGGGGATTCTATCGTGAGATTGTTCAGGATAATCTTTATATATATTTTTTTATTTTCATTTTCAATATTTGGTTCGATAACCAATGTCACTTCTCAGGATTCTGTTGATGCTATAGACAACGATGGCATTTACAATAATACTCAGACAATAAGCATTAATATAGAGACAGACACTAATTATTCTGAAGGTACGGTGGAAGTCTTTTCTCCTAGCACATTTAACGGTTCCGGGCAACAATCACTTACATACGATGGAACTGCTTTAGGAAAATATTATTATTCATATGATCTTTCCCCGGTTTTATATCAGGATTCTAACGATTATTTTGTAACTGTCAATTTCTCAGATGATTCGAACTCAGTCTATGTTATGACACTTGATTCTACAGCACCAACATGCTCTTCTATAGCCGCATCAAACTCACTAGGGAACAGCTCTATAATAAAGACTGGAGATACTCTTACTTTAAGTGCAAACATATCAGATACAAACATAACTCTTAGCGATATCGAAGCAGATCTTTCTAATATTGGTCTGGGAGCATCAGTCAATCCTGATTCTTTCACCGGTGGAGTTGCTACATGGAATGTAGTTGCTGGTGTTATAGCACTAGATGGGGTAAAAAACATAGATATTTCAGCAACGACTGATCAGGCAAAGAATTCCTTATCAGGCTCAACGAGCATAAATGTAACTGCTGATAACACAGCACCTAATATGACAGCAATAGTAATGAATAATAAAAATGGTGGTGCAGATGATTTTCTCACATCATCAAATACAGTTGATATAGTAGCTTCTATTACGGAATCAAACATGCAGATAGCTGATATAACCGCTGACTTGACCAGTCTAGGTCTTGGAAGTGCAGTTAATCCTAATACTTATGCTGCAGGTGATGCTACATGGACAGTAACTCCCGGTGTTATTACGGATGGTTCTAAGAATATAACTTTTTCAGCAACTGATGATGCAGGTAATACATTGAGCGGAACCACTTCTCATTCAATAACCGTTGATAATGTCTCTCCATCATGTTCAAATATATCAATAACAAACACTAATGGTGAATCGTCTTATTTTATGGATAATGATACACTTGAGATCGTCGCTGACATATCAGAGGCAAATTACGATAAGACCCTTATATATGCCGATCTATCACAGTTTGGAGGCGGAGCTATAGTCAACCCAGACTCCTTTGACGGTTCTCATGCAACATGGGAAATAGTAGCAACATCTCCAACAGAAGGAATAAAGACTTTTACAATATCCGGAACTTCAATTGATAAAGCGGAAAATACCATAACAGGAACACTGACTTCTAATATAACCTTTGATAAGACTCAACCAGCAACAACGGCTGTTAAGCTAATGAACTCAATATCCGAGTCAAATATTGCAAGAGCTGGAGATACCGTCGAAATAGTCGTCTCTATTACCGATAACTACAGTATAAGAGCTCAGGATATTTTTGTTAATACGACAGAACTCTCTGGCGCGACTGATAATCAGGGCGACACCTATGCAGCTGGAAAATGTAATATTGTTGATTATGTTATTGATTCAGGATTAGCTGAAGGAAGTTATGACATCTGGGTAAACAATAACACCACTGACGAAGCTGGGAACATGGTAACTTCAGCTTCAACAGGAGAGACGATAATCATAGATAATACAGGACCAGCAGTAACAGACTTCAAGATCTATAATATGTTAGGAAGTGAATCACTAGCAAAAGCAGATGATACACTTGAGGTAGTTGTCAAGATGCCAGCTGAAGCAAATGGAGATATTTCTCTGATCAAACTCGACGCTTCAGAACTCGGGCTATCTTCAGCGCTCACACCATCACAGTTTACTAACTCAGATGGTGCGACATGGGAAGTAGCTTATACCGGACTTACCCAAGGTACCTATACACTTGAGGTCATTGGAACAGATCTTGCCGGAAACGATCTGACAGGAACTCTTTCAGCTACTTTTGAAGTAGATGCTACATCTCCGGCTATCAACTCAATAACAATAACCAACGATTCCGGTAGGACTTCAGCTTATAATAGCGGAAATCTTACCGTCACTGCCAATATAACAGAAGGCGAAGGAAATCTAGATGCAGCCGATATACTCGCCGATCTTTCAGAGTTCGGAGGCGGTGCATCAACTGCTGCAGATTCTTATTTAGGTTCAACAGCAACCTGGAGCATAGTCGGTCCCGATACAACTCCTGGTCTTAAGACCTTTGAGATTCTTTCCACGACAATGGATGATGCTGGAAATCTTATAAGCGGGACAAGAGAAGCAACAATATGGTGCGATACGACTGCTCCGTCTTTAACTGCGCTTACACCAATTGATGGAACATATAGTCAGCCTACTTTTGAAGTATCATTTAGCATATCTGATTCATCTTCTTTTAACTCAATGGCTCAGACGACGGTAACGCTTAACTATAATATAAAGAAAGATGCAACACCTGATGATCCACAGTCGACAATCCTTTCTACATATTCGACTACAAGTCCTTATGTATATACAGCTGAGATAAGTATAACCCCTACAGATGCTGATACAGTGGAACTTTATGTCACAGCTGAAGATGATGCTGCAAACCTTTTGACTTCAGGACTCAGTCCTACCGGTCTTACTGGTGATAGAAATAATATTATAATAGATTCTTCCGCTCCAACTTTTACTGATCAGGGAGGATCAGATTCAACAGATGCATCACATGCTGATAAATTTGTTAAAGCTGGTGATAGTATATATATATGGTCAGTAATATCAGATAATAAAAGTGATACATGCGAACTTGGAATCGATCTTTCTGTACTTGATAGCACCTTCTCATCCGCCGAGACTTTAACAAGAAACGGTGATACCTATGAGATAACTACATCCGCATTATCAGAAAATACTATGGCGGATGGAACTATAGAACTTACAATTTATGCAACAGACGATGCCGGGAATATTTCCTCAAGTACATTTGAAGTTGTTCTTGATAAGGTTGGTCCAAGTTTTGATGACACATCCATAGTATCTTCTTTTAATAACGACCTTTACTTCAGAGAGACCGAGACCGGAGAGATAACTGTCAGTCTTAACGGTGAAGTGGGATTTGATGTAACTGCAGAAATATCTTCTATGGACAGCGCATTATCTGATAGTCTTATGACGGATAATCTTGATGGAACATATTCGTTAACACTTCCAGCACTTACAGGTACTATGAATGAAGGGACGATAGCTGTTGTGATAAGTGCAACAGATCTTTCCGATAATACTTCCACTACAGAAATATCCTGTATACTTGATAATACCGCTCCGGATTTTTCCTCAGGTACACTTTCAATAACAGATGCTGATAATTGGTACAAAGAAGGTGAGTCAATAAACTTCATGATAGTACTAGATTCTACTGAGACAGAACTTGATATTCAGGTGGATCTATCTGCTCTTGGAGGACCATTCTCCACAGATACTGTTGAATTATCATATTCATCGGGTACCTGTGCTGTGTATGCTTATACCAGTCTTGCTCTGACATCTACAGTTAATCAAGGTTCCTACACTATAGATCTCACAGCAACAGATAAAGCTGGAAATCAGGATACTGACTCATCTCTTACTGTAAATACAGATAGGACTCCTCCGATAATAGATAGCATCTTATATTTTGATGACAGATTCTCAAATCAGCTTATTCTTAGTGAGAGTTCTTTACCTGATGAGGATTCTTCACTTTATTACAACTCTTCTTATACTGATATTTCCAACATTACCAGTGGCTCCCTTGAGATAAGACTTACAGAAGCAAATATAAGAGCTGATCTGAGTCCGATGCAACTTCGAGTTGTCGTTCCAGGGAAAGGGACAAAAGAGATCGAATTCACATCCGGTTCTATAACATCTGCCGGACCTCCCGATTGGGATGTTGAATTTTCAGGACAGGATCTTCTTGTCTCAGGCATGGATACAGGAGACTCTTATGAGATATGGGTATACGGTACTGATTCTGGAGAAAACACATTAAACACAAAAATATTATCCACAACTCTAATAGATAATAAACTTATGACGGGAACTACAACACAGTCTATTACTCCTTCAAATATACTTCCAACAGGATTTCAGACTGTAAATATATCTGTAAGTGATATAGACCTTTACGCCTTCGACAGTGGGTTTGATTCAGTAGAAGTAGTTTTTTCACCTGACCACTTCAAAAATCTAAGAGGAGATACCGCTACATTTAGTGTCAATTCGACTGCACTGACACCAGTTGATACTACCCCTTCTGATTCTACAGAGATAGGTGTATATCCATATGAATCTTCAACAGGTATCGATTTTACTGATCACAGTATATATTTTTCATTACATAACCTCGGAAGACAAAGATACACAGGAGAAGGTACAACTGAGGTATCATTTGACCTCTCGTTTGACCTTGAACCTTTGAACTTTCCATCAACTGACCCAGCACCGTTTTTAATATATATATCCGATAGTGAAACAGGAAAAAGAGTTCTTCTTGATGAGACTCTTGAGGTATCAATAAATTCTCCTGTATCTGATGCACTTGCCGAATCATATCCATTAAGTATTGTGCCAGGGGAAAAGGCATATAATTATATATATATCAGACCATTTTTATCCGCTTCCGATGCAGGTTTTGACAGAATAATAGTTACAAATAACCTTAATACCGATGGAGATTTTGAGATCGGTGTAGATACAGCTGGAGGCGCTAATTCCTATATTGATAATTCCGATTCAATCGAAGTATTTCTTGGCAGCACTGAGTATAATATTGAAAATAGTTCCGCACCTGATTCGACAGAAGTAGCAATATTTTATGAAGGTAACGATACATTCGAGATAGTTCTTGGTGATACAATAGATAGTAACAACTCGGATATAATAAAGATAAAATATTCAGTTATCGCTCCAACAGCAGAATTTGCAGAAGGTTCTTTTGAAGTAGTACTTAAAAACAGCACTTATGATCTTAGCGCAAGTGCCAGCGAAGGTAATGCGATAACCACATATAATAACAATCATCTTTTGTTCTCGTCCAGAAATATATGCATATCAGCATTGTGTGAGATAAATCCTCCTTATATGCTTCCTTCAAGGGATGAAATACCGCTTGAATTTTCAGTACTTCCAACATTTGACGTATCCAATTCAGGAATAGACCAGATATGGATAGAACTAGATTCTTTTGAAGTATCATCTTCACCTGCACCGACATTCAGACTTGGAAGCCTTAATTACACGAATGTTTCGACGACACCTTCATTAAACGAGGTATTAGTCGAAATGGTAGGTTCAAGCGAAGTAAAACTAACTCTTGGTTCACCAGTAAATTCAAGTGTAATCGATAAACATATGTATATTGAGCTATACGGGAAATCACTTTCAGGAACAGGTGATTTTACAAATAAGATATATTTAGGAAACGATGAAAACCGTTATAGAGTATCAGTATCAGATGGAAATGCTGATGGGATATCAAATAATAACAGACTTGCAATAAAGACAGGAGAGATTCAGGATGATTTTGAAACAGTATCCATTTTCCCTACTAAAGTTCCTCCTGCAAAGGAAAGCACTTTTACCGTTAAAATAAAACCGGATTTTGATAAGACCAAGAATATAGATTCAAACAGATTTCTAATTGTTGCTCCATCAACTTTCCCAATTAGTGATACGACATCAGTGAGAGATTCTGTCGTTGTAAAAAAAGATGTTTCACCTGCTCTGAATAAATCATATACCGAGATATATTCAGGTGATCCAGCTTCTGGTGAGGCACTCGTAAAAGTACTGGGACAGACTATTGAGGTAGTCATAGGAGATCTTTTGCATTACAACTCTTCTACTGTACAGCTTGAAAACGATGCTACCATGGAAGTACAGTTCAAATTGACTTCACAATCAACAACGGATGAATCCGGTGCTACATTTGAGGTTTATGTTGATTCAACACATGTTTCAGAAAGTATTCATGCAGATAATACAGTAAGTGGTGATAGATTAGTCAAAATAAAGACGCCTGGAGCTTCAGGACAAGGAGATATATCTCCAAACTATGTTGTGGCCGGTGCAAATGACAAAGCCTTTATCTACACTATAAATTGTAGTGTTGCAAGTTCCGGAGAAGGTGTTGATAAGATATACTTCAATCTTCCAGATAACTTCACGGATATGTCTCTTGATTATATTAAACTCGATACCGGTGAAATAGGTGGTCTGATAGATAAGACTGCTGAGTGTACAAGCGAGATTACAGCTAATCCAAGGACCTTTACTTTCCATACATCTGAGATACCTGCTGGATATTCCGGTACTATAGAGATAGCATTTACAGCCGATACTCCTGCAATTCCAAATTATCCATCTGGTGAAGTTGTAACAACATATCTGGATAATTCTGAAATTTCTTATCCAATAGAAATCAGTGCTAAGACAACTGATTCAAACAAGATATTTGTGGCTAAACCTTTGTCAGCATTAATAGCTGAGGTCAACCCATCCTTCACAATGTTAGATACTAAGGAGATCATGACGATATCTATGCTACCTACTGTCAATTCATCGGATATTGGTCCTGATTCGTTTGAGATTACATTACCTGATTATACAACATTTGATTCTTCCTATCAGACAAAGCTGTATGTAGGCGGCACTCAGATATCGGATTCAAGTTATTCTCTCTCTACATATGAGGTCAGTGCAAATAGTCAGGTATTACTTATTAATACAGACTCTCTTATTAAACATCATGAGAAAGTCGACCTTGTATTCAGGGCCAACATTGGAAGTACAAGAGAAGTATCAACTTTAGGAGTAAAAGCAGGATCTTCGGATCTTCTTGCAGGTTCAAAGACAGCAACAGCTGGAAATGCTGATTCTATTATGAACAATAACAGCCTGGATATATCAATAGAAGGATATCCATGTGATAATCTGACTACGATAAGTGAGCTCTCTCCTAAGAACGTCTTTGCAAATGACACTTATGAGATGACCTATACAGTATCTTTCCCAATAGACTCGACAAACGAAGGTGTAGAAAAATTTTATATTTATATACCGGACGGTTATATGCCTGTCGCATTAGATAGTGGCGAGATAAAAATCGACACTACTCTTCAGGGAGCTACTTTCCAGAAGGTCGGAAACGATCTTCAGGTCACTTTAAGCTCACCTGTTATCGGAACAGCTCCATCTCCTCATATTGCTGAAATATCTTTCTATGTAAACACTCCTTCTATAGCTAATTCTGTTGGAAGTGATTTTTATTCAAAAATCTCGACAACCGGAAAACAGTTTGTTGTTTATCCACTTGCAGGAGATGCTGATTCAAATGCCTTGAATGGCTCAGGATATACTGCAACAGTAAGCAATTATCTAACTTACGCAATAGCAGAGATATCTCCAAACTATGCAAACGTTGATACACAGACTCAGATGGATATCTATACAAAACTGGATTTTGAGACTGGCGATTCAGGTATAGACCTTTTTGATATAAGCTTCCCAACGGGATATTCATTCGGAGCTAGTGATAAGAACCATGTTTCCATCTATGATTGTTCTACCGGAGATACTCTTGAGATTGCACTTATTGAATATACACCAAATGATGCTGTTGGAAAACTTTCAGCAGATGGTTTTACATTAAAAACTAACTCAGCAATAAATAGTGATGGAGTATATAGAATATCCTTTAATCTTAAAGCTCCAGATGTCTCCGATGCACCAACTGGAAAGACTTTCTCGGTTGATGTTGCAAATTCATCTGACATTTCACATAAGACAAATGCAACCGCAGGAGATGCATACTCATCATGGACAGGAAATAGTCTCAAGATGATTGCAGGAGAGACTAAACTAGATTCCTACGATATAAGTCTTGAGGCTGCTAGAAATGGTTTCTACAAAATAAATCTTAATATGGATTTCTCTTCTATGATGGATAACGATACTCCACCTTCAATAAAGATAAAATCCGGCACGACTAATAAGACCGTAACATTGACTAACGATTATTATAAGTACGATAAATATACCGGAAGTACTTATATCAGTATATCAGCAGATTCTGGCGAAGCACAGGTAAGCGATTTTACGGACAACGTATCAATTATAATAGATTCAATATCAAATATTTACGGCGGTCCACTTGATACCGATGAAGTATCAGGTGTATCAGTCAACCCTTCGTTCCTTATTGCAGCCTTCCCGCTTCCTGTTATTGAAAACAAGATGCTTATCCTGGTAAGATGTTCAGAACAGTTATCCGGAGATCTTTCTCTTACAGTAGAACAGGAAAATGCTATAACCAAGACTGTTTCTATGGAAAAGATAAGTAATCTACTTTATAAGGGATATTATTCTATTGATCTTACAAAATAAGGTCAGGCTTTTATCAAAGCTTCAGGAATAGATTCTGATAATATAAGTGGACAGGATCAGACTCTATTTAACGTGATAAAAGGTGGATTTGAACCACTTTATGTCTCATCAGGACCTTATAGTCTTACCTTTGCAAAAAACACTTTAGAAAAGGATTCACATCTAATATTTAATGAAAATAACAATATTGAGAATACTATTATAAGAAAAGCTGATTCAAAAGATAATAGCAAATCAGAACTTGAGATAATAGATAGCGGATTTATACTCTGGCCATCGCTAGAATTTAATTCTCCAGTTAATTTAAAAATAGACACATCAGAAATCCATACCGATTCAAAGACAGGAATTTTCAGAAAAGATGAAAACGGTTACACGTTTTTGGCTAATAACAAGCTCGACAAAGCTGGAAGATTTGTTTTAGCTGCGGATAGAAAAGCACCATCTGTTAATAGAGTAGCAAATAAGATAAATGTCACGGATAACGGAAGTGCATTAAAACAAATAAGTCTAAAAGCTGAAGGTAAAATATATAATCTATATCCTATAGGTAAAAAGGATTTTGAAATAGACCTCGATAAAATCCTAAGATTCACTCAGAAAAGAGAATATGATATAACAATAGATACTTCTGATAGATTAGGAAACTCAAACAGATCCACAATAAAATATATCCCTACAAGTATAGGTGATCTTAGAATACTAGCATATCCTGTACCTGCTTCGGATTATATTACTATAAAATCTGATGGACTTTTGTTTGCTTCAAAAGCACTGCTTAAGATTTACGATGTATCTGGAAGACTTATCTTCAGACAAGACATTACCGGTTTTAGTGAATTCATATGGGATCTTGTCGACAGAAGAGGTAGAAGAGTAGCTAACGGAGTCTATTTCTATAAGATAGATGTGGACGGAGTTGAAAGAGAAGGAAAGCTTGTAGTTCTTAGATAAACAGTTTTCCTAATGACCTGTCACCTCGATGTTATTTTTTACCTATTTACCATATTTTTTTCAATACTTTTTCAATTTGACAAAATAGTCGTTTATGGCTAAAATGGATAAAAAAGATAAATTACGTCATTTCAAGGCTGCGAAAAGGGAGATAATATGGAAAACATTGGTGAAGAGATCTTAAACACTACCGAAGCATGTAAATTTCTAAAAGTAAGTCATTCAACTATGAAAAATTATCTTAGAACAGGGAAAATAAAAGCTTTCACAACTCCAGGTGGACATTACAGGATCTATAAAAAAGATCTTATGGAATTTATAAATGCTTCTAACAAATCTGGAAAAAAGAAAATACTTATCGTAGACGATGATGTCGATATATTGGAACTAATGGACTCTGTATTAAATACAGAAAACTACAATGTTATAACAGTTTGCGATGCAGTAAAGTTGGGAATAAAAGTCATAACTGAAAAACCCGATCTTGTATTGCTTGATATTATGATGCCTTCTATTGATGGTTATGAAGTTTGCAGAGCCTTAAAAGAAGATGAAAACACCAAGGACATACCTATAATACTCGTAACAGGAATAGACCTAAAAGCGGTTAAGAACAATTATAAAAAAGTAAACGCAGATTCATACATATTAAAACCGTTTTCACCAGATGAACTTCTTGATAAAATAAGAAAAATCATTTAATATTTATGAATGGATTATGTAGAATTTAAAATTCCTGAAAGGTACATTTCACCTCTGCCATACAAACGCAGGGCGAATCTTGAAGAACTGCTGGATAAGGCAAGCAGTACTATTCTCCTTGATTTTAAAGATAACATAACTATAGACTCAACTGGTATATACGAGATAATGCGACTTAACTCAATGGCTTTTCAAAAGGATATATCTATAATCCTTGTGAATGTATCCGATAAGATATTTAAGACTATAAAACTCCTTGGGGTACATAAGATAATCCCCATATTCGAAAAAAAAGAACTCGCTATTAGAGTACTAAATAAAATATCAGGAAGATCCAACGAGATACTTCTTAACATCTTTCTGTTTCACAAAGATAAATCGATCTCTGTGCTTTTAAAAAACATATTAAACCTTTACGGATTTGGAAATATATACTGTATCAGTGACAGAAAAAATCTGCTTAAATATGAAGAAGCACCTGATTCAATCCTTATTATATCAAATAATTCTGTTGAAAGTTTACTTATGAGTGAAATAGATATTCTACAAAAATCTTTTGATAGAATAGTGGTATCCGAGATCTTCACCACATTGGAAAATGATATAACAGGAGAAGCCTTTGAAATAATGCTGGAAGATATAATGAAAATCTTTCACCTTCACAACCCTTCAAAAGATAAAAGATGTGTATTAAAAGATACAAAAATCAATGAGGAGAGGTCATCGGATGATCTCAAAGAATTCCTGCATGAGTTTTTACACGATATATCACCATCTCTTAACGTATTTATGAACGCTAGAGACTTTCTTCCAGAGGACAATTACTTTGAACCGGAATTTCTTGATATAATGGAAACATCTTTTGATAAGATCAGATTTCTAATAGATGAACTATCCATTTATTTATCTCCGGAAAAGTTGATCAAAGATAAGGAAGAGATAGAGCTCTATGATTATTTTAATGAACTTAGAAAACTATCAGAACAGATATCACAAAATAACAAAAGACAATTCTTCTGCACAATACCAAACGAACTTCATCATAAGAAGATAAACATAAACAAAAGCTCTCTTGATCATATCTTCATCAATCTTATAACAAACGCAGTGAAATATTCACGAAAAAAAGTAGGACTTCAAGTCTCATATGATCAGGAAAAACTGGAAGTCGGAGTTTTTGATGATGGTGAAAACATTGACAGATTAGCTTTTTTAAACCATGACGGTATAAATTACCGTGAGATAAACAACGTGAAAGATAACGGGAACGGTCGTGGTTCAAAGATAATAAACAGGCTTATAAGCAAAAACTCATATAAACTGGAAGTTGAGAATTCCATAGATGGGAAATACATAAAAGTGCAGATACCAAATGAATAAGATAGAACTTCTAAATAGTGTAAGACCATTTCTTACTCTTGAACTCACAAACCTTTGTAATTATAACTGTCTTATGTGTTATAGAGAAAAGGTAGACATGAATGAAAGAGGGTTTATGAGTAAGAAGATGTTTATAAGAATAATAGATGATATAAGAGCAAATGGTTTATTTTTTCAGGGACTTAAACTTTCATGGCTCGGAGAAGCCCTAATACATCCAGATATTAATTTTTTCTTCGAATTTCTAGCAGAGAAAAATGATTTTTTTAACTGCCTTGCAATGGATACAAATACTTCTTTTCTCACAAATAGAGTCTTTCACAACCTTGAAAAGATCAAAAATGACATATTTCTATTCATCTCTCTTGATGCAGCCTCAGAAAATACTTATTCAAGAATAAGAAAAGGTGGGATATATAAGGAAGTCATAGATAATATTGATTATATCCTTAAGAACAGACCACAAAATATCTTCCTTAGATTACAGTTTATAGTTATGGAAGAGAATATAAAAGAATCAAAGGACTTTATAAGATACTGGAATAAAAAGATCCCAGGTATTCCTATCCTTTTTGAAGAGGATACCTGCATAAAAAAAGATTATATATACTTCAGAAAACTCATAACCAGAAAACATCAGGAAAACGCAGACATGCTTCACAGAAGTCTGAAACCGAGATTGATAAGGTTTTTAGAAGAAGAAAATATGACTAACCGGATAATCGAAAGAAAACCGGATCCTCTTATCAATACTAGAGATAAAAAACCACTTGCCTGCGAAAAATTATGGACAATGCCAATAGTTAGATTTAATGGGGATGTAGGATATTGCAATAATGATCCCGAGATGTCACTTAAACTTGGCAACACCAACAGAGCACCATTTAGTGATATATGGATGGGACCCATTGCCGAGCAGAGAAGATTATCCTGCTACAATGGTAAATATCCAAAAAAATGTAAAGACTGTCTTTATAGAGAATGTAATATTTCTCCGGATTTCTTTAAAGAGTATTTTTAAAAAAACCTACCAGATCATCAATTTTCATCTCATTTTCTTCAAAAGCCTTTAGGGATTTAACTTTAACTATATCATTCGCAAGTTCATCTTCACCAGCGATAATAGAAAAGGAGTATCCGTTTTTCGAAGCAAATTTAAACTGTTTTTTAAGCTTATCATCATTTAGATAAACCTCTACTTTTAAGCAATTATCTCGAAGCACATTTGCTATATTTATATATTTTCCATGATATCTTTTATCCATGTTCATGATCAGTATATCTGCAACACAGACCTTATCCTTTTCAAAAAAACCACGTTCTTTTAATGCTGAAATAAGCCTTGATATACCAATAGATGCTCCAACACAAGAGTAATCAGCATTCTTCGAGAACATTCCTGCTAGTTTGTCATATCTTCCACCCGAAAAAACAGCACCATAGGAAAGACTATCCTTTAATACTGTCTCAAATACTATACCTGTGTAATAATCAAGTCCTCTTATAATAAAAGGACAATAACTAATATTATTTCCTTTTCCGTTTTCCTTACATATTGAAAAAGTGTCCTTTAATCTTCTAATATATATACTTGTATTTTCATATACCTTTGTATCTTTAAAAAACTCATCGAGAGAATCAAGAGAATCACAGGATAGAAAATCAAGAAATTGCTTATGTTTCTCATTGTCTTTCAAAAACTCAAGACTCTTTTCCTTGAAGACGGACTCAGACATCTTATCCTTTTTATCCATTAAAGTTGCAAAACTGATTATTTTATCCTCTTTTATTTCAAGAAGTTTAAAAAGGTCCTCAAGAATATTTCTATCGTTTATCCTTATCTCATAATCTTTGATATCCATTCTGTTTAATACACTGTCCATTAACATAAGTATCTCGCTATCGGCTAGATAAGAATCAGAACCTACAATATCACAATCACATTGATAGAACTCTCTGTATCTTCCTTTCTGAGTGTTCTCAGCACGCCAAACCGGTGCAATATGATAGCGTCTGAAAGGGAAGTTTAGTTCATTCTGATTCAGACCAATGAATCTTGCAAGTGGCACGGTAAGATCATAACGCATACCAACATCCCTACCACCATTATCGTTAAAACGATACATCAGTTTTTCGTTTTCTCCTCCACCTTTTCCAGTAAGGATATCGTAATATTCGAGAGCAGGGGTATCAATAGGAGAGAAACCAAAACTTTCAAACACTTCAGATATAACTTTAAAAAACTCTTTTTGTATAATAGCTTCTTCTGGTAGTAGGTCTCTGAATCCTTTCAAGAGCTTTGGTTTTATATATGACATAACACTTCTCCTTGACAAAATTTATTCCACAATCTATCATAAAATATATGAAAAAAATATTACTGTTAATATTTATAGGAGTTTCTATACTTTGTCAAGCTACTGAGACTAACCTTGTCGATGCAGACTCTGCATCTTTCCCTTACGTACTAAAGAATGTAGAAGGTTCAGGCAATACATTAAGAGCAACAATATTTGATAAAAGAGAAAGTAAGACCTTCACTGTAAAAAAAGGGGACAGACTTAAAAGTCTTGATGAATCAGAAGCTGAACTCACACAGGCAAGAGATTTTATCTCAAGTACGATGGTAGATAAGAAAAAACGAGAAATATTAAAAGATATGAAAAACGATTTTTCAAAGTATTCTATCCCTGTACCTGATTTTAGCCTTTTGCACCTTGATCCACTGGAAGATTTTCTTAATATCTCAGATAAAGAGCTGCAATCAAATCTTGCATATCTTGAAGTTATTGACATACAGAATGATCATATACTTATTAAAGATCCTTTTAGACATATAAATTTCAAACTCTATAAAAATATTGAGAACAATCAGACGTTCTCAAAGGAACTTAACTTTAAAGATATACAGTTAAAAAAGGTAAGTGTTCCTATAATGGTAGATTACATAAGGGATAATGATTACGGACCTCTAATCAAACTTTCCGATTGTAGTTTAAGCGGTGCCTACGATGATAAATATATGTATTTATATATTGAATACGATCTTAAGGAGCCAACTGCAAAGCATTCCGATATTTACTTTATGAGTTATAACGAAGAGACTCTAAGTATGTTCTATGAAGGTATCAAGTTTCCTTCTTATTTGGAATTCGACATCATGCTTTCTGATGAAAAGGAATATATCGATTATATAAACGGTAAAAGATCAGAAGTCGACATAGATCTATGGAAGTGGGAATATGCAAACAATGTAAACAAAAATATACCTGATTTTTATGTCAACATTACAAGAAATAAAAAAAAGCTACCTGCTGATTCTGATATGGAAACCGACAATATCAAAGACTCCCAGGGAAGAAATAATTATATATATATAAAACCGGATAAAGGAAGTGTTCCTTCAGTATTTACATTTGCACCGAATTTTGAGCAGTTCAGACCTATATCAAAAATATTCATCCCTGCGAAAATAAACTTTAATCCAACGGAAAGTCAAAAAGATATTATTATTTCAAGTTATCTTAATAATGATAATAAAGAATCACCTTTTTACCAAGGGAAGATCAGGATTGAGTTAAAAAGAAAATTGAACACGGGTAATAAAGATGATATAAAAATATCATCAGGTTCTACTATGCTTTTTAAATTCTATAGACCTATTTCAGACTCTATCGGATTTAATGATTCTTTCAGACTTAATTTTTGATTTTGTTTAATTTAGAAAATGAGCTTTTTCTATTTCGGTAATATCATCTTTATCAAGCAGATACTCAATAAATTCTGAATTCTTCATTGTAGGAGAATTTATGTTATGACACCTTGAACATCTATCGACCCTGTTAAAATCACCCCTAAGATGAAAGTTTCTCCAACTGTTTATCGTATCCCCATTCCATATTTCTTTTAGGTCTCTTTCGTTAATATTTCCTATCCTAAGACTAAGGTCAATATCAAAACAACAAACTGTAACCTCGCCATCTGTATTGACGATTGGTGTCTTCCATAAAGCTGGACAAGGTCTTCTTATAAAAAAATCCATATTCTCTTTTATAAGCACACTATCAGTATTAAGTATCCTTCCGTTATTATCCTTTATTTGTTCATCAGTTTTTGGTTTGTGGTCCGTGGTTTGTGGTTCTTCATCTTTTTTTTCACTGTTTACAGTTATCTGTTCTACCGTTTCCTGAAACTCAACTCCAGATTCTTCTTTAAAGAAGTTCAGACTCTCAATTACCGAAAAATGCATCTTTTCAGCCTCATCCTGCTCACTACAATCAAGTCGCCGTAAATAAATAGCATCCTTTTCAAGCCAAGGCCAGTCCCATGTCTTATAATAATCAACCCCATAATTCTCAAGAACATCGCTCCAATGATCGACAAAATCCCTTACCTCATCAAAGTTTTCCTTCATAACAATAAGTGCTAAGGTTATTTTCGGGTAATTAAGGCCTTCCTCTTTTCTTCTTTTTAGGAAATACTTTATATTTTCTTTCACCTTATTCAGATTTCCAGCACCGTGTATTTTTCTATAAGTATCGGGATCGTTAGAATCCAAAGAGAAATGAATCCTTATAAAGGTATTCTCATTCATACCTTTTCTTTTAGCATTCCTCAAAACGGCCTCTGTCTTTGACTTATCAAGTAAAGAAGCGTTTGTATTAATTGTAAAGGATATAAATCTTTTGTTATCTTGATTCTTTTCAAATGCATAATCGATCATATTTTCAAAATCAGGGTTAAGCAGCGGTTCTCCGAGCCAGAAAGGTGTTATTGTACCCACTTTAAATCCTTCAAGTGAATCTATGACATTCTTAAAAGTCTCAAAAGACATAAAAGCTTTTTTTCTATGTCTGTTTGTATCACACATAATACATTTGTAATTGCATGAATTGGAAAGTTCCAGTGTAAGTATTGGAAGATTATTCGAGGAATAGAACTCAAGATCTGCTATTTCCCATAAACCGCTATTTTTTTTAAAAAATGCCATCACATTATAATTCAATATGACAGGATATCCACTTTCCTTGAATCTTGCAAAAAAATAAAAATAAAGTCTCGACCAGGCTTTTACACCAGATGATGATATAACTGTATTTCGGTGTGAAAAATTTATTTTTATCCTATCACATTTTTCAAGATAATCTTTTATCATCACCAAAACATCATCATCCATATAATAAAAATACTTTGAGATGTTCTCCAATTTTTCAGAGTGAAAGTCAGAAAAAAGACCTTTTACAAGGGATGCTATTTCTTTCTCGTCCTCTTCAAAACTGTTTTCTTTTCCTTTATCATAAAAAAGTTTTTCAAGAGCACCCCTGCATGTTGAAGAGGATTCCTTTTTTAATTCATAAAAAGCCCTCTCAAACGGAATATATTCCTGCATCTTTCCATAGGCAAGAGAAATAGAAGGTATTTTACCAGAAATTATAAGATTGTTTTCCTTTGTAAGAAATCTTATATAATTAAAAACGTGAATCAATATATCATCTGTAATCTTTTTTAGTGAGTATATAAGTCTGGGATCATCTTTAAAATCATTTATCCATTTGATAAGTGAATCTCTGTTTAGATTAAATCTTCCGTCAGGTTCAAAGATCAGACATTCCTTTTTTATCTCATCGTAGAGTGAAAGATCACCTAAAAACGAAGCAATAGTTAATCTGGTAATAAGATCCTTGGATACTTCATTCTTTAAAATCTTAAAGTAATCTTTTATACTATTATCCTCATCAACATCAAACAAAGCTTTTTTTAGTTTACCATCATCGAGTAGATATACCTCAACATAATCGATTTCCCAGACTACAGCCGCAGCTTTTTTTAGATTATATTTCTTTATAAGAAAAAATAATTCAGATTCTTCCTTATCCATTTTTATTATCTCTTTTCTATTAAGATGATCATAATCATCTAGAAGATTCAGATTAAGGATCGCATTGAAACGCTGTACATCTTTTCCAATATAAATAAAGTTGTTTATATGAGAGAATTGCAGATCACATTCATCAAGTAATCTTTTTATTGAGAAAACAATATCTTTTGAATTTCTTGAAAATCTATCCTCGAATTGCGAACAGATAAGTTCGTGATTTTCAAAAAGACAACAAACTCTATTTGTCTGATCAACGATTAAAGATAACATATCTAAAATTTAGCATAAAAGAAACATTTGTTCAATCTACCAGTTAAAAGAAAAGACCCGATGAGTCTCATAATCAAGAAATTCCTTCCTGTCCAGTTTCTTACTTACATCAGCTTTAAAAACATCCAGTTGTTTAGCTATCTTAAAAAAACCTGTTCCTGGTTGTCTTCTATCATCGTCTACGACAATAACCGTAATCAAAGGTCTTTTTCTTATTTTCATCATACGTGATAATTTTGTTAAATAAACAAAAAGTTCTTTTATATCATCAAAAAAAGGTCCTGTGCCATCAGGAGATAATCTTATATTTAAATCTTGATATGTGATAAGCTCATTTTTTTTTGCACTTTCTTTTAGTATTAAAAAAATCCTATCCAGGACAGCCTTATTTATTTCCATAAATATCTCCAATATTAATATATATATAAATCGTCATCCCCACCTTATTTCTAAAGAAAAAACAATGATTTGCAAAATCTATTTTGGTTAAATATAATATCATCATGAAAAACATATATTATCTATCAATACCTATTATTAGTATGTTTACAGGTTATTTCACAAACTACCTTGCAATAAAACTTCTTTTTCATCCAAGAAAAAAGATCGATCTATTTTTATTTTCTATACAGGGAGTTTTCCCAAAAAGACAGAACGAAATAGCTTTAAGACTTGGAGAGGTTATAGAAAAAGAATTGATATCACATCACGATCTCAGAAAGACTCTCACAGATAGTGATTTTACACTTGGTCTTAAAGAAAGGATGTCAGACACTATTGTTGAACTTATAAGAAAAGGCGCTGGAGATATTAGTCCAATGGTTGCTATGATGCTTTCAGAAGAAGTCTTGTTTAAAATAAGAGAAAAAGTAGAAAAAGAGATGACACATATATTACCTTCCATTCTTAAGAACGTAGCCGACGAGATGGAACGCAAGATAAGCATAAAACATATGATCTCTGAAAAAGTAAAAGACTTTTCCGCAGAAAAACTAGAGGACCTACTTCTTCAAATATTAAAAAAAGAGTTTAGATTCATTGAATTTTCAGGTGCCTTTATAGGTCTCTTAATAGGTTTATTAAACCTTTTGATAATTTTTTTGAATAATTAAGAAATTTTTTATACATATATCACATATCTGCACTTTAAAACTTGACTATATTATCATTGATTTGTAGTATAAAACCCGAAGGATAAAAGCTAACTTTATAAAAAAAGGAGTTTTTAATGGCGGATTTTAAGGTTCTTATAAGTCAAGAAGAAATTGAAACTCGAATAAAAGAGATAGCAAATCAAATAGACCAGGATTATCAGGGAAAAAAAGTCACTTTGATCTGTATTTTAAAAGGTGCTTTCATCTTTCTTACCGATCTTGTCAGAAACATCAATAAGAACGATATTATAATAGAGTTTATGGCTGTATCCAGTTATGGTAATGAGAAACGTTCATCAGGAAAGATAAAAATAATCAAAGACGTCGACAGAGACCTTACAGATGAACATATCATCATAGTTGAGGATATCGTGGATACAGGACTCACAATAGATTTTCTTATAAAATACTTTAACAACAAAGGCGTTGCTTCTGTAAAGACGTGTTCGTTACTTGACAAAGCCGTCTGCAGAAAGATCGATGTTCCTGTTGATTATTCAGGGTTTACTATTGAAGATAGGTTTGTGATCGGATACGGACTCGATCTTGCGCAGGAATATAGGAACCTTCCGTACGTAGCTGAGATTAAGGAGGATTAGAATGGAAAAGATAGCATTGACTCATCTTGTATTGGGTGAATTAGATACTAATTGTTATATTATATCAGACCTTGAGAAAAGGAACTGTATTGTCATAGACCCTGGTGCTGAGGGTGAAAAAGTTCTACACGAGCTTGAGATCAAGGATCTTAAACTCGAAGCGATAATAAACACCCATGGTCATATGGACCATATTGGTGGAAATGAGTTTCTTCTTAAAGAAACCGGATGTAAGCTCTATATTCATGAAGATGATAAGGATATGCTTCAGGATCCTGCAAAAAACCTTTCAGTCTACTCGGGAAACGATGTTATAAGTCCACCTGCTACCGATATTTTAGAGGATAAGCAGATTCTCGAGTTTGGTAATATAAGACTTAAAATAATACACACTCCTGGACATTCACCTGGAAGTGTCAGTATTCTTCTCGATAAAAGATTGTTTTCAGGAGATACTCTCTTTAAAAAATAAATAGGGAGAACAGACTTCACAAATTCCGATTACGGAGAGATAATAAGCTCAATAAAGAAAAAACTCCTTACTCTTGATGGACAGACAGAGGTCTACCCTGGACATGGAGAAGAAACAACAATATCCTATGAAAAAAACAACAATCCATTTGTATAAGGAAATAATATGAAGATATTAGCTATTAACCCAGGATCCACATCAACTAAAATGGGAATATTTGAAGATGATAAGATAACCTTTGAACATACCATAAGACATAATAAGGATGAACTTAAAGATTTTGAGAAAGCAATTGAACAGAAAGAGTTTAGATCAGAAGCTATTAAAGCTTTTTTGAATGAAAATGATATCAAGCTATCTGATTTCGCAGCTATTGCCGGTCGAGGTGCTCCAATAAAATCTCTCGAAAGCGGTATATATCGTGTAAATGAAAAGATGCTTCATGATCTTTATCATGAGGTCAAAGCGGATCATCCCTCTATTCTTGGAGCGATAATAGCAAATGATATAGCTAAAGATGCTAAAGTACCAGCATTTATAGTCGATCCTGTCTCAGTAGATGAGTTTGAAGAGGTAGCAAGAATATCTGGAATACCAGAGATACCTAGAGTGTCACTTTCTCATGCACTTAATATGAAAGCTGTTGCAAAAAGATTTGAAAGAGATGAGAACATGATCTATGAGGATAATAACCTTATAATTTGTCATCTTGGTGGAGGTTTTTCAATCACAGCCCATAAAAAAGGAAAGATGATCGATGTAAATAATGCAAACGATGATGGTCCTTTCTCACCTGAAAGAAGTGGTGGATTACCTTCCGGACAATTGGCAAAGATATGCTACTCTGGTAAATACTCAAATGCCAGAGAACTTCTTAACTATCTCACAAAAAAAGCTGGAGTAAGCGCTTACTTAGATTCAAATAATATATCAGAACTTGTAAAAAGAATGAATGAACCTGAAGTCAAAAGAATACTCGATGCTATGATATATCAGATAGCCAAAGAAATAGGCAAGATGGCAACAGTTCTTAAAGGTAATGTAAACTATATAGTAATCACAGGTGGGATAGCCTATAATAAATGCCTTATGGATGATATTGCAGATTATACAGAATGGATAGCTCCAATAAAGGTCTATCCGGGAGAAGATGAACTTCTTGCTTTATCAGAAGGTGTTAAAGGAGTCCTTGAAGGAAAGAGAGAAGAAAAAGAATATGTTTAGAATAGGGATTTACCCGGGGAGTTTTGATCCCCCAACATACGGTCATCTTGATATTTTAAAGAGAGCATCCAAACTGTTTGATAAAGTTGTAATAGCTGTCGTCAGTAATCCAAACAAACACTCACTATTTTCAATTGATGAAAGAGTCAGACTTTTAAAAGAATCCTGTTCAGAAGAAGTCCTGAAAAATGTTGAGATAGACAGCTTCAAAGGTCTTCTTGTGGATTATGTCAAAAAAAAAGATGGTTGTGCTATTATCAGAGGTCTTAGAGCTGTATCTGATTTTGAATATGAGTTTCAGATGGCACATATGAATAAAAATCTTTGCAAGGATATTGAGACAATCTTTATATCTTCAGATAACCGATTTACCTTTATAAGTTCACAGACTATAAAAGAAGTCATAAGACTCGGTGGAGATATAACCGGACTTGTACCTGAAATAGTAAAAAAAGAATTAAAAATAAAACTGGAGGAAGTATAATATGTTAAAGACAATGGATGATATCATGAAGAAAGCTCAGTCGGTAAGAAAAAGAAAACTCAGCGTGGCTGTTGCTCAGGATCTTGAAGTCCTAACTGCTGTTGATAATGCTTTTAAAAACAACATAATCGATCCTATTCTTGTTGGAGATGAGGAAGCTATAAAAAAAATAGCTGCTGAGAATAATATTGATATATCCAATTGGCAGATAATGGATGAAAAAGATGATTCTAAAGCTGCTCTTCAGGCGGTGAAAAATGTAAGCAGCGGAAATGCTGATATGATAATGAAAGGTCTTGTCTCGACATCAGTATTTTTGAAAGCGGTACTTAACAGGGAATTTGGTCTAAGAACAGGTCGTTTACTTTCACATGTCGCTGTAGTCGAAAATGCAAATTATCATAAACTTCTTGCTGTAACAGATGCAGCAATGAACATAGCACCAGATCTTTCAGCAAAGATAGATATTGTAAAAAATGCTGCAAAGGTCATGACAGCTCTTGGTATAGAAAGACCAAAGGTCGCTCCTGTATGCGCTGTGGAAACTGTTAACCCTGCTATGGAAGCTACTTTACATGCAGCTGCTATTTCAAAGATGTCAGATAGAGGACAACTAAAAGGCTGTATAGTAGACGGACCTCTTGCACTTGATAATGCAGTCTCAAAAAAAGCTGCTGAACATAAAGGTATAGTATCAGAGGTAGCTGGAGATGCTGATATAATATTACTTCCTGATATTGAAGCGGGTAACGTATTATACAAAGCACTCGTATTTCTTGCTGATGTCAAACTAGCTGCAATAATAGTTGGCGCTAAAGCCCCTGTAGTACTAACTTCAAGAGCTGATAGTGATGAGACAAAACTAAGATCTATTGCACTAGCTGCATCATGCGTATTAGATTAAATCAGGAGGTAATATATGTATTCATCATTTGAAGATATTTTTCAGGAAGCAAAAAAACAGACTCCTAAAAAAGTTGCTGTTGTAATGGCTGCTGACCCTGACCTTCTTGAAGCTATAAGCGAAGCTATGAAGATGAATCTTATTCAGCCAATACTAATAGGTCCAAAAGAAAAGATACTTGATATCATAAAAAAATGGGAAAGAGAAGTTGAGATAATCGACTGTTTAGCTGAAGATGAAGCTGCCAGAAAAGGTGTAGAACTTATCAGAGATAATAAAGCTTCAATGATAATGAAAGGAAAGATAAAAACAGGAACATTCTTAAAAGCAATAGTTGATAAAAAATCCGGAGTATCAGGTGGTAATATACTATCACATGTACTAGTATTTGAAAAAGATAACAGATTAAGAATAATAACAGATGGTGGTATGATAATCGCTCCTGATCTTAAAGAAAAGATATCAATAATAAACAACTCCGTCAGAGTTGCAATATCTTTAGGAAGAAAAACACCTAAAGTCGCACCTATTTGTGCAGTTGAGACCGTGAACGATTCAATGGAAGCTACTTTAGATGCTGCACTTCTTGCAAAGATGAATTCAAGAAAGCAGATCAAAGACTGTATTATTGATGGACCTCTTGCTCTAGATAACGCCCTCTCTAAAAAAGCTGCTGAACATAAAGGTATAAAATCAGACGTTGCTGGAGATGCTGATATACTATTGGTCCCTGATATCGAAGCTGGTAATATACTTGGAAAATCAGTTTATTACATCGCTGGTTGTGAATGTGCTGGAATGATAGCAGGACCTCTTTGCCCTGTAATAATGCTATCAAGAGCCGATAGTCCCAAAACGAGACTTAATTCTATAGCTCTGGCTATGGTGTGTGCAAAAGAAGGAGAAACTGATGGCAAATAAAGAAGATTTTAAACTTCATCGTAAAGTTGTTGAACAGATACCTGAATATATTCCTGGAAAATCAATTGCCGATGTAAAAAAAGAGTATAAACTATCGGATGTTATAAAACTTGCTTCAAATGAAAACATTCTAGGAGCTCCAAAAAATGTACGTCAGGCAATAATCGATTCACTTGATAATCTTCATATATATCCAGACCCGGCAAGTACGACTTTAAGAGAAAAACTCGCACAGAAACTAGATGTTGAAGTAGGAAACCTTATAGTAGGAAGTGGCTCGGATGAGATAATCACGATGATATCACATGCTTTTCTTCATAGAAATGAGGAAGTCATAATGCCATGGCCTTCATTTATAAGATATTTGCATAATGCACTTATAATGGAAGCTGAGACAAAATTTGTAAATCTTAGAAAAGATTTTAAATACGATGTAGATGCTATTTTGAGTGCTATAAACTATAAGACAAAATTCATCTATATTACTTCTCCAAACAATCCCACTGGAAGGATCATGACACACGATGAGATAATGCTTATCATAAAAAACCTTCCAGACGGTGTAGTACTTATAGTAGACGAGGCCTACAGAGAGTTTGTTGAAGACGATGAGTTTCCTGATATGATAAATATAGTAAAGACTCATCCTGATAAAAATATAATACTTTTAAGAACATTTTCAAAGATATATGGACTTGCAGGATTAAGAGTTGGCTATGCTATTAGCAGAAAACCAATTATCAATATGCTTTTTAGAGTCAAAGCTCCTTTTAACGTCAATATAGTATCTCAGGCAGCCGCTTACGCTGCTCTTGATGATCCAGATCATGTTGAAAAGACAAGAGCTCTGATGAGAAAAGAAAAAAAGTATATTTACAAAAGGCTTCTTGATAACAATATAAACTTTGTACCTTCAGAGACTAATTTTATACTACTTGATACCGGTATGGATGGAGAAGAGGTCTTCAACCGATTACAGGAATCAGGTATAATAGTTCGTGATATGAGGATGTACAAACTAGACACATATATTAGAATAACAATCGGAAACAGGGAGCAAAACAAGAAACTTTTAGATAATCTTTTTAAGATCTTGAACCAGAAAACAAAAGAGAATTATTAGGGTTCATTATAAAAAAACAACACTTTTACGGGGAGATATTTTATGAAAATCTTAGCTATTAATCCAGGATCTACATCAACAAAGATCGCAATCTATAATCATGGAGAAAAGATACTAAGCGAGACTCTTAGACATTCAACTGAAGAACTAAAAGACTTCGAAAATATCATAGCTCAGTTTGATTTCAGGACAAACATCATTAAAGAGTTTTTAAGTAAAAACTCCCATTCTCTAAAAGATTTTGATGGCATAATTGGACGAGGCGGACTTTTAAAACCTATAGAAAGTGGATTGTATAAAGTCTCAGAAAAAATGCTAAAAGACCTACGTTCTTGTGACTTTGGTGAACACGCTTCTAATCTTGGTGGAATAATAGCACAGACACTATCAAAAGAAGCAGATTGCGATGCTTTTATAGCTGACCCTGTAGTTGTTGATGAGATGGATGAAATTGCAAGAGTATCGGGAATACCTGAGATTGAAAGGATATCTATCTTTCATGCATTAAATCAGAAAGCCGTTGCTAAAAGAGCTGCAAAAGACCTTGACTCTTCTTATGAAGATTGTAATTTCATAGTAGTTCATCTGGGTGGAGGAATATCTGTCGGAGCTCATAAAAAAGGAAGAGTCGTTGATGTTAATAACGCACTCGATGGCGACGGACCTTTCTCTCAGGAAAGAAGCGGAGGTGTTCCTATAGGTGGTCTAGTTAAGATGTGCTTCTCAGGGAAATACACTCTAGCTGAAATAAAGAAAAAAATAAAAGGAAAAGGTGGTCTAGTTGCATATATGGGAACTAATAATGCAACTGAAGTCGAAGAGGCTGTAACCGCTGGAGATGAAAAAGCTTATCTCATTTACAATGCTATGGCTTATCAGGTATCAAAAGAGATCGGTGCACTAGCTGCTGCTTTAAAAGGTGAGGTGGATGCTATAATACTAACAGGTGGTATAGCATATGATAAGAACCACCTTGTTCCCTGGATAAAAGAACAAGTCGAGTTTATCGCTCAGGTTCTTGTATATCCTGGTGAGGATGAGATGAAAGCACTTCACGAAGCATGCCAGGAAGGTCTTAAAAACAGGGAGATCATAAAAGAATATAGATGAATAAGAAAAGAAATCTTATTGACAGTATAGATGAACTTGAAAAAAATATAAACAGTACTTTAAACGAAGATAATCCAAAAGCATCCTCGGATTCTGCTTCGTCATCTAATAATCTTTATTCCAGTACTAAAAAAGGTTTTAAACAGATAAGATCGGGAAAAAAAGATCGAAGTAAAAAAATGACTTTTCTTAAAATAAAGGAGGGCATGGAACTTGCTGCTACTATATATAATGAAAGTCAGTTGATAATGGAAGCAGGAACCATACTCGATTCTAAAAAGATAGAGTATCTTAAAACAAGATTTTCCTTTTTATATATAAAGCAGGAAGAAGTTAAAGATGAACCCCCATTAAGAGATCTCAACAAAGAGATAGAAGACCTCTTTTCTGATAATTCACTTGATAAACTTGTAGCATTTCTTCAGACATCACCAATGAAGATAGAAAACTTCACTTTACTTATGGAAAAGGTAGACGGCATGGAAAGGAACCCGGAAATAGATGCTGTATTCGATGTAGTCCTTAAATATTTTGATGTCAATATAAGAAAGATCCTACTAAACACACTTTCAAAATACGATCCGGAAAGATTTAAAAACGAGATATTTTCTATGTTTATAGAATTTGATCCTGATGAACTTAAAGAGACCGATTTCTTTATGAACTATCTGAACGAGATTTTTCAGGATCAGAACCGAACTTTCTTTGTTCTTTTAAATAAATATTTTGATACATTTGATGATGATAGACAGTTCTTTTTTCTGGAATATCTAAAAAAACTCGAACAAAATAAACTAAAAAAGCTTCTGTTTTATTATTCAGAAATACCTGAGACAAAGGATCTGGCGTTCACCCTGCTGCAAAATTTCAAAGAAGTCTTTATAGACGGTAAAAAACAGGCATTTTCATCTATCAGTAAAATAGATAATAAAAAGTTCAAAAAAAGCTTTGATATAACATTGAAACAGATCGAGGAAAGAAAACTTAGAAAAGAGAGTGTGAAAAAAGATGTAGAATCGATTAGATTTGAATTCGATCAAAATCAAATTATAATAGAAAAAACAGTAATTGATGTCCCGGATGGTGTCGTCCTTTCAAAAGGAATAGAATTTAAAGGAGCTACAATATATAATCCTTTTTCAATACTTAGTAAAGAAAACAGGAACATTATTGAGCTTGAGCATCCGGATATGAAGATTTCATATTTTAACACAGAATATTTATATGAGATTTTTCAGAATTTGACAAAAAATAGAGATGACATACTTGAAAAGATCGATCTATTTACTTTCTATCTAATAAAACAAGAGTTTATTACTGAGCTTGAAGCCCTTGTATTAATAAGTTCTTTTCCGGATGAAGAAATAAAAGCTTATGCACTTAGTTTTATAACAAACGATCTTTCTCCTAAAAAATTTAAATATGTCATAGAGTCGATAAAGCTTGATATTCCTTCTAAAGGAAAAATACTAAGAGATTATTTCGAGCAAAAGAACGATCTTTTCTCTTTTAAGTTATTTTTAAAATTGGTTTCTGACAGACAGGAGACAAAGATAATCAAGTTCCTAAAAAAGGCTTTTTCTGAATCTATTATACTTGGTAATATGCTTAAAAAGATAATAAAAGCATCAAATCCTTCTTTGAAAAAGACATGCCTGGATATATTAGGTTAATACAATGCATCATAAACCAGATGATATCCTGGAAATCAACTTATCCAAAGCGACTTCAACAAATGATATTGCAAAAAAGATCTCTCTTTCAAGACCTGTTGTTATAATAACCGCATCAGAGCAGACTAAAGGAAGAGGACGTTATAATGACAGAAAATGGTTTTCCCCAAAAGATAGCGGTCTTTACATCTCTATTGTTTTCTCTGATATTGACAACTTTGATAGCGAATGTCTTCCTTATATAACAAAGATGATATCAACATCTGTATACGAAACACTTGCTGATTACAACATCTCACTTTTTATAAAACCTCCTAATGATATTTATACTAAAACGGGAAAGATTGCTGGAGTATTGGCTGAATCAAAGACAAAAGGAAATATAGTAGAAAGAATAATATCCTCAGCCGGGATCAACATAAAAAGACCGGATAAAGTACCTATTGAAATAAAACACAAAAGTAGCTATTTATCAGATCATATAAAAATAAGGGAAAACGAGATAGATATCTTAAAAAAAGGTTTTTTAAAAAATCTTTTTAAGAATTTTGAATTGGTAAAAAACAAAAAATATAGTTTAATTGATGAAAAATTCAGCTCCTATCTGATATAATGATTTTATTATGATAATAGTAGAAAAAGTTTTAAAATTTATAGTACAAAATGAATATTTTAATCATGAGACTCTAAAACTTATCGAAAGAATATTTAACGACCTTGAAAGACATTCTATTGCAAAAGATCTTGCACTGAAAATAGAACTCTTTCTTATAAAAAATGGATATCTTATTCTTGACGATTCGTTAAAGAAAAAACTTGAAAAAGATAACTTTGAGGATATTGAAGATCTTCTGAAACTTGCTGTTGAAGAAGACTTTGATGTTGAGCAGAGTATTTTAGAGAAGATATTCAGTAAGTTCTACTCAATAAAAGGAATATTTAAATATTCACTTGCTTTATTATGTAAATCATCTGAGACATATATAACAACCGCACTTAAAAATGTTAAAAACGATCCTGACACAGCAATATTTGCACTTTCCGTATCCAAGATAAGAAACGCCATACCTGTTATTATGAAACATATAGATCAATGTTCCCTTGAAACCTTCAGAGAAGCTGTGAAGATACTGGCTTTCTTTGATGAAGAACACATGATACTTAAGCTTTTAAGAAGCAGCTCACTGGATGTACAAAAAAAGATCTTCATATTAAGCGTTACTTCCGAAAAGGATTTTGATCGACTATCGGAATCCATGCTTAAAATAGCTGCTAATAACTGTAAACGATACCCAGCTTTTGCAGTAAATGCATTAAAAAATATCAGAAAGATCCAAAATGACGATTCTTTCTATAAGATCCTTGATCTATATGAGAAAATACCAAATATATATGCACATGTATTTGAGGAAACATTAACAAGAGTAACTTCTGATGATAAACATCTTGATACTTTGATTGTAAGACTTCTTTACAAATTTTTCGTTAAGAAAGGAATAGATTTTATCAAAGAAATAGGAAACAATGAGATAAAAAATTCTATAGCTAAATCATTTAGGATCGAGAAATCAATGGATGATATAGCTGTTATAAACAATCAATTGCAGAACCTACTGGAAAAATACGGAAAAAGGACTTTGATATTAAAAAATCTTACAAGCATCAAAGATAAGGATATAAAGTTCTTTGCACTACAACATCTGCTTGAAGGTAATACTAATCGTGATTCACTTAATATAGATTATTCAGAGGAACTTATAAATTCTCTGATAAAAGTACTTACAAGAAGAAAATACACTCAAGCAAAAGATATTATGTCTCTTTATCTTTTCCTTGATGGAAAGTTATATCATTCAGCAATAGAATTTTTCTCGACACTAAGAATCAAAGATGGATTCACACATTCTATAAATGTCCTTTTTGAACATAAGATAAACGACGCACCAATAATAAAAGCATTGGGTGATGTCAAAGTAGATAATGGGCTTGAAATCTTATCTGAGATAATCGGAAAGACAAACGATATAGCAACAATCCGTTCCTGTCTGTATTCATTTCGTTTCTACACAGCCGGAAAAGTATATGACTATATTAAGGATTTTCTGGATGCTTCAAATCCTATCATTGTATCTACAGCTCTTGATACACTCGTTTATCTTCGTTATGAACCGGTTAAGGATCTTATACCAGTCTTTTATGAAAATAAAGATCCTGACATTAAAAGAACAGCTGTTAAAGGGATGGTAAAGTTCAATATGCCTCTTGAGAAAGTAATTGATTATATAGATTCTCTTGATAATAATGGTCTTTCTTCCTTCTTTTCGAATCTAAGTGGTATATTTAACCCTTCTTTTGTTGAGATACTTCTTTATAGCTTTACACAGAAAGAATTTAAATCTGATACTATGAAATGCTTTTTTAAATACATTAAAAGTTATCCTAATAGGGAGCTGGTTATAGAAAAACTGAATAATGTTTTAAAAGCAATCTGACTTTTGGAGGTTAGATGGAAAAATTTTCACCTGTAACACTTGAATATGAAGGAAGAGATTTCATCCTAAGGACTGCTAAGGTAGAAGACTGCCCAGATATAATGGACCTTTACAACACAATATATCGCGGTTATTATACAATAGATTTCTGTACAAATGCTCAGGCATATATAGAAGCTATGGAAGACAGCTCAATATTCTGGCTTGTGCTTGAGAATAAAAAGAGAATCGTCTCCAGTGTGTTTTTTAAAATAAACTCGGATTGTAGAATAGCCAAAGTGATGGGCGCGGCTGTAAGACCTGAATTCAGAGGACTTTCTCTGATGCAGGATATGGCTCATATAGGAACCGAGTTTTGTCTATATAGAAGCGATTATGTTGATCTTATATATTCAACTACAAGAACAAATCAGCCTGCACCACAGAAGATACTTCAGAACATCGGATATAAATGTATAGGTATCTTACCTAATGTCGTAAAAGTAAAGCAATTTGAGACTCATTCAATAATGGTCATCTACAGAAAAGGCGTATTAAAAAACAAACAGACGGAACTTAATCTTTTACAAGAAGTCATACCTTTTTTTAATATAGTAAAAGATAATATTGATATCAAAGATGAGCCTGGAATAATAGAACTAGCTGAGAAAAAGAAGTTAAAATTAAGACAGATACCTTTTGAAGCTATTTATAATCCTAAAAAAGCTGCTAAATTATTTGAACAAAGAATGCAGGAAAGAAACTTTACGGACAGATTCTTTCTAACAAAACCAAATCTTGTACTTTACAATCAGGAACTTAATATAGAAGTCTTTCTTAAATGGATAGATGAAGAAAAACAGGCAAATATCATATGGCTTAATTATGAGAATAGAAACTGGTACAATATACTAAACAGCATTACGAATTTTTGTTATCAGCTTAATATAAGATACTTCGAAATACTTATAGATGCCTGGGATAGTAAGAAACAGAAGGCTGCAATGGATGCAAAATTTGTACCTTCAGCTTACTTTCCTTCACTTTTTTTAAACGAAGAGACCGGAAAGAGAAAAGATGCTGTAGTCTTTATACGATCCTTTGAGATACTGGATTTCAGTGAATTAATAACCTTAGGCATAGCTACTGATTTTTTAAAAGAATTTTATAAAAGTTGGGAAAAAATATATATAGGAAACTTCTTTAAAAACCTGGATAAATGAATAAAGACGAAATTAACTCTATTAAACTTTTTACAAAATATTCAATATTAAAAGATAATACTTTAAAACTCACTTTTTTAAACGATCTTTTTACAGAGATCGATGAAAATAACGTCAAAGATGTTCGTTATTTCTTATCAGGAATACTTGAAAAAGAGGAAGATAATTTTCAGGTAAAGACCAGAATAAAGACAATATTAAACGAGATATCTGCTATTAAACAAATTGAGTTAGAAAGTAAACATCATACTGAAGCTCTTAAACTTAAACAATCCATCCTAGAAGATATTGATAGATCTGATATACTTCTAAATCGAGAACTTTTAGCTTATTTTAGAGAAAAAAGATTCGATCATTTCTTTTCCGAAGTTCCATTTTTAAATTACACACGCGAAGATTTCAGGGAAAGTATAAAAAACATATGCGAATCAGAACCAATTCTTGGATTTATATTATCTAAGGAACCTCAACTTGAATACATTTATTCTCAGGAAAAAAGCATTGATTCTACAGTACTAAATGCACCTAACTCTTTTAAATACGTAAAAGAAAAAAATAATTATTTTCCAGGTCTGCTTATTAGCTCAGACCCGACAGCTGCTTATATAATTCTAATAGCGGAGAGAGAAGGACTAAGACTTATCTCAAGACCAGCTCTAAATAAAAAAGAAATCTATACGATCTTCTTTCCTTATAGTATGATCGAGTTAAAAAAAGATACACAGGATAAATCCCAATACCTGCTTATCGACAGCGGAAAAAGAGTACTTATACTTAATATCCTTAGCAAATCAGAGTTTGATAGATTAACTGATATAATCTCCAATTATCATTTCATCTATGATTCAGAAGATATTTTCCTTAATACAATAAAATATATCAACACTTGTCTTGAAAACAGTATACTTATAAAAAAAGATATTGAAAACTTTAACAAAGAATTAAAAAGAATAAAGGATAATGCATTATTAAAATATAAAAAAGATGAAGATAGAGAATCTAAATTAAAGACAGAACTCACACATCTGAGAATTGAAACAGTTGAAAAGTATAGAAAAGAACAAAATATTGTCATAACTTCAATAAATATTGAAGAAAAATCAAACGAAAAAAACGCAAACATCGCCTCTCCGATATCCTCAAAAGTTTCAATGCTATTAAAAAGGCATGCTTCTATACTTACCAGAAAGGATGGTAACAAGATAACCTGTATACTCGATGATGCTGATTCAGCTTATCGTTTTGCACAGGCATTAGAAGAAGAGATGAGAGAACTCAGCACATTATTAAATAGAGATATAAGTACTGTTAATCTATGCATACGTCTATCGGTACTCAGAAGAAAAAATAATCTTTTCAGCAAGACTTTAGATGAACTCGTTGAACTCATAGATACCCTGGATGAAAATACAATTATATTAGATTCTATGATAGCAGGAGAGCTCTCCGATAAATCTTCGCTTGTACTTTTACATGATAAAAGACTTGAATATTTGCAAAAAGAAGATATTGATTATAAATTCTATAAAAAAATTTGATTTAACATTTAAATTCTGTTAATATAACGTACAAATAAATTAAGAGGAGGCAGCATAATGTCTTTCAGATGTGAAGTTTGTGGAAAAGGTCCTGCCACCGGAAATAATGTGAGTCATTCAAATCATAAGACTAAAAGAAGATTTTTACCTAATATTCAGAAAATAAAAGCTGAATTAGACGGTAAACCGGTTAGGATCAAAATTTGTACAAAATGTCTTAAAACATTAAAGAAAAAAGGCGATTTTTAATAGTTAGATTTTTTCTTTCGGAATCAAGACGAGCAATTGACCTTCCCGTATTTTCAAAAGGATACGGGAAGTTTTTGTTATATTAGATAATGATAAAGAGGAACCCTGAATAAGGTGCTCTTCTTTAAGAGGATACTCAAAGCCTTCAGAATCATCTACAAGCACCTCCTGAGATATTGGTAGCATAGATATTGTACAGCCTTTATCGACACCCAGTTCATGCTTACCACGATTTAACAAATACATTATAAAGGTCTTGCTGATTATCTTTACGTCATATCCTTTTAGTCTCTTTAGCACCTCAATATTAAAAAGAAAATGATCGATTCGATCATTT
This sequence comes from Candidatus Muiribacterium halophilum, assembly GCA_002869225.1. Classification (GTDB taxonomy): domain Bacteria; phylum Muiribacteriota; class Muiribacteriia; order Muiribacteriales; family Muiribacteriaceae; genus Muiribacterium; species Muiribacterium halophilum. The sequence goes on along the minus strand of PKTG01000122.1, from coordinate 106,332 downwards.
GAATAAAAACCTACGATGGTTATATCAGCATGACTGTAACGTTCTTTTATATAATTTATTGCAAGCTCAAAATCTGAAAGATCTTTTTTTGCTGGAAACTTTAAAATCTTAACTCCATTATCTCTAAATTCTTTAAGCACATTATCAGATACAGAATCAAGGTCTCCGATAAGAACATCAGGTATTTCATCTGACACTTCAAAGAACCTTGCTCCACCATCTACAGCTATAGTCTCCTTAAAAACAGAAAGATCCGGCTTAAAGCCGGATCTTAAATCACCATTTAATGATATAAATATCTTATTTTTCAAGTTCATCCATCATTTCTTTAGCTTTATCCCTAAGAAACTTCTGTTTAGAGACTTTAAAAGCTTTCTTTAAGATTGAGATAGCTTTTGGTATATTATCTGGATTTTCAGCCATTATAGTCAAAGCCTTATTATACAAGGCTTCAGAAAAATTAGGGTTTATATGAAGAGCATTATCAAAATATCTGATATCATCATCATATTTTTCCCATACACTATAGACTCTTCCAAGATAATTATTGAGATCAGCATAGTCCGGTTTGTCTTTTATTGCATGAAGAAGATTGCTTTCGACTTCCTTTAAAAGTTCTTCTTCTTTTTTTAGAATTGCAATCTCAAGTTTAGCCTCAAAAAAACCTGGAGAAAAGGAGAGAGCATTATGATAATTCTCAAGAGCTTTCTCAACATTTCCTTCCAGAACAAAAAGATCTCCTCTTAACTTGAAAGCTTTACTGTATTTATTGTTTATCTCAATAGCAGTTGTTGTCTCTCTCATAGCTTTCTTGATCATACCCTCATTCTTATATGCTAATGCAAGCTGATAATGAGCATCTGCATATGTTGGATTGACCCTGACCACCTCTTCCCATTTAGAAAGATTTTCCGAATGAGAAGCTTTGTATTTTTCGATAGCTTTATCAACCGTCTCAAAGATACCAATAAAGTAATACATATGTATAAGAGAAAAGATTCGCTTTAAATAAGAAGAAGGAGAAGCGATCTTAAGATCACCATTCTTTTCTTTTAATTTTTTCAGGCTTCCAGTAAAAAAGCCAAGACCAGTGCTATCAATAAATTCAAGCTCAGCAAGATCATAAACGACCTTGACATAACCCATATCCATTATCTCAGAAAGCATATCATAAGCTTTACCAATAGAGTTCATATCCAAGTCGCCGGAAAAGCTGACTATAGTCACGTCATCTTTTATCTTATATGAGGTCTTGAGCATCTATTAATCTCCTTTTTAAAGTAAGGCTTTTCTTGAAAGACTTACTCGTCCCTGATCATCAACTTTTAATACTTTTACTTTTACTTTATCTCCAACAGTAAGAAAATCTTCTACTTTATTAACTCTCTGTTTGTCAATCTGAGAAATATGTAAAAGACCGTCCTTGTTTGCTGTAAGTTTTACAAAAGCACCAAAGTCCGTGATTCTTACGACTTCAGCATCTTCAAAGATCTCACCAACTTCTATCTCCCTGACTATATCATTGATAGCTTTGATCGCTTTTTCACCATTCTCAGCGTTAAGAGAGAATACCCTTATTTCTCCACTACCTGATGAGTCAATATCGATATCAACATCGAAATCTTCTATCATCTTTCTTATCACTTTACCACCAGAACCAATGACATCTCTGATCTTATCAGGATCAATAGTTATCATCTGTATTCTAGGAGCATATTCTGAAAGATCTTCTCTTCCTGATGATATGGTATCATTCATTATTCCGAGAATATGTAATCTTCCTTCCTTTGCCTGTGTCATAGCTTTAGCCATCACTTCAAGAGGAAGACTCTTTATCTTTATATCCATCTGAAATGCACAGATACCATCTTCAGTACCTATTACCTTAAAATCCATATCTCCAAAATGATCCTCAGAACCAAGTATATCCGATAGCACATAATAATCATCACCATCTTCTATAAGTCCCATAGCTATTCCGGCAACCTGCTTTTTAAGAGGTACACCTGCAGCCATCATAGAGAGTGAACCCGAACATACAGTAGCCATAGATGATGAACCGTTTGATTCCATAACATCTGAAACAACTCTGATAGTATAAGGGAAATCCAGTTCTTCTGGTATTACCTGTTTAAGTCCTCTTTAAGCAAGATTTCCATGTCCAAGCTCTCTTCTTGATACAAATCCAGCTCTTCTTACTTCACCTACAGAGAATGGAGGAAAATTATAATGAAGGAAAAATCTTTTCTTATATTCCTCTTCGTTAAGACCATCGATTATTGGTTGGTCACGACTTGTTCCAAGAGTTGCCACTCCAAGAGACTGCGTCTGACCTCTAGTGAAAAGTGCAGAACCATGAGCTCTTGGTAAAAGATCGACTTCACAGGTGATCTTCCTGATCTCATTTAGTTTTCTGTCATCTTCTCTGATTCCCTGATTTATTATTCTGGACCTTGTAACTTCCTTCTGAACATCTTCCCAGAAGTTTTTTATTAGATATTCGATTCTTTCTTTATCTTCCTCTTCATTTTCAATAATAGGGGAGAGAAACTCATCAAATATCGCGTTTCTAGCTTCCTGTTTTTCAAGTTTTTCCTTAATATCAAAAGTCTTCTCAATAGCAGGAACTATCTTTTCTTTAAGTGAATCAATCAATTCCTGAGAAAGTGGTTCGACCTTGGTTATCTCTCTTTTTGGTACTCCAACTTTCTCTCTTAATTCTTCCTGCATCTCAATAAGCTGTTTGATATATGAATGCCCTATTTCAAGAGCTTTAACCATATCTTCTTCAGATACTTCTTTGGATTCACCTTCAACCATAGTGATACCATCTTTTGTACCAGCTATATCTATATGTAATTCACAGTCTTCAAGTATTTTAACACTTGGATTTACCATAAACTGACCGTTATGTTTTACTACTTTTACAATAGATACTGGAGTTGAAAATGGAATATCAGAAATATAAAGTGCAGCTGATGCCGCTGAAACACCCAATACATCAAATGGATTTTCATGATCATATGATAATACACTTGCCATTATCTGTGTTTCTGCTTTAAATCCATCATCAAACAAAGGTCTTATAGGTCTATCTATAACCCTTGCATTCAGGACTTCATTTGTGGATGGTTTTGCTTCTCTTTTGAAGAAACCACCAGGTATTTTACCCGCTGCATAAGCCTTTTCTCTAAAATCAACAGTTAAAGGGAAAAAATCCATAAACTGTTTAGGAGTTCTGGAAGCACAAGCTGTAACAAAAACAACGGTATCTCCGAGTTGTGCCCATACCGCACCATCCGCCTGTTTCGCTATTTTTCCAGTTCTCAACTGATATTTTTTTCCATCAATGACTCTTTCTACAATTATTTCTTTCATTAAAAAACCTTTCTATACTTTTTTGTGATTACTTTCTAAGACCGAGTTTTTTTACTATTTCATTATATTTAGCAACATCTTTGGTTTTGATGTATTTAAGAAGACTCTGTCTCTTTCTTACCATCTTTAGAAGACCAACCTTTGAATGGTTATCTTTCTTATGCATATTGAAATGCTCTTTCAGGTTTTCGATCCTTCTTGTAAGAACTGCTACCTGTACCTCTACTGAACCAGTATCCTTCTCATGAAGTCTGAATTCTTCTGTTACTTTTACTTTTTCTTCTTTTCCAATTGACATAGTTTTTCTCCTTTTTTCTTTAATATGGCAGAACCGAATCCGATGTCGGAGATACAACAAATCCAGTAAAACCAAAGCTAGTTTAACATTTTATAAATCACAATGCAATAAAAAAACAACTTTTGACAGCCGGTAATAAAATATCAACGTTTCAAACGTTCATGCGTTCTTTGCGTTAAAACCACCGTCATTATAAGTAGGTTCCAACGGTCTAAATAACTAACGTGCTTCATCAATATCATTTATCGTTTTTAAGTATCTTATAAATACAGTAACAACTTCCACCAATCACCGCAGTCCATGATACTATCATTGTTATCAGTCCATATATATTCAAAGCATTATCCATGTTATTTTTCCTCCTTGAAATCTCTACAGGATCTTTTAATAAGATAACCAAGAATCACAGCAAGCATCAAAAGAAACAATCTAGCACCTATAATAACCGGCTTATTAGCTTCTGCTACACCTTCCATCCTGATATTAGGACCAAGTTTTTGAAAGATCCATGTCCCAAGAAGAATAAGCAGATAAGGAGGTGTAATATATTTTATGATGAACTTAAACACCTTAGGTATCTTTATCATCGCACCTCTTGTGATCTCACTCCATCCTTTATCTATACCAAAGATCCATCCAAACAATAAGACCTCAATTGTAGCCGATACTACAATAAGGAAGTTCCCACACCAGAAATCGACTTCATCCACAAAACCATTATTTATATACAATATAGTTGGTATAGCTACTAAAATCAGTCCAATAAAGATAGTATTAACAGCTTTCTTTCTTGAAAAACCAAATTCATCTTCAAGAAAAGCAATCAAAGGCTGTCCCAAAGAAATAGAAGAAGTAACACCTGCTATAAAAAGCAGGAAAAACCATAAAAAACCAAAAAGATTGGCTGCTCCCATTTTCTGAAAGATAAGAGGCATTGTAACAAAAGCAATGCTGAAAGTTCCCGATTCTGCAACTTCCTGAGCACCTGCAGCTCCCAGAAAGACAACCGCAGCCGGAATAGCAATACTAGCTCCAAGAACCACCTCAGCAAAACCGTTCAAAGAAGCGGATGAAAGCCCAGAAAGAGCAATATCATCATCTTTTTTTATATAGGAAGCATAGGTTTGTATAACGCCGAAACCTAGACTAAGAGTGAAAAATATCTGACCCGTTGCAGCAAGCCATATCTTTACATCCTTCAGTTTTGAAAGATCAGGATTCCACATAAATCCAAGTCCTTTACTTATACCATCCAAAGAAAGCACTCTTATCATTATTATTATAGCCATTATAAAAAGTGCAGGCATAGCGACTTTACAAAGTTTTTCTATACCACCGGAAACACCTTTCGAAAGAACATAATAATTTATGAACATCGTAATAGCAAAAAACAATATTGTAGATGATAATAGATTATCAACAGTAATATAATTTCCAAGAAAAGCTCCACAGCTTGACTCATCAAGACAGGAAGTATCACCTTTTATAGAAAAGAAAGAATACGCAAGTGTCCAGGATTAAATGTAAGTATAATAACAAAGAACTACAAAAGGAAGTATAAGACCAAATATTCCAAGATACTTTGCATTCTTTTTACCCGTAAGTCGCTGATACATAGCCGGCAAAGTACTATGTCCAAACATACCACCGAATCTTCCGATAGACCATTCTATCCACATAAGTGGTATTCCTAAAAGTACAAATGCAACAAAATAAGGTATCATAAACGTTCCACCACCGTTTTGAGCAACCTGGCCAGGAAATCTCAAAAAGTTTCCCAATCCTACAGCGCTTCCCGCAACAGCGAGTATAACTCCAATCTTACTCGCCCAACTCTCCTTGACCTTCATAATCCCCTCCTAATAAATTCGTTTATATCTATTTTCAATAATTTAACAGGTGAAATAAATCTATTCTGCATCAAAAGGCAGAAGTCAGTACCATAAGTTATACTCTTTTTCTTGTTATCAAGACTTATTACATCCAGTTCGATTATATCAGGGTATTTTTCTTTAATACTTTTAAGATAATTCAATGTCTCAGTATGATAAATGTTCTGAAAATTAGCGATTATTCTAAATCTAAGCTTATTTTCAAGCACATTTTCAAATCTTATCTCACCATAATTCATCGGAATACGCTTAACATAATAAGGTCTCTGGGTCTCAAACAACCATAAAGAAGATTGGGTCAGATAATTCTCATAATTTAGGACAGGTGAGAACCCAATCATCCTAAAAACCGGGTCAAGCGAATCAGAAAAAGGAGAGGATAAGAACATTATCTCTTCAAAAGTATCTTTCAAATCTCTAAAAAGTTCATTCGAATTACTTAAAAAATCTATCTCGTTCTTAAAATCTGCCGAAACATGAAACATATTAACAAAAAGGACTTTTTTTTCAACGACTGGAACCGGAAAAGTCTCAAGATTATAAGCTTCAACAAAAGCTATCGGTTTATTGTCTTTCTTTAAGATATAAAAGAAAAATTCACCCACAAATTTTAAAAAGCTCTCTTTTTTCTCATAAAAACCCTTTATAGCAGATTTATCAGGGAAGAAACTCTTCATTATATAAAGAGCTTCTTTTTTATCTTTTATTCTTTCATATTTGCTCATCTTAACTCTTTTAATATCCTTGTCTTTTCTTTAACATCAGCATCGATTTGTTTAATCACTCTTGCAGGAACCCCAAAAGCTACTGAATTTTCAGGTATATCTTTTGTCACAACGGAACAGGCTCCTATGACCGAGCCTTTTCCAATTCTAACACCCTCTAAAATAACCGCATTGGCTCCAACAACCACATCATCCTCAATTATGACAGGTGTTGCAGAAGGCGGCTCAAGAACACCTGCAACAACCGCACCCGCTCCTATATGACAGTTTTTTCCAATCGTACCACGAGCACCAACTACACAGTTCATATCTATCATAGTACCATCACCAACGATAGCACCAATATTTATTACAGCACCCATCATTATCACACATCTCTCACCAATCTCTGCACCATCACGAATTATTGCACCAGGTTCTATACGACTTTTCTGCGATTCGAGTTTTAAAAAAGGAAGGGCTGAGTTTCTTCCTTTTACCTCATAATCAAAATACTCAATAATATCATTATTTTTCTCTAACAGATTTAGTATTTCATTAGCATCGCCTTTTATTATATATCCATTTTTATCACCATAAGCATGCAAACCTTTCGGAAAATCAATTCCCAGTTTTGCTCTTACAAAAAAGGTCGCATCCGTCTTTTTTTTAGAATCTTTTATAATATTCGCTATTGTCTTATAATCCATTTAAAACTCCTCATTTATCTTTATATAAAGTTCAAGCGCTTTTTTTATCTGACTTTTCTTTATTGATTCATCTGGTGTATGAGCCGCTTTCAGATCTCCAGGTCCACATATGACAACAGGACCTAATTTTTCTAACCAGGCTGCATCACAGGTCGCTGTAAAACCCTTCTCAGATTTCTCAATATTATCTATTGATCCCGATATTTTTAGAATATCATTTATAAAATCTTTATCTTCACAAAAATAGGGAAGAGTATGATTTTTTTTCTTATTATACAAAGATATTTCAAAGGATTTTTCAGGCAATTCTTCTTTTAACAAATCTTTAATAATAGAAAGGTCCAATGAATAATCTTGTAATTTAGATTTTTTTCTTCTATCTAAAATAATTTCGATCTTTTCAGGAGAGACATTCCATGCATCTTTAGGAAAAGTACTAATAGATACGGGTGTCAAAGTCTCTGTTCCCAACAGCTTTGAAGTTTCTTTCGGAACATCATCAAGAACTTTTAAAACCTTGTTTATATTGTAAATAATATTATTATCATTTCCCATAGAAGCATGATAGGTCTTCCCAAAGAGCTCTAGCAGGTATACAGCCCTACCACTATGACAGGAACAGACTTCAAGCAATGTCGGTTCACCAACGATTATCCCTTTTATTTCGCCTCTATACTTCAAAAGTTTTTCAGCAAGTTCGATCGCACCATCTGAATCCACCTCTTCATCACAACTTAAAGCAAGGACAGGAGAGGTTTTTAATGAATCTTTACAAGCTATCATCATGCAGATTATCGAAGATTTCATATCACTGCTTCCTCTACCATTAATCACATCCTTCTTTGATTCATCAAATGTAAAAAAAGGCTTTACGGTATCATAATGGCCAGAAAAAATAACACCAGAGAAAGGTAATCCTTTCTTTTTCAGCAAAAGATTTCCTTTATTATTATATAAAACTTCAAGTCCTAACTGTTCAGATAAAGATAACAGAAACCCAAGTGCCTTATCAGTATTTCCGGTACTGGATTCAATTGAAATGAATTCTTTAATTATTTTTAAGGTCAAATCATAGTTTTTTTGCATATTTTTAGTGTTTAGATCTCATTGATTCAATCAAGGATACTGCATCATCTTCATTATATAAGATATTATATTCTTTACCAGAACTAATATCAATTAATTTTGCTCTACTATTATTGTTTTTAAAATCCGAATAATATGTATGAATAAGGCATGCTTTCTCAAGATCGTTTTCATCCAATCTTTCACCATAAACAAGAGTTAAAGGTCCTGGTATATCATCCATGTTCATTCTTAGTATGATTTGTTTGTCTTTAAAATTCTCTATAATATCATTTTCTTTTTCATTTCTACCGGATATTACCGTCTTATAAGGATCATCTGAAAGAAGAAAGTGTCTGCCTATTTTTAAAAGCGAAAGAATCATCTTATCCCTAATTCCACAATTTAATATCGGACGAAGTTTCCTGCAATACTCCTTATGCGTCAGAAGACATCCACCGGAAGGAGAAGAAAAACCAGTAATTTTATATTTATTAGCATATTCCATCTGATTTTTCCGGCTTCTACCATGTACCTGCATCATTTCTTCGAATCTTTCTCTATGGATAATACCAATATCCTCGAGAAAAGATTTTGTGAGTGATGATATACATAATGGTCGCACAAGATGTTTTTCAAGCCCTGAATCGGTCTTTATATTCTTTAAAGGTCCACTACGCTGTGATTTAGGCCTTTGTCCAAGCACTTCACCAGTTGCTATAACATTTACATCGTTATCTTCCATAAGCTTTTTAGCTTTTTTAAGGAAGAAGATCTTACAATCTATGCATGGATTTATATTTTTACCATAACCATATTTAGGGTTTTCAAGCACATCGAAATATTCATCAGTAACATCTATAACAATTCTATTTAATTTATATTCACCTACATCTATTACGCTTTTTCCGGTTTCAAGATTTCTTAAAAAGAAAATACTTTTGAAGGTAATAAGCTCAACATCAAAACCGTAACGTTTCATCATATGAGCACAAATATAAGAATCAAGTCCACCTGAAAAAAGTACATAAGCTTTATTATAAGATTTAGAATTCATGATGACTATTATAAAGAGGAGCAGAACATTTTTCAAGAAAGAAGATTGAAAGAAACTTTAAAGCAGCATCAGAAAAGGATTCTTTTATTATCCACACTATACACAACTTCCGATAATATACATTATGTTAACTTGTGGATAGGTGAAAAAGTAGACCTTTATATTTCCTGTCTATAACGTTAACAACTTTAATTTAATGCGACTAAAGCAAGTTTTATACATAACTTTCTTTTAGACGTTGATAGAGCTCATTCAGATGTTGATAGAGCTCATTTTGATTTTTAGACATCTTAACGGTAGCAAACGAATTAACGTTTGCAATATTTTTTATAGAAAACACATTCCTCGACTTCATCTTTGCAAATCCCTGAAGTCTTACATGTAGGTCCAGCATATTGAAAGATTATAGGACAGACTTCTTTTAAAATATTATACATCTTATAAGCTATTATCCTTATCTCATCCTGCGCTCTCTGACACATCCTTAGTTCAAGAAAATGAAAAAGTTCCCTTACATTCATAGTAACAATAATGTTAGATGCAGTCGAAGATGGCAAAGCATACCTTGCATCCTCTTTATCTATTCCAAGTTCAAGCATCTTATCATATGCCTCTTTTGTTTTTTTCATTATATCCTCGTAGATCGCATTAGCTTTTTCATGCCTTTTTATCAACACCGGGGTATAATAATCAAGTTCACCTTTCATCTTGACGTATCTTTGAGATTGCTGAGCAAACGACGCAACCCTATGCCTGACAAGCTGATGCGTACACACTCTCGATACTCCGTCTATGCCAAAAGTAAAGATAGCGTGTTCAAGAACAGAATGATGTCCCCTTTCAATAACAGCTTGGAGTAATCTTTTTATAGTATCATCATCTAATTTTTCATTTAATTGACTAACAGTTAATTTGGAATAACAAAGTCTTGCAGCAACAGCGATTTTCTTCTCAGGTTGAGGTGTATGGGAAAGCAACATTACATTAAGCATATAAATCTCCTAACACTTTTTATTATCATAAACATACAAATTAAATGGATTTTATTCAAACTTTTCGCACAAGGTATCCGGTACTTAGATTTATACCAACACACCTTTTTCCGATATAGTAATATGCTAAAAAAAGCCTTTTACATATATTTATTTATATTCGCTTTAACGACAATCAGCTATGGAAACTCCTCTTTTCTAACAGATGATGTACCAAGGGATAATATCGGATACAAAGCCCTGGATTGGTTTATCATCAACAATAAGACACCGGAGATTTTATCTTATAACAGGACTAAGACTTTATCATCTTACAGATTCACTATGCTACTTGTAGAAATAATAAATAAGACAAAAGATTTCCCTAAAAAAATACCGGATGATATTTTAAATATATTAGAAGATCTAATACCTGAATTTTCAACCCAAATAGAATTTATGTACGGAAATATTTTAGAACAATTAAAAAACCGCTTAGCACTGCACAGACAAAAAACAGGAAGAATCAAAAGAAAGAACATAGTATTAAAAAGAAAAAAGATAGGAATATATAATAAACCAAGACAACTCTTTAAAACCAAGGACTCTTCTCTATCCTCTACCTTCTCATGGAAACTTCAAAAAGAGACCTGGGAAGGTCTTAATTCAAAAGAAGAATACAACAATTTACACTTAAATATCGGTACAATGTTTAAATTAAGAAACACCCCTCTTAAGTTCAATTATTATGCAAATGATCTTTTTTCAACCGCAAACACAATATTGACCTTAAAAAATACATCGTCTAAGAAAAGTCAGATTAATTATATACGCTACGAAGACGAAGAAAAAGGGAAAAACTCTTTTTCAATATTTAAGACAACATCAGAATATTACAAAGAATTTTCCGAAGCCCTTAAAGGTAGTTTGATTTTAAAAAATTCAAAAAAATTCAACGACGACTCCTCCAGCTATTATTTCACCGGTTATAAAAAGACATTCGCAAGCCTTTCTTTGTACGACACGAGCAACGTCCATCAAAATTCTTCATTTTCTTTAACGACTTCCAGAAAGGATATAGAGAGTTTTCTGGCAAAAACCGAAAACAGAAATTCAATTAAGTTTAATTTTTCAAAAACGATTTTCGGTAAATTCTTTAACAACCTACAGATAGACGAAAGCTTTTTAAAAGAACAGATAGACACGAAAGATGTCAACCTTTACTCAGGAGATTTCTTATCCAATGATCTCACTCTGACTTTACATCTTAAAAACTCTATTTATTCTTTAAAATTAACAAACTCAAGATACAAAGCAGACAAGGAGATTCCTTTTGATTATTCTTATGATGTGAAAAAGATATCATTTACAAGATTGTGGGACACTTTAAATTTTTTCGATATTTTCTTCCATATGTCATTTGAAGATTTTACACCACTCTCCATTGAACAGCTTCCAGGTATCAAAAATGATTTTAGAAAAAAATTTATAAACCTTTCCACCACTAGATACTTCAATCTCAACTCTAATCTGACCATAGATATAACAACAGGAGAAAAATCTTTTTGGAATCAGGATACCGTCTATTCCAACTTCCATTTTTTTAAAAAAGATATAGACCTCAATATTGGCAACTACACCCTTTCCTACTCCGCACTCGACAAAAGGTACGATATAACAGGAAGGGATCCAAAGACGGTTCAATACGACATAGGAGCCTATTATGCGAAAAACTGGTAAAATCTTTTTCATTTTAACGATATTATATCTATTTATTACAACTAACTCGTCTTCTTTCAATTATGAAAACAACAAAATATTAAAATACGAAAAATTTAATCAATCAATTAAGAACTTATCAGTTAACAATAAAAATAAATTCAGCTATATGTTAAAAAGATCCAAACAATGCATATCAGAAAACAAAGATGAAAAAGCTCAAAATTATTTACTTTCACTAGAACTATTATATATAAAGATTGAAAATGAGATCTACATCTTGCAAAAAGAAAAGAAAACTGCCAGCGATGCACTAACTCAACTTTCCCAGATCATAACAATAAACATAGAAACATTAAAAAAATTCAATGTTTATGAAGATATTGTAAGATCATACAAAAGCGCTAAAGATGACATTGAAAAATTGTCGATATTTCAAGCAAAAACGACTATACGAAAAGCAATGGAAAAAATACAAAAACTTACCGATAAAGAACAAGAATAAATCCCGGGTCACAGGTAAAATCTTTTATAAAATATTTTTCTTGAAATACTCCTTTTTTTAATATAAATTATTTCTATAATAAAAAAATCAAGGCACAGTTCAGGAACCCTATCTAATAATAAAAAAAACAATTTAGAGGGGTGTCAATCTTGGAAAAAACATTTATTGTCTCAAACATGAAAGAAGGTCTACAAAGAATTCGCGAAGAACTTGGTGACGAAGCTTATATAATAAAAAAAGAAATTCTTGGCGAAAACGATTCTATGCTTCAACATTTCAGCGGCAACAAGATAAAATTAACAGCAACTGATCAATCATTAGATGATATTCCTAAGATAAAGAAAAAAGATATATCTGTTAATACAAATTCTACAGCTTGTTTCGAAAAAAACGATCTTGTTTCAAACCTTTACAGTCAACTGGATGATATAAAGAACATGCTATCCTGTCTGTCCGGAAAAGATAATAAAGATATAGAATCACCAGAAGACGTTTTTGAGTTCGGTTCAAAAGATCTGAACAACTTTTATAGAAGAATGGTAGAAAACGATATTACTGAAATTCTCGCAGGAAAATTTATACATGGTCTGTCAAAGACAGATGTCAATGTTGTTCCTGAGGAACACCTTAGAGAACAGCTATCTAATCTTATAAACTTTAAAGATCTTGATACCGAGTATAACGTATACGTATTTACAGGAGAAGCCGGTTCCGGTAAGACTTCAACAATATCAAAACTCGCAATAACTCTGAAATTAAGATATAACCTTAACATTCTGAATATTTCTTTTGACACCTATAAAGAAGCAGGTTTTTATCAGTTGGATTCACATTGTAAAGTCGTAAATATAAAATCAATTAAGGTTCATGATTCTGATGAATTGATTAAGATCGTTGAAGAAAACAGGAAAATTTATGATCTTATCTTTATCGACACTCCAGGATTTGAATTAGACGAAGAACATTCTACCTCCTTTATACCAACGGAACTTAAATGTAAAAAAATACTAGTTCTTGATTCTAACGGCAGATATAGAGAATTAAAAGAAAAAGTCGACTTCTTTGAAAAAATAGGTTTTGACGGCTATTCCTTCACAAAGATAGATGAGACATTCTCATATGGAAACATATACAATATTCTTTCATACAACAACAAACCGTTGGTATGTTTTGCTCACGGTCAGGAAATACCTGCATCACTTATAAAAGATAAAGAAAAAGCTATTGATATTATATTAAAAGGGTTATGCTGAGAGAGAGGGTAATAAAAAAAAAGCGAACCAATTTGGTTCGCTTTTTTTATTTATAATAACTAACTATTAATTAAAAAGCATGAGTCAATGTCATTATGAATGAGTATTCATCATAAGGATCTCTTGCATCTGTCTCCACAGAAGGACCGTTGTTCCCACTAAGTCCGCCTGTAAGAATATCTGTACCAAATCCGTTTGTCCTTACATCAGCTGTAGCTGAATCTTTTTCAGCATCAACCATCTTATATTCAAGTGAAAGAACCGCTCCACTTATGTTTTTATCGTATTTAACGCCATATACCATTCTATCATCAGCTATCTGACCATTAGCAAGAGTACTATCATCCGCAATCATCTCAAGCGAATAGACAAGTGATGCATTGCCTCTAAGATAGTTCTCAACCCTAATATAATATGAGTTAAAGCCACCGGAAAGATTCAAAGCAGTACCAAAACCAAGATCATCATAATCTGGCATTGTTATTGTTGCATCTTTTTTAAGCGGTTTATAAAAGTCATCCTGATGTGTATATATAAATCTTATATCAGTCATTGGATTAAGCATTTTTGTATATCCTAACTGATAAGCCATCTGAGTACCGATATCCGCTCCTGTTGCTCCGTTAGTCGCAAAATCGCTTACAGTATCAGCATATGAAAAAGCTGATAGTTCAAGGAAATACTTTTCTTCCATCCTTGAATCATCTTTATATGCAATACCATAATAGTTAACAGAGGATGATGAATTTGTATTTCCAGATATTGAAGCACTTGCTGTCTGCCACAAAGGGTTATTTGAAAATACAGTATAAGTATTCAGAACACCGGTTTCAAGATATTTTAGATAGTTTACAACAAATGTATTAAGAGAAGAATTGCTGTCTGTAAGACTTTCTTTAGTAGCAGCAAGAACAATATCTGAATCCTCGGAAAGCATCTTGGTATATTTAAAACCATTATCCTTATCCGAGAAAAATAGTGCATTCGCTACATTAAAAAACTGTCTACCACCTGAAAAACTATATGATGGTCCATCATAGTTAAAATAACCAAGAGATATAGTTTGATTTGCAGGCCAATCCGCACCAGCAGAACCGTTTATTACAGGATTATGATACCATACATTTTCCCATCTGTTTATATAGGTAAGGTTCTCCCCTATCTTAAGATTAAAGTTCATACCAAAAGTCTGTTCTATAAAATTAGTGTCATTTGCTCCTGCTATTGAACCATCATCATAAGCATAATTAACACCATGAATAGAGTTTCTTAATCTAAGATCACCGGTAACTTTCCATGTTATAACAGGTCCATTTACTTTTTTATCTTTTTTCAAAACATCTACTTTTTCTCTGATATCATCCAACATATTTCTGATTCTTTTGAGTCTGTATCCAAATACATTGAGTTCGTTAGCAAACTCAACAGAAAGCCGGTTTACTCTTTCATAATCCTCATAGGATATATCAGATACCTGAAGCTGTCCTGTCTTAAGAGATTCCATTAATCTAGCAAGTACCGCTGCAAAATAAAATCTTGTTGCTATCTCGTCACCTGCAAACTTATCACCTTTAAGTATTCCTTTCTCATAAAGCATATTGACAGAATCATAAGCCCAGTGGTCTTTAGGTACATCACTGAAGCCATTTGCGTTAACACAAAGCGTGAATGTTAGTGCGAATAATACAATTAAAATAATTTTTTTCATAGCTTTTTCTCCTATATTAATAAGCAAATGTTATTTTGCCAAATATGTAATACTTTTTCCCGTAAGTAGTGCTTCCAAGAACATTATCTTTGTTTCTTAGATGAATTATGTACCACACTTCATCAGAACCTGAAAAATTGTTTGTAGAAGCAAATGAGGCGTTTAGTCCCTGAATCTCCATGGTAAGTTCATACTGAGAACTTCCATCATGCGAAAGATTAAACGATACCTTTCCATCAAAAGGCTGACCGCTATCTGTTAAGCTTGATGTTACCTGGAAGTTGTTAGCTATTAATTGAGCAAACAAAACAGCTTCTCCACTAAGAGGAGTCTCAGCCATAGCAAAATAAGCTATGTCAGAAGGAGTAAGTTCTACAAGACCAACACTAGTTGGTATAGAAGCCGGAATCGGTAAAGTAGCAACATATGTGGAAGTTGCTGAAGGCAAAGTAGATGTAGTAAAATCAACCCTACTGTAACCATGCGCTCCATCGTTAGGAGATCCTTTATCAGCTTCAATAGTTCCACTTGCAGTAAATTCATATATATCTGTTCCTAAAGTTCCACCAGTGTTAAGACTAGCAACAGATTGAGTATCAACATAGAGTCCATCCTCAATAAAAAGATGTATCTCTTCTGTAATATCAAGACCATCGACGGTAAGCGGATATGAAAGTATATAACTTCCCTGTGTGGAAGGCATATTTGTAAGATCGAAATCAAAATCCAATCCATACTCATCTGTTATCATAGTCTGCTCAGTATAAGTTGGGAAATTAGTTGATGATATATCGATACCACTCGCTGCATTTTCTACTGTATAGGAGAAAGTTGCAGGTTTTGCGACAGTATGATCAACTGTACTGTAATAAATACCAACAAAACCGTCTTTATCATAAAGATTGCCATCAAGACTTACTCCTGTTGCTGGAGCAAACGGGGATGTACTTGTTATAAAACCATCCTGCTCATCACCTGTACCAATATGAAAATAAGGATGTTCAAGGTTCATAGTGGTAGTATTACCAAATGAGTTTACAGTTGGCCTGGTTGCAGTTGGTGTAGTATAGGTCAGAACAAGATTAAAAGCACAAGCACTATATATAGTTGGATCATTAGGATCATATATCTGATAGGATACTACATAAGTGCCCGCTGATGTCGAGGTAAGTCCTGATATAGTGATAGTTCCAGCCTGCTGTGTAGTTGGACTATAAGTCGCATCAAGAGACGACGTTGTATAGGTAAGCCCAGTAGGAATGACATTTTGAGTAGTTGCCAGATTGACATCATCATTAGGTTCATAATAATAATATAAAGTTATAGAATCTTGAGATGCATTGAGCATATCGTTTAAACTAATAGTCAAAGTATCTGTAGTGCTATAATCCACATTTGTATTAAAAGTCCCACCTGATGTTATGTATGAAGCATATACACTAGTAAAATACGGATATGATGGAAAGTCATATCCGGATAGGTTCATCCAGTAACATTCTGTTATCTCTGCATTTGTAGTCTCGTTCTCTATTACAGAGACTGGTTTGGCCGAATAAAACACCGGAGTGTTGGATGAATTGATCGCATACAAAAAGAGTATATATTCACCCGCATTTATATCTTCAATAGTCGCTCCTTCATAATATTCACTTGACGGAGTCACATCGAAAAAATATGAATAAGCATCGACTTCATCTGAACCAATTCCGTAGATTTCAGTAAAATGGGAGTTGGTATCAGTCCTTCTTGGTCCAGCAAGACCCATTAGTTTATCCGGTCTCATAGGACTATAATAATAATTACTATCAGAATACATCTCTTCCTGATATAGTTTCGTATCAAAAAGTGATTCATCATAATATTCACCCATCTGCGCTTCAAGATACTTTTCACCAATAAGGAACACTTCCATAGTGGTTATATTATATCCAGCAGGTGGTGCACCATTAACGTTCTTCAATTCTTTTGGCCACTCAACACTGATATTGACAGCATTCTTTGCTTGAGAGCCATTTCTAATAAGATCCTGTTGATTTACAGGATCTACAGCAACGGTTGAGCTACCACAACCGGTAAATAGAAGAACTAAAGTTATACATAATATTAAGCTTAAAATCTTTTTCATTCTCTTCCTCCTTTTTACCAGTTAATATGAAGACTTCCCTTTGGTTTTGTCTCACCGACAGTTGATGTCTCAGTTGGTGTAAGATCAACATTCACATCAAAATTATCCGTTACAGAATCAACAGCTTCTTCTATGCTACCTGTTTCTATAAGTTCTTCAGCTTGTGATTCTATTGATTCCGTCTCTTTCTGTATGAATTCTTTTATTACCTTTTTTTCTTCTTTGACAACGTTTACCTTTTCGACTTTTATTTCTTCAGCCTTCTTTACTGTTATCTTCTCACCTTTTTTAACAAGCTTTGAGACTTTTTTGTTAAAAGTAGAATACATAACAGAACCTGAAAGAACTGTTAGCACTTCTCTAGGACCTGCTACCTGAAGAGTATATCTTGTTCCTCTAATTCCACAAATTGCTTTAGGTGTCTGAATATTAAATTCGCCATCAACCTTTTTACCATTGACATGAACATATCCAAAAAGAAGTTTTATTGTCTGAAATAAACCACCTTCATTTTCGTAAACTTTAGGAATCTCGATCTCGGTATTAGGTTTGATCTTTATTATCTTTTTACCTGAAATATTTATTTCAGCCTTTGATCTTCTTCCTGTTTTAAGAGTATCTCCTACTCCTATTTTTTGTTTGATCTTAGCTTTTTCCCATGAAGCTGCTTCGCCAGATTTAATTTTAACTGACCCATATACATAGGTAATAAAAGCATTTTCCACTTTGATATCTTTTGCCTCTATAGTCATAGAGAGGCAGATCATTAACATGATAAGATAAATAAAAGTTTTCCTCATAAATTTTCCCCTTGTTTATTTTTTTATATATATTAATACTACATTCAAAGTATTATAATATAATATCAAACTAAAAATAAATATACAATTCAAATACATATTATTTAAAAAAATCTGTAAAGAGAGAGTAGCTGCGATACATCAACATAATAATCAACGTTTTTCTCTCTCAACTCTACCGGCTTGATTCCTTTTGCTTCAACCGATATATCTGCCGCAAGTCTTTTTAACACACCTATATTTTCAAGAAAGATAAGAATATTGTCATCCGGTTTTTCAAGCATTATTTTCTTTATATTTCGCTCTATATCCATCTTATTATTTTCTAAAACCATACCTATCAATAATCTTATATTATTCTGAAGGTCTCTCTTTTCCTGCTCCGATAGACAATCCAGGTACTGTGAAAGATCTGCAAAAAACGCTTTGACTTTTTCTTTTAGTTCATCTTTTAATATAGATTTATTGGAAAATTCATATAATATATTCTGCTTTAACCTATAACCTTGTAATATATCATACGAATCATTTACTAAAAGCAGTTCTTTAATAGCTGAGGTTGGAGCAACAGAGGATATTATATTATAAAAATCCTTTTTCATCTCATCCCTAAGACAGTTTTTATCATCTATAAATCTCTGGGATAATAAATAATCTTTTTTATTCGATCTTAAAAACACTATTCCTACATCGTTTTTATCTCTATAGGATCCAATCTCGTTAGAAACGCTTTTTTCCCGCACCTTCGAAAGCACGGAGACTTTTCTTTTATTTTCATCTCTATCTTTGTATATTATTTCAGTCAAAAACTGTCCATTTTTCAATTTTATATCAGATATTTTTGAATCAAGTCCATAATCGGGCACTATTTCTCCAGATACATCTTCTTTAGATACTCTCCTCTTAATCGGGTCTAGTCCTCTTTCTTTCTGAAATATATTCTCGATATCAATAAGTGAAAGAAGTTTCTCACTTGCAAGAAATGAATCTGCTGTATCTTCAAAGTCCTGCACGTTTCTGAGACTTATTCTTTTTTTAAAAAGATCTTTTAAGACTTTTTTACTCTCAATATTATCAATGTTTATGACATAACTAAGGAACATTCTATTTTTTTCAGCTAGTTTAGTATCTATCCTGAATATCTTCGTTAAATTATTTTTTTCAGGATAGAATTTAACACCATAGAGTAAAGGTGATTTATAATAAGGAAATATCTTTAACTTTATGTTCTTTTCAGATATCTTAATAAGATCAAACACAAAATCTCCGGACATTATATAAAAAGCGTTTTCAGAAAAAGATATCCCTCCACCTAACGAGGCCGATGAAGGTATGATTATATTTTCTTTTCTAAAAAAAGAGACCATATCTCCAGGTTTTTCAGGAAACGTCTTACGATCTTCAATGTTTCCTGAAAAACAAAGGTTCACATTTTTTCCTTTTATATCTAATAATGAAGTTAACTCTAAACTTTCCCCATTATTTTCGATAACAAGGCTATCTCCCTGAAAAGCAGCTGAATTATAAATATTCAACTCTCCTGTTCTTTCTTTAACATCCAGTATTTCCTTAAAGACAGGAGCTATTTGCTCTATTGATATATCCGAACTTTTTGAAAACAATCCGATCTTTGATCTTTTTTCATCGTACTGTAAAAAAAGTTTTTTATCATTTCTCACTTTATTTCCACCGGTGTTTTTCGATATATCACGAATAGTCATCAATATTGATTCCGGTTCAATAAGAGAATTGATTGTATCAATAAGTTCTTTGATCTTTAGAAGGTCTACGTTATTGATGTTTTCTGAAGAAAGAGAACGATTTAAAGATATAAGACTGTCTTTTAACTGATCTCTAAAATCTTTACTTGTTTCTTTCTCAAAACTTAGCAGATATGAAGCATTATTTTCGTTTAAAACATCCTTTAATTCAAGAACCAGTATGGAAAGCATATCCTCCTGACTGAGTTCTTTTAACTGAGCAAAAGTATTTAGAAATAAAAATAATATAAAAACAAAGAATATAAAGTTTTTTCTAGTAAACGATCTCATCGTTTATCACCTTTTGAATAAATTCATCGTACCATTTCATCTTATAATATCCATATACGCGTTCTAATCTTTTTCTATATGGTATCTCATAACCACCGTTGGAGAAATCAAAAAGCACTTTTCTGGATTGAAAATCGTTTTCGATTATTGATTGATATAAGACCTTATACAAGGCTTTATCAATTCTTTTTGATAAAGAAAAGACAACACCGTTTTCTGATAGATCTTCAAATGGTCTGTCAATTCCTATTACAAACTTCTCATTTTTTACAGCTGATTGTAATACCCCGATCGAACTCGCTCCACTTGGCGCAAATATCAGGTCTGTATCTTTTGAGAATAGTTTATCAGCAAGCGCCCTTCCCTTCTGTGGATTCACAAAACCGACTATTTCATTTGAAATAAAATATTTTTCAAAATCCTTATCATAACCCTGATATCTTAATCCGTTAAAAAAACCATAATAAAAATTATCAGATAAAAAGGACGGAGAGGCTCCTATAAATGCAAGGTTCCAGTTAGCAAAAAACTTTGCTGTCATAACACCAGCTACAAAAGCAGCCTGATAATCATCAAATACTATTGAACATACATTCGGAAGATCTACACAACTATCCACTAAAAAATACTTTACATCTATATTCTTCTTAGCCTGTTCGTAAAGCGCTTCTTTATACATGAATCCCGCAGCTATAATGTAATCGCTTTTCAAGGAAAAATATTTCAAATAGGATGTAAAAGGAACACCAGGTGATGGATATGCTATCTCAATATCAATATGAGAATATTTTTCTTAAAATAACTCGATTCCCTTCTTCACCATATATCCAAAGGTAGGATCTTTTTTTGATCCGAAAGGCATAAGCACACCGACTTTAAGTCCGTGTGCATATGTAAATAATAAAATTAAAAAGATTAATACTATTTTTTTCAAAATTTTTATCTATATATCTTAAATACTTTTATATCTCCATAACTGGAAGATCTGAATTTTTTCTTACTTATATCATATCTTATATATTTTGGTCGTTTTGTGATGTAATCATTGTTAATATCATCTGAGACATACGGATAATTTGAATCATAAATATAAATATATACATCATTTCCTCTTTTTATCGCTCTATAACCAACCACGACATGCTGCCATGTGAGAGACTTTTTTAGACCAATAAGGCATAAATTGTCACTTTTTATGGTATCTCTTATCTCTTTATATGCTTTTTTCTGATCCGAACCAAAAAGAAGACCTATACTTGATAGATTAAAAAACAATTTTTTCTGTAGTGGTTCAAGAACTTTTTTCATATCTTTTTTATATTTTCTCGAAAATTTCCAGAGATTTTCCCCTGGTATATCTCTATTTTTCTTTTTTGAGATATCCTCTATAAGTCTTTTAATATTGTCAGAGCTAATAGCTGTAGAAAAATTACCGTGATCAAAAAACTGTTTAGTAAGAAATGACATTGCAAAACAATGCGCCCAACCAGTGTTTGAAAGAAGAAGATTTCTTTCCTGTCCTCTTGAAAGAACATCTTCATAAGTAAACTCATTTGTACTTCCGTCTCTCTTCTTATCAAGTCCGAAGTTTTGAAACCCTATTACATCATCCGTTACACTAAAACCATCCACAGAATAATCGAACTCAGCTCTATAATTTAATCTGATTTCCTTTTCAAGTTCAGGATATTCTTTTATAAGAGACTCCATTGTCGCTTCTTCCGAAAATACATTGGTTGAAAGAATGAATATCATAATAAGTAGAATTGAAAGTGTTTTTTTCATTTTCCCTCCGTTTTGATTGAATTAGTATAATTATAACACATCACAAGTACTTATTTCTATACTTTTATTATCCACTTTTGAATCATCAAAAGATAAGAAAAGACTCAACCCCATCTCAGAGTTGCATAGGATGCATAGCTCATTTTTAATATCTACCGTTATATTTTCAAACTCAACACATAATATTTCACCCGATTCACTTTTTTCTGGTATGTATACCTCTTTCTTATTTTCGTTTATTGTAATAACAAGATTTCCCTTTTCATCTGTCTGGGTACACGCTCTAAATCTGATTTTAATATTTGCTTTAAAACTTTCACTGCTTGAAAATCTATACTTTATATAACCTTTGAATCTTCCAACAAGATGAGCAAGTCCTTTACTATCCCACTTATCCCCGTTCCATATATTTAAAGGAACCGGTTTGAAATCAGCTTCAAAATATTCATCGGCTCTAATAAAAGAACTTCCGTTTCTAACAACTTTTATTGACTTTGATTCATTAGGGATAATGAGTTTTTTTGATGTAAATCTTTTATAAATACGTTTTATTTCATCTACATCTGTCTCGTCACCTATATAATGAAGAACATCTTTACCATGGCTGGAAAAACCTGTTTCAGTTATTCCTTTTATCTTTTCAAAACAAGTTCCAGGAAGTGGTCTAAACAAGGATAGACCAAACTCCATCCCATTTTTCTCTAAGATCTCAAGAAAACCTTTGGTCTTTAAAAGATCTTCCCTGGTCTCGCCAGGAAAACCAAGCATCATAAGTATAAAAGGTCTTATGCCAAAGGACTTTACCTGATTACATACTTTAATCACACGTTTTACACCGTTTATCTTGTTTATTTTGCTTTGAAGATCAAGTGATGCAGTCTCGATACCAATATCCAACCTTTTGCAACCACTCTCGAAAAGTTTTTTTAAAATAGAATTATCAATATCACGAATAGCACCGTGACATCTATACATTATATTCTTCTTTTTAATATGGGTATAGAGTTCATTAAACCTTTTTCTATCTGCAATAAGGTTCTCGTCCTCGAAAGAGAAATGAACGATTCCTTTTTCTATAAAAAAATCAATATCTTCAAGAACATCAAATGGATCACGATAATACACTTTTCTTTTATAAAAAATAGGATTTATACAAAAACTGCATCTTGACTTACATCCTCTGGAAAAAAAGATAAGAGCAGCATCCTTTCCTTCCTCATAAGGAGAATATTTAAAAGCAGCTTCTTTATATATTCCACAACCAGGGTATTTTGAGTAGGGTAACTTACCTACCTTTTTAAGATCAATCGGGTTTTGAGATGAATTGATATTCACCACTCCATTACTTAGCCAGGCAGTACTTTTTATACCAGTTTCTTTCCTTTTCAAATCTTTTATCAAATCAATTATAGCATTAAACCCATTACCAACAACAACAATATCGACTATTTTTAAGAAATCTTTGTTTATAAAAAAAGAGAAATACTCATGAAAGAATATCAAAACCTTTGTCTTGTATCTTTTTTTTATTTTTAAAGCAAGCTCCTGAACCTTTTTCTCTCTTGAGGTTATGACGACAAATCTTTCATCATTTACAACCTCATCAGAAATCGATGATATCTCTTTTATTTTATAGGAAATAGAATGTCTTTTAAGCAAAGCTGCTAATAAAAGGCAGTTCAAGACCTCATTTCTCTTATAAAGACCTGAAGGGTCATAGTTTAATATTAATACACTCATTATTATATGACGACCATACTACCAAAAAGTTTTCCTACTATTGTAGCAAATACGACAACAAGAGAAATATATAAAAAACTCCTTTTAAAACCCATTATGTTTCTTATTGCAAGAAATGTTGGAAAACTAACAGCCGGTCCGGCAATAAGCAGCGCCATAGCTGGTCCATGGTGAAGTCCCATAGCCATGAGTGCGGCAACAAAAGGAACAGAGACACAGGAGCCAAAGTATATTATGGCAGCAGCAATAGAAGCTATGAAATTTGCTCTCCAGGTATTTCCTCTTATGAAAAAGATTATATCGGATTCAGAATTTCCAAAATAATTCCTTAAGACACCGATCATGAAAACACCGATCATCATAGGAACTATTATCTTTGCGGTAAAATGTCTTGTCTTCTTTAGCCATGAGATGATCTCATCTTTTGAAAGAAACTTCCAGGCTACAAAACATATTATTAGAAAGTTTATACCATAAAGTGTCCATTTGAGCTTATACGGGATCTTGTCGAAAGCAGGAAGAAATGTGAAGGTGATAAGAAAAAAGAACAAGGTGGAAGTCTGCCAACCTTTTCTATCATTATCTTTAATCGGCTTCTTTTCCTTTTTATAATCTCCTATATTCCCCTTAAACACAAGTGAGAATATTATCCCGATAAGATACGCTCCAAAGAAGGTCAGCAACATCCTAGCTATTCCCATCTTCGTTCCCATCATCATAAAGGTAAGGACTATCGCAGTTATATTTATAGCAGGTCCTGAAAAAAGAAACGTTATAGCGGGTCCTATTCCAGCACCGGAAGTGTATAGAGAACCAAAAAGCGGGATTATTCCACAAGCACAGACTGAAAGACAAACCCCGACACAGGACGAAAGTGTATACGCAACAGCTTTATTAGCCTGCGGACCACAGTATTTAAGAATCTTAAATTTATTTACAAGAGAACCAATAGCACCGGATAATAAAAAAGCAGGTATTATTATAAAAATGTGTCCTATAATGAAACCATATACTTCATTATAGCCTGACATTAAAAATTCTTTAAGCATATTCTTCCTCCATATGATATTTTATATTTATGAATAATCTGTATATTCTTATACTACATAATAACAAAAAAGTTACAAAGAAAATCGGTAAACTTGGTGATTTTATTTTCCTGCCCGGTTACTATCTTTACATTGGAAGTGCAAAAAAAAACCTTGATAAAAGAATAGAAAGACATATAAGAAAAGAAAAAAAGCTTCACTGGCATATTGATTATCTTACAACTGATTTTTATATGATAAAAGTCGTTGCTTTTTCCAATGTAGTTTTCTCGGAATGTGAACTTGCTCAAAGTATAAAAGAGGAATTTGATCTAATTGAACCTATAAAAGGTTTTGGAGCTTCAGATTGCAGATGTAATACACATCTTTTTTTAAAAACAGAAAGTAGAAAACCATAAAAGCCGATATTCCGACTAATCGACTTTACGACTTTTCGGAAAATCAACCCATCGTGCCTTTTCGTGCTTCTTCGTGATTCTTCGCTTCACGCCTTACGCTTTACGTTTAAAGCTTCTCAAACGGCTCTATATGTATTATCACATCAGAGACTTCGCAATCAGATGATAGTAATTCTTTTTTTACTATTCCGGCTATTTTATGCCCTTTCCTCACTGAAATATCAGGATCTACTTCTATATGCATATCTATAAATAACGAACTACCCATATATCTTGTACGAACTTTATGCACATCCATGACACCATCGACCTTAAAACTCTTACCTTTTATTCTTTCAATCACATCCTCTGATGCTGCAAAATCAAGCATACATTTAAGCGCATGACAAATAAAACGTATTCCCATATATATAAGCATTACACTGACGATTATAGCTCCTATCTCATCAACAAATCCCCATTCCGGATACAACATCGCAACCAGAATAGAGACTAGTACAGGAACAGTTGATAAAGCATCCGATCTGTGATGCCATGCATTTGCTATTACTGCCTGAGATCTTATGCGTTTTCCTGTACTTCTGGTCACCCTGAAAAGAAACTCTTTAAGTATTAAGGAAAGCATAGCAACAATCAATGTTATTCTTCCAGGCGCTGAGGCTATATGATTCACTTTGAGATCTCTTATTGCTGAGATCATCATAGGAATCGCTGCAATCAATACGAGAATACCCAGAATCAACGTGGTAAGGTTCTCTATCTTTCGATGACCATATGGATGATTGTCATCCTCAGCTTTTGTCCATAAACCTGAGGCAATAATAAGGATAAAATCCGATAAAAGATCAGAAGCTGAATGCACACCATCTGCTATAAGTGCAGCTGAAGAACCGAAAATACCGGCCATGATCTTTGCAACAGAAAGAAAAATATTTATAAATACACTTATCCACGTAACCTTTTTTATCTCTCGTTTTTCGTTTTCTATCAGATTATCGACACGCATTCTTTTTCAAAAGACCTTTCACAGTAATGACATCTATACTTTATCTCATCTTCATTATGTTGTGTTATGAAAACACTTTCGATTTTTTCTTTTCTTGTTATACAATCAGGATTAGGACATCTTATTATACCATTTATTTTACCAGGTAGCTTCACGATATGCTTTTCAGATCTCTTTCCATCCTTTATCACATTCACAGTAGCATCAGGTGATACAATTGCTATTTTATCAAATTCCTTTTTTGATAAATATCTATTCTCGATCTTTATTACATCTTTTTTTCCAAACTTTTTACTTTTGAGATTGATTCCCATCGTAATAAGATTATTCATATCCGTATCAAGTCCCAGTACATGAAGCACTCTGATAGCTTTGGATCCCTGTATATGATCGATCACAGTTCCATTTTCTATTCGGTAAACTTTATACGGTCTATCGTTCATAGAACACCTCCTGTAAGAAGCATAAGCAGCGATTGTCTCACCGGAATACCGTTTGCTGCCTGTTGAAAATATAAGGCCTGTGGCATATGATCTACCTCAGTTGAGATCTCACCTACTCTAGGTAGAGGATGCATGATCCTGATATCGGTAGGACATCTTTCTAAAAGCTCTCTATCGATAAGATAAGAGTTCTTGACTCTTTCATATTAAGCACCATTTGGAAATCTTTCCCTCTGTATACGAGTCATGTAAATTATATCATTGTCCCTTACAGCTTCTTCAAGATTGTCATAAATAGAAAAGCTGACTCCTCTGTTTCTCAGCATCTCTGTAATTTCATCCGGCATTCTAAGAGATGGTGGGCTCACAAATGTAAGATTGATATTATCAAATAGACTTAAAGCTAATGATAATGAATGAACTGTTCTACCATACTTAAGATCACCAGCTATTAAAATATTATTATTATCTATCGATCCTTTTGATTTTTTTATTGAATAAAGATCAAGTAACGTCTGAGTAGGATGTTGATTTGCGCCATCTCCACCATTGATAACTGGAATACTAAGAATCTCAGAAGCATATCTGGCTGCTCCTTCGATGCTATGTCTTATTACAAGAATATCCGAATACTTTTCATACATCCGAATCGTATCCGCAAAGGTCTCTCCTTTTTTTAAAGAGGTTGAAGATGTATCACTAAATCCTACATGATTGCCTCCCATTTTGAGACAAGCAGAAATAAATGAATCTTTTGTTCTTGTTGAAGGTTCAAAAAACAAGGAAGCCATTACCTTACCTTTAAAAAGCTCTATTTTATCTTTTTGTGGTAATTCTTCCATCTTTTTTGATTGGTCAAGAATATAATCTATCTCTTCTCTTTGAAAATCATTGATAGATATAATGTGCTTCATATTAAAGTCCATCTTTCCTCCTAAGGAATATTATGGATTTTCGCTTAAATGTTACATCACTTGTTTTTTATATACAAATATATTTTATTGAGTTATTTTTTTTTGAAAAAAAGTTAATATTTAAACTTCTCTTAAACACAATAGTCAATGACTACCTTTAAAACTGTCAACCGTCACACTAAATAAAGCACCATTTTTTTTGTAAAGTTGTGTTTTTTCAAGTATCTTTAGCATATGAAGAAGCTTTCCGATATTTTTTTCTATTTTTTTTCTTTTCTTATATGTATATTAGTATTTTACTTTTCAGATCTTCATTTTGATTATTTCAAAAAACTCGGTGGAGTCGTCAGACAAGCCTTTATATTTCTTCCATTTGTCTTTTTCTTTATATGTTTATTTATTTCCTCTCATTTTAACAAGACCAGAATCTTTTTCATTTCTCTCTTACAGGTCCTTATATATATATTAATGTTATTTTTTAAAGAAAAGACATCGCATATACTTATAATATGGTTTTTACTTCTGGATTTTATATTTTTTAGATATACAAGAGATTCTGGAATTCTTACACTTCCCGGTATATTTAAATTTATTTTCATCGCTGCACAGTCTTCAGTTTTATTTTTTTATTCTGGAATAATAGAAAAGAAAGCTTTTATAACGATAAACAGTATTCCACTTAATAGTCTGGATCTAATAACCAAAGTAAGTATATTAAACTCATTATTTTTAATGATAATTCTAACGATGTTATATTTTTTTAGAAAGAACGGAGGATTTAATTTTACACGTTCCTTCTCTGCTGATCTTATACTTCTATTTAGTCTTTTGACATTCTTATCATTGACTAATACAAGTTTAGGAAAATATAAATATCTGATATCACTCACAATGAATATATCATCTCTACTACTTATAATATCTCTTTATTTTTCGACATGGGATAAAGTCTTTACTGACGAGCTTACAGGTCTTTTAAATAGAAGAGCTTTTGACGCAACGTGTTCAAAACTAGGCAAAAAATATACAATGACTATGATGGATATTGATCATTTCAAAAACTTTAACGACAAATATGGTCATCAGGCAGGAGATGAAGTACTTCAATTTGTATCCGGAATACTAAAAAAGAACTCATTTGGTAGATGTTATAGATATGGCGGCGAGGAATTTGTCGTAATAACTCCGGGAAAAGAAGGCTCTCAGGTATTACCACATGCGGACTTCTTCAGAAGAAGTGTTGAAGGATCATCATATACACTTACTAAAGGGAAAAACGATAAGATTCCAGGAAAAAAAGTAAATGTTACAATAAGTCTAGGGATCGCATGCTCATCTTCTTTTAGGACTGATCCGGTTGAAGTCATACAGGCTGCTGATGCTGCACTTTACAGAGCTAAGAAAAAAGGCAGAAACAGAGTAGAGATAGAAAAAAGGAAAAAATCTCGAAAAGCTTAAAAACAGAGAACCGGTAATTTTAAAAATCGTCGCTTATTTGTTTTAATTAGACGAGCCCGATGACGATAATAATAATAATAAAAATATTTAGAGAGGGATTTATGAGAAAAACAATACTTCTAATAATCATAATCTTAACATCACTTCTTGCACATTCATTAAGCTATGGGGATTCAGTACACATAACTGTTTTTAATGTACTTGGACAGGAAGAGATAAACGAGGAGTTTCAGGTCAACTACAGAAATGAACTCATTCTACCTTATATAGGAGGATTTAATGTCGAAGACATGACATTAAATCAGATAAAAGATGAGATCTTTAAAAGACTAGATCCTGATGTCATAAAAAGCCCTCTTATATATTTAAATACCGACGGTTTTCATTTTAATATATCAGGAGAGATAAAAAATGAAGGTAAATTTAGCTTTAATAAAAAAATAAGATTATCTGAGGCATTAAATATGGCTGGTGGACTTCTGGAAAGCTCTGATAAGTATAAAATCCTAGTGGTAAATGGTGAGAAAATGCGATCATATGATTATAGTAGTTTTATGAAACATGGTGATTATATGAACAATCCAATAATTGAAGATGGTGATACAATAATCTTAAAAGAACTTCCGTATATTTATGTTGTAGGTGAAGTTAACAATCCTTTCAAAGTATATTATGATGATACAATATCTCCGCTTGATCTTGCTATTTTGTCAAAACCAAAAGAAAGAGCTGCTTTGAATTATGCTATTATACTCAGAAAAGAAAAAGAAAAGGTTTTAAAACTAAACATAAATCTTGCAAACGTAATGCAAAGAGGCAGATATCAGGACTTCCCTTCGCTTTTACCGGGAGATATACTGTTTATACCAAAAAACAGAGGATCCGCTCTTGATATGCTTACCAATACAATTGAAAAGTTTTCAAATATATTTGTTGGCGCAAAAAATGTGAAGACTATCTCAAAGGAGGATTTCTAATATGGACAACAATAGAGATTTCTCCCTACATGATTATTTACACACTATAACCAAAAGATTACCTATAATAACAGAAGCTACCGTATTAATAGTCTTCTTTGTAATGTTGTTCTCATATTATCAGACTCCTGTATTCGAGACAAAAGGCAGAGTAATGGTTCAAAAAGATGATTTCACTGTATCTGAAAGTTCTACAGTCTATAAATACAACGAATCTATAACAAACTATATTGAGCTTGTTAAATCATCAATAATAAAACAACAGGTAGTCTCAAGACTTAACAGATTTTTTGTAAAATCAATAGAATTAAAAGATTCCTCTGAATTTGAGGAGCTATTCCAGAGAGAACTTCCTAAAAATTATGATTATATTCATAGCATAAATAACGGGGACACTGCAAAAAGAGAGATGTTTTTTAAAGATGAGTTTCGAAAGATCAAAAACCAGGTCACTCCAGACTCATTAAAAACTTTATCTTTTTATGAACTCGATGTATTCCCTGTTATTAGCACAGAGATACTTGAAGTAGTAGTGCGTTTCCATAACCCTGTTATCAACTCTTACATATCACATATGCTTTTTGAGATATTTGCTGACAGTATTCAAAAGACTAAAAGTGAGGAATACGATAAAAAAATAGTCTTTTTAAAAGAACAGATGACAGAAACATTAGATATGATAAAAAAATATGAAAACAATCTTAAGACTATAAATCAGGAAGGGAATGCCTATAATGTTTCTGATGAGATGCAAAAACTTGAGGATGAACTTAGAAAACTAAAAAGCGAAAGAGATCAGGCAAAGAGGGAACTTGATAGTGCGAAGGCTTCAAAAGAAAAACTAAACAAAAAACTTAAAGATAGCGACTTTTCCAAAGATTTCACTCTAAATAATTCCGAAGCCTATGGAAACTATTATATTGATGATATGAGAATAAAACTAACAGATCTTCAGCTTCAACTTACATCATCAAAATTGATCTACGGAGATTCTCATCCAAAGGTCGTTGAATTACAAACTAGGTTAGATCTATTAAAAACTAAATTGGAAAAAGAGTATTACAGTAAAAAGAAAGAAAATCCTGAGGATAATCCTTTTTATAGACAACTCTTAGGAAAACTCGTTGATAATACGGTAGATATCACCCTAAAAGAGGCAGAAGTCAAATCGTATAATACTCTTATTAAAGAAAAAGAAAATCAGTATAAAAAACTCCCTGAGATACTTCAGGATTATAATCTTGTTCAGAGAGATCTACAACTTGCGGAAAAGACCTATAATACTTTCCTTGAGAATTTAAACGATATTAAGATAAAAAAAGCATCCGTAAAGACAAAGATAAAGATACTTGATAGAGCTCCTATACCAGGAAGACCATTAAAACCAAATATGAAATTCAATTTTATACTTGCTATGCTTGCGGGAATACTAACAGGCATAACGTTGGCATTCTTGATAGAACATCTTGATAGATCAATTAAATCGACTGAAGAAGCTGAAAATCTATTTAAACTGCCTCTTCTTGCAAGAATACCTGGTATAAGAAAATCAGAAGTCAGTGATATAGAACCTTCTCTTGACCCTATGCTTCTTACATATTTTGAACCAAAAAATATAGCCTCTGAACAGTTTAAGATGCTGATGATCAACACCAAGTTCGGATTTTCCGGTATTACAGCTAGAAACTCTGTAATAATGGTAAACAGTGCTGAACCTTCAGAAGGTAAATCTCTGGTACTCTCAAATCTGGCGATTACCTATTCGCTTGCAGGTTATAAGACCGTTATTGTGGATGCTGATTTTCATAAGCCAAGTCAGCATAAGTTCTTTAACACTGACAACTTTAAAGGACTTACAGATATTATGCTTGATAATACACAGGAAGATCTTATAAAAGCTACTCCTGTAGATAACCTTTATCTTATAACTTCCGGTGCAACACCACCTAGTCCAGCTATGTTCTTTGAATCAGAACAGTTCGAGACCCTAATTTCAGATCTAAGAGAAAAATTTGATATAGTACTCATTGATACTGCACCAGCTTCTAATATATCAGATTCTCTTTTAATAGTACCAAAAGTTGATAATATACTATTTGTTATCTCATTAAGGCAGAGTTCAAGAAAGATAATAAACAAATCGCTTAACGATATTAAAAACATTTTCCAGGGACCTCTTGGAATAGTATGTAACAAAGTAACACTTAAAAACATCTCTGGATATTATTATAACTATTAAGATGAATAAGAAAATACTGATACTCAACCCCGTCGGGTTTATAGGCGGGGCTGAGGTCAGTCTTTTATCTTTTATAAAACATAATCCTGATCTGATATACAAAATCATACTTCCATTTCCTGGAAATCTAACCGATTCCTTAAAGGAATTAAACATTAAATATTCAGTTGTTTATCCTGACGTTGATTTCAATAAATTATCCCGAAAAAGTTTTAATATATTTTCATTTTTTAATTTTGTTAAATACGCATATAAAATAAAAAATAATATTTCTAATGATAAATTCGATATTATATATTCAAACGGAATCAAGATGCACCTTACGGGTTTGCTCCTTTCATTGATGATAAGAAAAAAGATAGTATGGCATTTTAGGGATATATTAAATAATAAATATATTAAAACACTTTTCTATTTTCTTTCTTTATTCACTAAAATAGTAATATGCAATTCCAACCTTACTGCGAAACAGTTTCCACGTTTTAAGACTAAAACTATATTTAATTCAGTGGAAAATGTACACAATATAAAACTTAAAAACTCTGAAACTAAAAAACTTGCAATGGTGGCTCACCTAACCTCACTAAAAAATATAGATATAGCAATAGATACAATGAAATATCTAGATGATGATTACACTTTACATATCTTTGGAGAGGAACCATATCTAACTCAACAACCTTATAAGGAGATCCTTTTAAAAAAAGCTATTGAGAACAACGTCTCAAATAGGGTTTTCTTTCATGGATTTTTAACAGATATATCTAAGATCTATACAAACTGCGACCTCTTTCTTACTCTATCAGAAAGAGAGAGTTTTGGTAGGACTAATATAGAAGCTCTTTCATACAAAAAACCTATACTAACAACCGCTACAGGGATATTCCACAAAAAAAGCTCACTTCCTTTTGTCTTAGATTACGTTTCATTAAAACCGGAATCTTTATCCAGAAAAATAAGACAAGTATTTGATGATTATTATGGATTTAATTTTAAATGTAATACTTTTTGGATGAAAAATAAAAAGAAATTTGATATAATCAGAAACAACAAAAATATTAAGAAGGTAATCTTATGCTAGAGTTTTTCGTAGGAATTGCTTTAGGTATAGCTATTGGTATATATTTTGAATATTCTAAATCAATTAAAAGTATAAACTGTAATATTCCGGAAGAGAAAACTCAAAAACTCAAAAAAGGACAAAGTTGTTCTACACTAGGTCTTTGTGAGATAAAACTAAGACTACTTATTCTTAAACTACACGAACAGAAAAAGACGCATCTTCTTGTGTTTTTCTGGAGTATAGTCATTTCATTTGTGGTAATAGGTTTTATCTTTCTTAACGATTCCTTCACGGCAGGCGGAGGTTATATGGATAAACTTATAAGGACACTTGAAAAGATAAATTATTCAATACAACAGGATTGGGGTAGATAATATATAATGAAGATAACACAGATAGGCAAATACTATCCTCCATATAAAGGAGGGATTGAAAATCATCTCTTCTCACTGGTTAACAATATAAAAAACGAGGTTGAAGAATTAACAGTGGAAGTCTTTAACGATTCTTTCTTCTCATCAAAAGAGGTTGAAGGAAACGTGACAATAAAAAGAAACGGCAAACTATTTGAGGTCTTTTCAACTCCTTTTTCACTTTCAATGTTTTTTTCCTTTTTAGGAGATGATAGTGATATATATCACATTCACATGCCAAATCCATCGGCTCATCTATTGATGAAAATGGCCGGATTACCTAAAGATAAGAAACTTGTTATTAGTCATCATTCAGATATAGTTGCACAAAAATTTGTATATAAATTCTATAAGCCTTTGATGAAAAAGATATATCAAAGAGCAGATGCCATAATAGCGGCCACTCCTTATCATGTTCAATATTCTGATATACTTCCTGAATTTGAGGAAAAAGTTAAGATTATCCCTTATGGGATTAATATAGATAGTTTCGAAAAAGATAAAGAGCTCTTAGACAGGATAAAAAGAATCAAAGAATTTCTTGGAGAAAACTCAAAAAACGCTGTCTTTGTTGGAAGACTTGTATACTATAAAGGAGTAAGTTTTCTAGTTGATGCGTTTAAACAAATCGATGGTGATTATAATCTAATAATAGTAGGAAATGGTCCTTATTATTCTACTTTAAAAGCACAGTCAATGGAAGATAAGAGAATAATATTCATACCGGAAGCTGATGATGTTCAATTAAAAGCAATTTTAAACTCATCTGATATATTTGTGTTACCTTCTATTGAAACATCCGAAGCTTTTGGAATAGTACAACTTGAAGCCATGGCGTGTTCGATTCCAGTTATAAGTACAAATGTTGACTCCGGAATGAAAGAGGTCAACATTGATAAAAAGACAGGTATTAAAGTACCTCCAAAAGATGTTGACCATCTAAAAGATGCATTAAAAAATCTATTTGAAAATGACGAATACAGAAATCAGCTATGAAATCAGGCAAGAAAACATATAGAAGAAAATTATACTGATAAAAAATGTGCTGGAAAAATTTTAGATCTTTACAGGGGTCTTTTAAATTGAAAACATATTTATTAAGTATAATACTAGCATATATACTAACAAAATTTGCTGCAAATATTCTTCTTAGAATTGCCAGAAGATTTAACCTGCTTGCAGCACCCGAAGAAAATAGTCTCTTTCCTTTTCCTACTTTAAAAGGTTATTCAGCACTTATAATATTTCCAGTCTTTCTATTATCAATGATTATAAGTCTTTATGTTAACAAAAGATTACCTGAATTCTATACAGAAAAGAGTAATTTCTTCAACTCTCTTATGATAATAATGATCTTGAATATTTTTCTGCCGTTTGTTATTAAAAGCAGAAAGATTAGCATAACACTTCTCTCCGCTTTTAACACATATCTGGCATATTACAACAATATAAATATCGATTTTTTTTCAGAAAATCTATGGTTCTCTTTACCTTTGACTTTTTTATGGTTTGTATTTTTCCAAATGATCTTCTACAACAATGAAGAACATACAGGAAACAATTTACTTATTACAGGTATTGTATTAATAAACCTGTTTTTCATAACTCTATTTCTGGAACAGATACTCTCCTCTCAGATATTTCTCGTTCTTGGTGTATCGATCTTATCACTTCAGACCTATACGTCCCATCCTGCTAAAATCACTCCTACAAGAAATTTCTATCTATGGTATGGTTCTGTTATTGCCTATATATCACTGCATAACCAGTTAAAGTTTACAATACTTTCTTTGCTTTTTATGATACCTATGGCTAATCTTTTAAACAGTGTCAGAAGTGAATCCACATTTTCAATGTCACTTTTGAAAAATGGGATCCCGGAAAATCGCATATCGAGAATATTGTTTCTATTACAGATCATAGCTGGTATAGCTGGATTTTCCATGATAATAATGCGAAACGAACTAATCTCTTTTTTCATTGCTATAACGATCTTTATAGTCTTTTATATACTGCTTACCCAGGAGCAACACAGTGGAAAATAAAAGTGCTATTTTTATATTTATCTTTCTTTTAATATTTGGTGCATTAATCTCTTTTTTAATGGTTGACCAAAATTATGAAAGTGCTTTTTTTGTCATTATTATTTTTGCATCAGTCTTATTACTCTCTTTTTCACTTCTATACGGTCTTGTCGGGATTTTCCTTATGGCAAATCTCTTCAATCCTTCTTTAAAAATAGGATTCATCAATATATACGCAAGTAACGCATTAATAATAGTCACTTTTTTCCTTTTATTTATTAATATACTTACAAGTAAAAGAAAAAAACTGATACATACCTCAATAGAACTACCTTTTACTTTGTTTGCAATATACGCTTTATCCACTTTAAGACCCTCGACATTACCGGGTCAATCTAAAAGGATAATGGCTTATCTGCTTTTTGTATGTGCCTATTTCATAACTGTCAACCTTCTTACAAACAGAAAAAAGATAGATTATCTTAATAAAGTAATATTCTTTTCAAGTTCACTAGGTTCCATTTATGTCTTATATACTTTTTTCTTTAGGCCTTTCAGAGGTTCCAACCTAAGAGGTTACGGGATGTTTGGAAATCCAAACGCTTTTGGTGAATATATGCTTGTATTATTTCCACTTCTCGTGTTCTTCTCACTTAATAAAAGAAATTTTCTTTTAAAAGCATGTCTTATGATAAGTTTTATGGGTTTTATTTCAAGTATATCGAGAACGGCTATTAGTTCTTTACTTGTTTCCTTTGTGCTAATAAATGTTTTCTTTAAAAGAAACTATTTGTATTTTATTACTTCAATAATAGTTATAATTGCCATATTAGCTTATCCACCAGTTTACGAAAGATTTGTAGGGGTTATAAACC
This sequence comes from Candidatus Muiribacterium halophilum, assembly GCA_002869225.1. GTDB lineage: Bacteria > Muiribacteriota > Muiribacteriia > Muiribacteriales > Muiribacteriaceae > Muiribacterium > Muiribacterium halophilum. The sequence continues at coordinate 69,712 of PKTG01000122.1, read as the reverse complement.
TTACGGATACATCGATTCTTTCAAGAGTTACGTTATGGAAGGATGCATGGTCTCAGTTTAAAGCAAACACTCTTTTAGGTATTGGTGTAGGAAATTTCATTGGATCTGCAATACCTTATGATTCAAAACCTTTCAATAATGCTTTTAATATGTATCTTACAATCCTTGTCGAGATGGGAGTTATAGGCTTTTTCCTTTATCTTTGGTTTTGGATAATTCTCTTTAGAGATATGATCAAATCATACTATACAAAGATTTCCGTTTCAGAAAAAAATTTTGTTTTAACTGTAATAACAAGCTGTTTCGCTTTTCAGTTTCTTTCTCTTGCAGAAGATCCGCTAATCGCAATAATGGCGAATTGGACTATCGGTGTAGTCGTCGGTATATTTTATGCAAAACAACATATAAATTTAGAGCAGCAACAAAATGAAATCGAATAAAAAAATACTGGTAATATCTCATTCACTAATAATAGATTCTTATAGAAGACTTTTTCAGAATATATCTAAAAAAAAGGAATTTAATATCACTTTACTCACTCCATTATTTTGGAAAGAAGCTGGAAAATGGCAGTTTTTTAAAAAAAATGATGATGATAAAAATATGAAAATAATAAGAAATATACCTCTATTTCTTTGGCTAAGCAAACCTCTACTTAATCTAACTTTAATATATCCAAGTATCTTCTATCTGATCCTAAAAAAGTTCGATGTAATACATATAATCGAGGAACCTTATAGTCTTACATCCTTTCTAGTATGTCTTCTTTCACGTTTTACAAACAAAGATGCTAAACTACTATGTTTCAGTGCTCAAAATATAAAAAAAAATTTTCCGTTTCCGTTTTCTTTTTTTGAAAGATTTGTCATTAATAATTGTACAATAATGCTACCACTGACTGAAGATATTTCAAAAGTACTAAGAGCAAAAGGCTCAAAAAAGATTCATAAAATCATACCATTGACGGTAAACGAAATCGAAGGATCAAAACCTTTAAGAAATAATTTATCAGGAAATATCATTAGAATTGGTTTTGCCTGAAGATTTGAAGAGGTTAAAGGAATCGATCTTTTTATTGACCTTGCAGAATCTATGTCTAATAAAAAATTAAGATTTTATGCAGTAGGAAAAGGTTCTTATCTTGAAAATTTAATTCAATCTCCTTCTATAGAATATTTAGGACATAAGGAACATAAAGAGATGTTAGAATTTTATAAAAACATCGACATTCTTATAGTTCCTTCAAGAACAATGCCAAATATAAAGGAACAATTTGGAAGAGTGGTAATCGAAGCTATTAATGCAAACTCTATTGTTATATGTTCTGATTCTGGCGAACTCAAAAATCTTGTACATGATAAAAGACTCATTTTTAAAGAAAACAATTTAAAAGATCTTAAAGAAAAATTAAATAATGCACTTTCCATCTTAAAAAACGATTCAGCGAAGGATTATAGGATTAAAAACAGAAAAAGAATATTATCGCAATATTCATATAAAACCGTTGCAAATAAATTAATCTCAATTTATAAACAACCAAAATAGAAATCTGAAAAGTCATCTCTTATAATTGATCTTACTTTCTTCCCTTTTCAGAGATATAATATTATATGTACAATTCCAACATATCTTTTTAGATTACTACGTCGTATGGCTAATACTTTATACCAATCATTTATAGAGCTTTCCATAACCATTAGAATAAGATACAGTTGATTTATTTATTTCAAACCTTTTATTACATCTATCAATAATATGAATTTTATTATTATAAATTTTAACTGTTCTAAGATTTTTTATATTTTTATATGTAATTAACATAGTAGCAGTTGTATCATTAAACTCTAAGATTTCAGACTTATATGTTTCCTTTAATTTGAATATTTTTTCAACACTATTTTCTAAGTTGTTTTGTTCGATATTATCAACAGAAATACAATTATGACTAGGTGTGCTTCTATATAAATTTCTTCTTTTTGGATCGGCTGTATAAATATAGGAACCAGGATCTTTCAAAATCTCACAATTATTTATAACAAGTTCTACAGAACCTTTATCATTATGAGAATGTCCTCCATTACCATTCTGTCCAACAGGGGTAGAATAAAAACATAAGTAAAGTTCGTCAGATTTAAATAAAATAATACCGCTTTCAGGATAAAAATAATTTTTCAATTTATACTTTAAGTTTTTCCCAATAAAAGTCTGTTTTTTTAAATATTTCAAACTATTTTTTAACAAAAAGTATTTTTCACCTCTTTGTATATTATTTTCTTTGTTTTCTTCAACAGCAATTTTCAACTTATTATTTCCTGATAAATTTTTTATAAAGCTTTCTTCCAGTTTTGAACCATTATTAAACTCTTTATCCGTTAAAAATATTCCTTTAAAACAACCTATCAATGATTCGACATTAAGATTATTTTCATCAAAATAATAAGATTCCTTATATTCATTCTTTTCTAAATAATTTATATAACCCTTAAGGTTAAGATATTTTTCCTGTGCTTCGGAGTTAGACATAAATTCTCCATAAGAAGACAATTTAATAAAATGACCACTATCATTATCCCCTATTTGAGGGATGTTATTATTATTTTTCATTATATCTTTTAAAAAAACCCCGATTTTAAAAAATTTTTTTATTAACCTATCAGAAAAACAAATCTTATAATCTTCTTCTTTCTTTATTATAGAATACATACATTTATTTGGAGATATTTTCATTTTTTGGTAATTCTTTTTAAGATGTTTTAATATATTTTGTTCCATTCCTAATAGGACTGAGAAACTATATACTAAAATTTCAGAAGATAATTTATGATAACAAGAAGAACTTTCATAATTTCCGCCATCATCATAAAATTGTTTCTCAGTTTCTTTGACTAATTCATTTATAGAAAAATGCAACCAATTAATTGTAGTTTTGTCAGGTTTTAAATATCTAGAAATAAATATTAATCCTGCTATATTACTTAAATAGTGATTTGTTGTAAATTTGGAATTGAATTCTAAATTTTCAAAAATATGTAACCCATGCTCATAGACTGAAGTTAAAAATATTTCAGTAAATGTATCGTCTAATATATTCAACTTATCTAATTGCTTAAATATATCAAAAGCTAATAACATATTAATAACTCTAATTGATACTTCCATCGTACAAACCCAATTTACTCCATATCTTGGAGGGTTTAAACTTATAAAATCCAAAATATTATCATGAAAATAATTGATTGTTGAATATGCATCTTTCGAATTATATACCGATAAAATAGCCATTAGTAACAGATGATGCATTCGAGAAAGTTCCCAAGGTGTTTTAATATCCACACCATATTTTTTGCCAATGTTTTTATTTATCCCACTTGATGTATTTTTTAAATTCCACCTGTATCCACTTTTATAATCTTTTTGCCAATCAAGCGGTATGTATCTTGGGTTTCTAATTTTTTTCCAGATTTTTTTTGAGGATTTCAAGTTTGATCTATTTATTAAACTTTCCAACCAAAAACCATTATTGTCAATCTTTTTTAAAAGAATATTACTATCATACTTTACATTGTCAAATCCTAAAACATCACTATTATAACCACAATAGACCCAACCACTTCCTAAATAGTTAAATCTACCTTTTAAAAACATATTTTTCTGATAATTATTATTTTTAAAATTATAATCATCAAAACAAAAATCATTAATATTCAATATTTTTTGATTAAAATATGTCTTATTATTAAATTCGGATTTTGTTTTAAAAAGATTATCAAATATTGTTTTTTCAAGTTCTTTAACTTTAAAAATGATTGTTTTAATTCGGTTTTTCAAAATATCTGGGATATTTTTCATTTTTTTATTCCTAACAAATAGCAATCCATAGTTGTTTTATTTTTTCCATATTAGGCTTTAAACACCTAAACATATAATCTGAAAATGTTTTTTTGACAGTGCTAAAAGAAACAGAATTAATTTCAGACCTCATCAATACACCTACTATTTAATGTTTGAACTATTCTATTATAAACTATTTTATAAATCCGATAAAAAATTAAAATAAATATACCAGTATATTCAAATTTATCCACCATAAAACAGTTGTTTGGCATTGGTAAAACAAAATGTTTTATTAAAAACCTTAATCTCTCAACATTATTTAAGATCAAAAAACTCATGAGATAGGCTTTAAGTGAACCTTCTTTTATTGGTCTTATTTGCCTATTCAAAAGTATTTTTGCTTTTTTTATAAATTTTTTCTCAGTAGAAATAAGCAGGATACTTTTATCTAATTCCATATATAATTCAATAATATCTATCATCATACCCGTATATTCAAACCTGTGTTTTAAAGCATGATGAATCACATAATAAAGATGAAATTCTTTTTTCGTAACAGGAAATTTAATACCTTTAATATCTAAGATTTCTAATGATTCAAAATAATCATTTAGGCTTCTTTCTCCAACATCTATAAGATAGAAATGTAGATCGATATTAATACTCCTATCAGTTATTGTAAAATCCATACAAAAAGGCATGTAGAAACTCTTTACTGTTTTATAGCCAAGCGGTACATCGTATCCTATCCTTTTGATCACTCGTAGTGCTTTATATCTATCAGAGGGGTGAATATAGATGTCTATATCCTTCCCCGGTCTTTTGTTAATGTTTTTATATAGTATCTGAGAAAGAAATATTCCTTTTACAAAAAAGAACCTTATTTTATTCTTTTTTAATATATGATTTATTTTAGCTGATACAAGAAAAAAGATATCACCCAATTTTTCCTTTTGAATCTCAGAGTTTAAACGCCCACTATATTTTCTGTTATGAAACCTTTCAAGAGTACTCAATCATTATCTCCCTTAATCTTTCAAATCCATGATAATCCTTTGTATAATCTATTTTAATAAAATCATTTTTTTGGTAAAACTCAGCGATCATTGTATATACTTTCTGAGTTATTCCTTTTTCCTTCAGAAAATTCATATTATAGGTGTTTTTCATTATGAACATAAATTCATCTATTTTATTTTTTTTGATTCACTAAAGTCTTCAATAAAAATATATGTAATATCATCTAAAATATCTTCTTTATTAAAATCATCGTTTTTTAAATATTGTTGATCTTCTTTTATATAAAAAGCAGTTGTCTCAAGTCCGTTTTCTGTTAGAAAAATAAAATCATCCGCTATTATATTCGCATCCAGATTATCTCTTAGATATTTTGCTATAGTTGATTTTCCAGATCCACTTTTACCAGCAAAAAGATAATACTTTTCTCCTAATCTGACTCCTGATACATGAAACACGGGAACATCTAAAAATACACCAAGATAAGGAAGTGCAGCATAACAGACCATGTCATCCTTCTCAGGTTCGTTAAGTGAATATACGATAAAGATGTCATCATCAGATTTATTTATTAAAAAAAACAATCCTTTTACAATAAATAGGAACCTATCCCCATTTAACGATCTTTTTCTTAATATCTTTTCTTTTATATCAGGAATATCAAAGATATATCTATATTTAAAAATATTTTTAAAAAGACATTTTTTTTTGATAAATGAGAAACTGGAAAAACTTTCATTTGACATTTAAATATCAGGAAACCGGGGTGGTCAACTGTCCCCAAGTGCCATCAGCATCAGGACCTGTTGCTGCTTTGGTAAGTTTAGAAGCATCGCCAAGTTCTTTGATCTCTGGCTTTACATATACTTTGTTTTCATTTTGTTTTTTTTCCATAATAAGATTATATAAAAAAATCCTTATTTACACAAATTTTCAAGTTCTTTTTTAAAAAGATGCCAAGCTCTTTCATCTAACCATTCTTTATAATCTTCTCTTGTCAGTTCAAGTTCTGAAAGGATTATATCAAGAAAATTTCTTTTCCTATAAACAGTGTTTAAAAATAAAAGATCCTTTTGCTTTATGAGATATCCACTCTCCTTATTAAACTTTACAATATCAAGGATTGATGAGTTCATTATGTTATTGATCAATCTTGAGTCATAAAACGGGAAGTGCACATATATACCATACTCTATAAAAAACTTCCATATCTTTTCAAGGTTAAAGATCAAAAAATTAGAATTAATTACCCTATTTATCTGATATTTTAAAAACGAACCTCTATGTATTCCCTTTGGATAGTTTAATAATACAAACAAAAAGAACTTTCTGCTAAATCTTAACTGATCAAAGTATCCCCTTATAATACAATCCCAGAAAAAAGACACTGGAAAATCGCTTCCATGTATCTCGTCTCCACCTACTCCCATAAACACATCCGTTATTCCATCTTTCTTCATTTTTTTTAGAACAGGGATAAACATATTGGCATTAGGATTAAAATCATACTCAATACTCTCAAAACCTTTACCTGATATATAATCTTTTAGTTCTTCCGGGTAAAAAGATATAACATCTTCGTCCCTACTTTTTATTATTGTCTCTGATTCTTTGTCAAATATTATTGAGTAGTTTTTATTTTTTATTCGCAGTTCCTTGAGAGTATATGAGACAGCTCCTGAATCAGCTCCCTCACTTAATAAAGTCGCATAACTGCCTTTTTTTATTGTTTCATTTTTGATAATACTTTTAAAATCATACTCAAATCCATTTACATCATCTATTCTTTTTTTGACATTGAAGACTTTTTCATTAGCACATTGAATCATCTTACCTGGAATCACCCTCTTTATTTTTTTAAAAAAAGTATCACTTAGATCATCAGTATTACCATTTTTTATCTTTAGGAATCTTGATTTTGTTACTTTTTTATGACAAAAGAAGTTTTTCAAATTTGAAAATCTTTCAGATACAAACCATTCTGAAGAGTTGGTTTTATTATAATAAAGAGGAATCGGAGAGAATCTATCTCTAAATATAAAGATCCTATTATCTTTTATTATTAATCCACAAAACTTGTTTTCAGGTAATGAAAACAATTCTTTAAAACTACAATTGATTATATGATCATTAAAATAAAAAGCCTCAAATTCTTTACAAATATGATGGTTAAGTAATCTATCATCTAGTATCTCTATTCTATTTTCTATAACTTTTAATAAAGCCATATTATTTCTCAAGTCTCACATGAAACACATGAGCTCCAACATTATTTTTTTTAACCATAAACCTAAGTCTATATCTAAGTCCACAGTTTGCAAGCATTACTTTTTTAGCAATACTTTTTCTCAAACAATTTTTAAGACCTTTAACATTAAGCTCTAATATAAACCTTTCATAATCGTCTTGAAATAATATGATTTTTGAAAGATATCTGCTAATTATCAATGAAGCTTTAAATGAGATTTTAAGAGAAGTTTAAAAAAATATATATAAAAAGATAAAATAGATCTTTAATAGAAAATATATCTCATCAGGATTCTTTTTCATCAAATATATCATGAAGTCTTTTTGAGAGTAAGTCAAGTCCGATAGGCTTCGGCAAAAATCCTATAGCACCAGCTGAAAGACAGGATAATATTGTTGAACGATTAGCCCTTGCACTTATTATTAGAACAGGGATGTGTTTGAAAAGTTCCATTTCTTTAATACTTTTTAAAAGAGAAAGACCATCTTTTTTTGGCATCATAAGATCAAGTATTATAAGATCAGGATTAAATCTTGCGATCTTTTCCAGAAGTTTATCAGGATTGTTTATTACTTCAACACTATAATTTAATTTTTTTGCATATGCCTTGATCAGATTTGTCATAGCAATATCATCATCAAGTGCGAGTATCTTCATTAATCCTCCGTGATCTTAAAAAACATCTCCAAGAGTTTTATTTATTCCAGGAATTCCAAATTTTTCATGTCCAGTGTATAATATCGGTAAACTAAGTGTTTTTATTAATGGCAAAAGTAAATATCCTTTTGTTATCTCCATAATAGTATAATACACCTGTGCTAATAAATTTTCAATAACAAGAGTATTTCCCAACGCTATTTTCATGTTTTTTCTATAAATATAAGCTAGATCATCAAGATCTTTATTACCCGCAAAATGAAATCTAATCGTATTTGCAGCAACAAAAGAACTTATAAGTGCATTAAAAATACCCTCACCATATAATCCACCCGCAAGACCAGCGGCATCTCCCAGAAGTAAAACGTTTTTATTCCCATAAAAAATTCTATTACTTATTGGTATAGGATGATGATATATTTTTATTTTTTTTATTAAAGTCTTTTTATTTATAGATCTTAATAGTTTTTTTTCTAAAGAAATAACATCTTCATGTCCACCACAACCAAAGGAATAAAAAGAACCACCATTAAAAATCCATTTATAACCTTTTTTATTTTCTCCAAAGTAAAACTCCATATCATCTACCTTTTTTTTTAGAGAATCAGATGGAATTACTGCACTGGCCGTATTGAAAAAGCTTTTAAATCTTCTATTTCCTTTGATCATTTTTCTGACAAAAGAAAAAACACCATCAGCACCTATTAAGAATTTAAAAGCTATCTTTTTTCCACTTTTTGTTATAAGAATATTTTTTTTTAGGTCAATATACTTTATTTTCTCACTAAAATAGATATTACAATTTTTTTTATTAAGCTTTTTGTATAATAATATATCGAGTTGTCTTCTTAATATAATCGAATAAGGGAAAGGTGATAATATTTTTTTTATTTTTTTATTTTTGAGAAATATAGATGCGATTTTATTTTTTTTTATATGTCTTGTTATGTTTGGCTCTATTAGACTTTTGATAAGTTTTAAAGATTTAAATGTCAATCCGCCGGCACATGGTTTTGTACCAACTCTATCTTTTTTCTCTATTACGGTTACGGAAATTCCATGTTTTGATAAGAATAATGCAGAAGATAATCCTGATATACCTGCACCAACAATCAATACATCAGTTTTTTTCATTCAATCACTACATATTTTATATCTATTTTATCTAAATACTCAAGCGCTTCGTCACACAGCTTCTGAATCGAGCTATCATCTTTTTCTTTAGAAAGAGATTCAAGTCTTTTTCCAAATTCGGTTATAAAGTCAAAACCATATGCAGAACCAGTTCCTTTTAATCCGTGACCTATCTTGTAAATGCCTTCATAATCCTTATTTTCGATAAGTTTTGATACATCTTTAAAAGATTTAACTTTACCCTCAATAAAATCTGGAATAAATTCTTTCAGATCGATATCGACCTCAACGGTAAATCTATTCATCCTTTGATCATCCTTTCTATTACTTCTTTAATATTTATTAAGAATTCCTTTTTTCTGATCGGTTTACTTATATGCTCATCAAATCCTGCTGCTTTTGATTTTTCAACATCTTCAGGCAAAGAATGTGCCGTCAGTGCAATAATAAAAGCTTTTTTACTTCTACCTTCCTCTAGTTGCCTTGCCTCATCTAAAACTTGATATCCATCAATTCCTGGCATCTGTATGTCAAGTAATATTATATCATAATCCTTATCTTTTATTAACAAAAGAGCTTCTTCGCCTCCAGAAGCTTCATCAGGCTTTATTCCAAGTTTTGAAAGATATGTCTTTACGATAAAACGATTTTCTCTTGCATCATCAACTACAAGTACATTTATTTTTCCAATATTTTTTAATTTAGATTCTGTTTTATCAGTTTCTACTTTAGTTGTCTTTTTATTAGCAGATATTTTATAAGGTATTCTTGCTCTAAATATTTAACCTGTTCCTTTATTACTCTCTAAAAATATATCTCCACCAATACTGATAAGTACCTTTTTAACTATCGATAAACCGATCCCAAGACCCTGATATTGTCTTCTCAAACTATCCTCTTCCTGGAAGAATGGTTCAAAAATAAGGGTCTGTTTATTTTTTTCAATCCCGACTCCGTTATCTTTTACTGTCAATATTAATATATTTTTTCGTTCTTTATCTAAAGAGATATTTATATCTACATTACCATCTTTTGAAAATTTAATCGCGTTTGATATAAGATTTCCAGAAACCAGTTCAAGAACATTTTTGTCAATCAAAATCACATCTTCGATTCTATTATCCTTCTTCTCAAAGTTTATTTTTACTCCCTTTTCTTTAGCATACTCCTGATGATTTTACACAGTATCCTCAATTGTTGATATTACATCAGTCTCTTTCATGTTCATATTATAGCCATTCATCTCTATTTCAGATAATATAAGAATATTTCTTATTATCTGATTGAGTAATTTACTTTCTGAGATGATATTTTTTAGATCTTCCGATGTATTTTTATCTACGCATTGATCTATGGATATTTGTGCGATATTTATGATCTTATTTAGAGGAGTGTTTATCTCATGAGACATCTTCATCATAAGAAGCTTCCTAGTCTCACTCAATCTTTCAGCCTTTTTCTTAGCTTTTAAGAGATCTTTTTCAAGTTCCTTTCTATCAGAGACATCTATTATTACAGAGACATAACCAGTAATGTTTTTATTGTTTGAATAAACAGGTGATATTTTCTGATACATTATTTTTTCTTTTCCCTGTTTATCATTTAAAGTTATCTCACCTTCCCATCCTTTTTCCCTTATTATAAAATTCATACCTATTTTATCCGATGTATTTCCAATTATCTCACTCTTTTTATATCCGGTTATTTCCTCGAACATAGGATTGCAATAAATAATTATAAGATCTTTTGTATATATACTTATTCCAACAAGGGAGGTATCTACTGCTATAAAAAGATCCCTGATCTCATTTTCATATCTGATCAAAGATGTAATATTATTAAAGATAAATCTTCCTTTGGTCAAGTGACCTTTTTCGTATACTGGTATTGCTGATCCAAGAAAATATTTTTCTCTTTTTCCTTTTCTTCTAGATATTTCTATATTATCTACTCGTTCTCCTTTAAAAACTTTTTCAAGTGCATTGTTAATATTCTCTAAGGAATTTTCGGAAAAGACATCCTCTACCAGACATGGTATATCTCTTTCAAAGAAAAATTCATCGACGAAACTCTCATTTACTAAATATATATTTTTATCATCACCTATCTCAACAAGAGGCAACGGTAAACTTTCAAGAGTATATGAATATTTATTATCTGTGGTCTCGAGTTCTTTCATAAGCTCTTTTTTCCCGGTTATATCATAAAGTACAACTCTATAATTCAAAGCTGAATTTCTTATAAAACTTGTTGAACTTATTAATACAAATTTATTATCACCTTTTTGATCTTTAAAATTAAATTCAAAATCAGAAATAGGCGATCTTTTCATTTTAGCAAAAATATAGATGATATCTGGAATAGAATCTTTATGAACGACATCCTTTAAATTTGAAACTTCATCTACTAATCCAAAGAAATCATTAAAAGCTTTGTTATAATATAAAAGATTTAAGCTCTCATCCACCTCAAAGACCAAAACAGCCATAAGGTCCAACGTTTGGGCAAGATTTCTCTCTGAGTTTCTCAATCTCATCATAATCACTTTAATATTTTGATAATGTGCTATTATTGTAAAAAGAAAGAAAAAACAGAAAAAGAGGAACATATCTATTAGGATTCTTCTTTCATGTAATCCATCAAATTCCTGTAATTTTATTATATTAAACCCTTTAACAGAAAGCTTAAAACTAACCGGCAAGAGATTCTCCCAAATACTTTGACTTTCATCAATGACAATCTTTCCTTCTTCTAGAGGTTTAGATAATATCGGAGTCGGTATATCGCTAAGATAAAATTGCTGACTGTCTCTTAATTTATTTATTACCTCTATATCTTTTGGTGTAATAAATCTTAAAAGATCATCCTTATTTCCTGATGAAAATATAAGACCATACTCGCTTATTATAAAAACATTATACTCAAGCATATCATCGATTATTTCCATAGGTCTTTTTAAGACTATGACACCTACTACCTTATTATTACTATCAGTTATTGGACTGGAAATATATAACCCTCTTTTACCGCTTACTTTACCAACGGCTATATAAGATGAATCCTGTCCGTGAAGTGCTTCCAGAAAATAAGGTCTAAAATTAAAATTTTTATCTTCGAAACTATCCTTCTCATTATGATTTGAAGATAACAAGACAGTTCCGTTTCTATCCATTATATATACAATACTACCTTGATTTAAAGATATTAACTTATCAAATCTTTCGTAAATATGATATTTATCATCGTTATTCTCTATAGGATCTTTTAAGATATCTATTATCTTTTTTCCAGGAAACAGTCTTAGTAGAGTATGACTATTATCTATCTCCCGTTCTATTCTACCTTTTATCTCAAATAGATTTTTTTGTGTATCCGAATAAAAACGCTTAAAATCCTTCTGACCTATTTTGTAGATAACAATAAAAGAAAATATAAGAAGTAATGCAAAAAATATAAATATCTTGCTTAAATTTTTGATCTCACCTGAACTTTTTATTTTTTTCAGATCGTTAAAATAAATCAGAAAAAGTGGAAAACACATCAAAGCTGCAAATATCTCTCTGTAAAGCCAATCATAAGTAAGGTCACTTCCTGCAAGGAGTACAAGAACAACAGACCGTAAGAAATATTTTTCTTTCCCCTTAAAAGCAATAAAAAAAGCCTCTATAAGGATTATTATAAAAAAGAAAAGCCTTACAGAAAAGTCGTAATTAAAATCAGCTAATCTTCCGATTCCTGCATAAAATATATTGATAATCAGTACTACCATGGCAAAAATCGAAAAAAGGAAAGATGGATCTTTTTCTTTATTAAATATCTGATAACAAAAAATTATTGAAAAAGAATACAGTAATGCCTGTATAAAAAAAAACATGTCCAGATTATAAAAACATATCTCGTACATAATTAAAAATCAAATATCTCACTTTCACGAAGATCTATAATGATCTCTCTTATATCATTTTCGAGTTGTCTCTCTGAAGCCTCCGGATATCTTATCTTCATCTCATCCAGGACTTCACCAAACGAAGCACCATCTACAAATCTTCTAAATATATCCGCAGCTGTAGAGTTTAAAGAAAAATATTTTCCAGTGTTTATATCGAGGATGATTATCTCATCCTCGAGTTGAGTAAAAAGAATATTATCAGGTGACTTTACAGTAGTATCTTTATCAATCACTAATCAATCTCCAATAATCTATATCTTTTTCATATACTGTATTACATGAGACTTTCTTACCGTCTTTCATATTATCCAAAGCCTTTGTTGGTTCCTGATATAACATTCCGGCTATAGTTGCAGTAAGAAATGCAGCTAAAGTGCCACCTATCATGGATTTCATGCCTAGTTTTGCAAGCATATGTTTTTTACCTGGTGCTAAGGCTGAAATACCACCTATCTGAATAGCTATTGATGAAAAGTTTGCAAATCCACAAAGTGCATAAGTAGCTATTACTACTGATCTTTCTGAGAGTTTTCCAACAACTTTGGAAAGTTCAGCATAAGCAACAAACTCATTAAGGACAGTCTTAATACCAAGAAGTTTTCCTATCTCATACATATCGGCTTTAGGAACACCCATTATCCAAGCTATTGGAGCAAATATATAAGATAATAATCCCTGAAATGTAAGAGGATCAGTAAGAAACAATCCACTAAGTTTTACAATAAAGAAATTCACCATATCAATAAGTGCTATAAAAGCAAGAAGCATTGCAGCTACATTTAACGCTAATTTCAATCCATCTGCTGCTCCTGATGCTGCTGCATCAATAACATTTACAGAAGTCTTCTCAAGTTGAAGTTTTACATCTCCAGCAGTCTGAGACTCTTCCACTTCAGGGACTAATAGTTTCGCCATGACAATTGCTGCCGGTGCAGACATAATACTTGCTGCAAGAAGATGTCCAGCATCTACTCCCATACCTACATAAGCTGCCATTACTCCACCTGCTACAGTTGCCATACCACCAGTCATCAAAGTCATGACCTCGGATTTAGTCATAGTCTTAATATAAGGTTTAATGACAAGAGGGGCTTCTGTCTGACCAACAAAAACATTAGCAGCACATGAAAGACTTTCAGCTCCCGATGCACCCATAAATTTTGTCATAGCTTTTGCCATTACTACTACTATCTTCTGCATAATTCCGAGATGATAAAGTACTGACATAAAGGATGAGAAGAAAATTATAGTTGGAAGGACCTGAAAGGCAAAAATATAACCAAATGAGTCAATATTGTCAACCAGACCTCCAAATACAAATACCGAACCAGCTCTTGTAAAACCAAGAAGCACTTCAACAGCATCTTTTATCCATGCAAAAAATACTCTACCAGGTTTTGTCCAAAGAATAATAAAAGCAAACACAAGTTGAAGACCTATTCCCCAACTAACGAGTTTCCAATTGATCTTCTTTTTGTTATCCGATAAAAGATAAGCGATTCCAAGTAAAACAAAGATTCCAATAAACGAAACAAAATTATTTAACATTTTCCACCCCGTATTTTTTCCCAAGCTTAAAAGCTTGAATATTTTTTTCTATATATTTGTTTTTTATATTTTTATGAATTGAAGAAATCCAATTATTTTCATCAATATCAATACTTGATGACATAACTCCTATAAGTATAGTATTAGCCATTCTAGAATCTGAAAACTCTTTTTTGGCCATTGCATCCGCATCAATAAGCTTTATATCATTTATACCTCTTGAAAATAAGATGTCCTTAACATTTTCCGGATAGTCAAATTTTCCCGAACTGACTGTAATAGGAAGCATCTTAAGATCATTTATAACAAATCTGGTCTTACTATTATAAAGCTCCATATAACGTAATGTTTCCATCTTTTCAAGCGAAAGCACGTGTTCGCATTTCGCTTTTGGTATTATAGGGGAAAAGACCTTATCACCATATCTTATCTGAGATACAACTGACCCACCTCTTTGAGATAATCCATGTATCTCAGCCTTTTTAACATCAAATCCTGCCTCAAAAAAAGCTCCTGAGATTATTCTACTTGCAGTGATTATTCCCTGTCCACCAACTCCTGATATAAAAATATTATTCACCATCTTTTATAGCTCCTTTTGGACAAACACTTTTACAAACTCCACATCCAAAACAAAACGATCCTATAATAAAAGGTCTCTTTTCCTGATCCACACTTATAGCAGGACATCCCACTTTAAGACAAATTCCACATCTTATACACTCTTCTTTATCTATAAAAAGTGGTTTTGAAGGTCTGTCTTTTCTTATAAGAACACATGGTTGCCTCACAATAAGCACTCTAAGGTCTTCTCTATCCTTTAGAGCCTTTATCTCTTTATCCAGCTTATTATAATCGTAAGCATCGATCACCCTTACATCTTCAATCCCTATAGATCTTACAACATTTTCAATTGATACAGATCTTGTCTTTGTTTTTTCTGATGATGGATTTACCTGTCCACCAGTCATAGCTGTAATTGAATTATCTAGAATTACAACAGCAGATCTTCCATTATTGTAATAGGAATTTATCAAGGAATTTATACCTGTATGAAAGAAAGTTGAATCACCTATGACACCAACAGCATCTTTATTTCCTTTATCGAATCCATGAGCCATACTAACAGATGCACCCATACATATTATAGTATCCATTGCCTCAAAAGGAGGTAGAACTCCCAGACCATAACAACCAATATCTCCGGTTATTGTATATTTATATTTCCTTAAAAGATAAAACGCGGCCCTATGTGGACAACCCGGACACATCTGAGGTGGTCTTGGTGGTAGCGATAAATCATCCTGCTTTGTATTATCAGAAGAGGTATTATCTATGTTTTCATCTAAAATCCTTCTGACACGGTCAGGATTGAGTTCATCCACCCTCATATGATCTGGTTTCTTTATGACTTTTTCTTTATTAATAATTCTTAGAATATTATTGTAAATAAAATCATCATTTTCTTCTACCACAAGTACTTTTTCGTACTCACTGCAAAAATCTCCTATAAGATCATCAGGCATTGGATATGACATCGCAAGCTTTAGTATGGATATGTCTTCTGCAACTTCAAGAACGTGCTGACTCGCCATTCCTGAAGATATGATACAAAGATCCTTTCTTGTACCCTGAAATATCTTATTGCACGCAAATTCTTCGTTAAATTTTTTAAGTTCTCTGATCCTTTCCTCGACTATCTCGTGTCTTTTTAAAGCGTATATAGGTATCATCGATCGTTTTCTTGCATCTTTTTTATATTCATGCTTCTTTACTTCTTCTCTAATATTCAACCCTGTGATGGTGTGTGTGTGACATACTCTTGTTGTCAACCTTATCATAACTGGAGTATCAAATCTCTCGGATATCTCAAATGCTTCCTTCATAAAAAGCCTACATTCTTCTGAATCAGCCGGTTCAAGTATAGGTATTCTGGCAAAAGGTCCATAGTTCCTATTATCCTGCTCATTTTGAGATGAGAAGACACCTGGTTCATCTGCACAAACTAATACAAGACCAGCGTTAACACCAGTGTATATTGAGGTAAAGAAAGGGTCAGCTGCAACATTTAAACCAACCTGTTTCATACATACAACAGCTCGACTCCCTGAAAGAGCTGCACCATAAGCTACTTCATAAGCAACCTTTTCATTTACAGACCATTCTGATGAAATATCTTCGAGTTTATCTATCTCTTCTACTATTTCAGTACTTGGAGTGCCAGGATATGCACATGCAACTTTGACTCCAGCCTCCCAGGCACATCGTGCAATTGCCTGATTTCCTGTAAGAAACTGTCTTTTATCCATATTATATCCTTAATAATCAATTGTTTTTTTTGATGTAATTATAATACATTGAATTTGGCATAATGACAAGGAAATCGGGTATAGGTTCGCAGGTCATATCTCTCGCGTCAGGTGAATTTCGTCATTTAGCTCTGACTAAGCTAACAAAATCATCATGATATTTTGAATATAGATCATTTCCATTACTCTTATAATAGTTCTGAAGAAATTCTGATTCTTTTTTATAATAATCTGTTCCTGGATATGCTTGAAATCTAGATACCAATATCCAGTCTGGTCTTATCTCTTTATTAAGTTCTATTGTCTTTTTTATATCTTCTTCGGTTTCTCCTGGAAACCCAATAATATTAAAGGACACGGTCTTTATTTTACTTTGTCTAAACATATCAAATACGGATATTATATCTGAATTAGTCATATGCTCTCTTTTCATAAGATGTCTTATCTTCTCACTTCCACTCTCAACTCCTATATGCACTCTTTCACAACCACCTTCTTTTAGCATATTCACTATTTCCTGATCGATACTCAAGACATGTATATTACACCAGAACCTTTTATTTATGAACCTTTTGTATAAGGAAAGAAACTCTTTAAGCCAATCTTTATCAAGGGAAAACACATCATCATGAAATCCTACAATATCATATTCATAAGGATAATCCAGTATCTCGTTTATAACTTTTTCCGGACTTTTTCTTCTAAGCAAACATCTTCCATACTCGTTGTTATAAGCGCTGTTCAGACAATAAGAACACGAATACGGACATCCTCTTGATGTTAGAATCTCAGCACCTATTAAATTTTTTGCTTTTCCTTGAAGTTCTTTATAAATAAAAGGTTTAAAACGTTCAATTTCCTCAATTGGATCTGCAATACCGTTATCCACATAAGTATCATTTTCTCTGTAAACTACACCCTTGGTAGTTATATCGATTCTCCAATTTAAAAAATCCTCAAATATTAATTCAGCTTCTCCTCTTATACCCCAAAGGAAATCAACATCATAAAAGTCTTCAGGAGCAAATGTGAAATGTGGTCCACCAAGTATTACGTTCATAAAACCACGTTTGTTTAACACAGCAATTGCTTTTTTTATTGTATCTCTTGCAAACGAGTAGGTGGATATAAGAAAATAAGAGTTTAATTCCAACTCAATATCCTCTAAAATATCGAGTTTTTTAGGATCTAAAGAATATACTTTAGTTTCATGACCATTGTCTTTCGCGATCTGAATAAGTATCGCGACTCCCTGGTTTATTCCACTATAGTATTCGTGTTTCTCATCCGGTTCAAATAAAAGAAAATTTAAAAGCATATCAACTAATTATCGGTAAACATTAAAGTTTGTTTAATAAAGAAGCTTGATATTTATATCTTTTTCATAGGTTATTGAATAAATATCCTGTCCAAAAAGGTCAATACCATCGTTATTTAGGAATGAAGGGTCGATTACTATTGATTCACATTGACCTTTTCGTAATATCGAATTTATATCACCCACAGATAAGAGTCCATTACAGGAAATATTCCCTCCAAACCTGTCACATGAAACTGAAAGGACTTTTTTAAAAGGAAACATCCCTTTAAAAAAATCTTCTGAAAATCTCGAACAGATTATGATATCATCTTCTTTTGTTATAGAGCTTATTTTTTTCATCAACTCCATTGAAGGACTGTCCTTAAGTATTATACCAGATCTATTGTTTTTTATATTAAGCTCCTTTTTTATAATACTCTTTCCTCTTTTTATTTTTATCTTATGCCTTCCATTTACTTTAAGCAATTCATGTACATCTTTACTTGTTAGATCACTTTTATCATTTAAAGAAAGTATTACATCATCAAACTTAATATCATTCTCATCCGCAACACTGGACTTTAGGATCGCCTGCACTTTAATATCTTTTTCAATTGGACCTGGTTCGATTATTATCGGGACTTTTTCTTCACGTATTTTTCTCAACGTCTTTTCAAGTATAGTTATATCAAAATCAAATATCGGGTTTCTGTTTATATTTGTAAAGCCTGGTATAAAAATTCGATTTAGTATACTTTTACTTTTTCCAAGAAATTCAATTGTCTTTATCAGATCATCAAAACCGTTATTTATCTTTAAAGCCACAACACTTGAAGTATATGAAACATCAAAAAGATCAAGAAGGTGAAGTATGTTCCTGAAGTCCTTACTTATCCTATCTCCAAGATACTTTTTCCTAAACTCAGGATCAATGGAATTAACAGAGATGTTCATCTCAAGCTTCGGTATCTCAGACAGACGTTTTATGATCTTCTCATCTAAAAATACTCCGCTTGTAGTTATAGATATACTATTATTGTTTTCAGCAAGTATATCAATAAGCCTCATTATATCTTTAAATAAAAAGGGTTCTCCTTCGATTACCCTTGTTGCAGATTCACCTATTACTATTTCTCTGTTTTTTATAAGTGATGCTTTTTTTAGTATTTGATCAGAATCATAAGAATTGATCTCCTCGACTTTTAGGTCAAATGGATTACCATTGTGTGAACAAAACACACAACTGAGAGGACATGCTGATGTGACTGGAAATGCTATCAACGCTTATTCTACCTCAAGACGAAAGACGATCGTAACTAGTATCTCACTTTTTATTGGAGCTTTATTTATAATAAGTGGTCTGAAAACCCATTTTCTGACATATTCTGCAGTGTAGGCTATAAGTTCAGACGGAAGATCAGATTGATATTTAACAAGAGATTCTACAGAACCATTTTCGTTTACTGCCAGCTTGAACTTTACGTATCCCTGATACTCTGCTTCAATTGCCCAGTCAGGGTACTGTGGTTTGCTAAACGATATCAGTCTAGGTACTTCTCTTATTTCCTTGTTAAAACTTTCTATCTCAATATTTACATTATCAGGTATCTCGGATACTGTAGTACTTTCCTTTTCATTTAATAATTCAGGTTCTTCTTTAGGCATATCTGCAATATTTATCTTCTCTTTCTCAACCTTCATCTCAGGTGGAGCCATCCTATCGTTTAAGACAACCTTTTCTTTATCTATGAGAGCTTTGGGCGAATCTGGTCTTATGACATCGGATTGAACCATATTTCTCTTGAAATTATCCTGAAGTTCTATATTCATCTTAGAATCTTTATTCTCTGATACTATCTTTTTCTCGACTATCACCTTACTAATATCAGTTTCCGGAACTATATCCTTTTTCTTTGTTTTCTCTTTTTCAACAACAGCCTCTTTTTCTTTGAGCGTATCCACTTCACTGGAAAGTTTACTTAGATCATCCTCCACGCTACCAATATTCTCTCTTTGTAACACTACCGGTTCTACAAATACATATTCCGGTTCTTTTTGTGGAAGTTTGAAATCAAGGATAATATACTCATCAACTAATAAAAAGATCATCAAATGAGCTGCGATTGATATCATCAATGGCAATATCTTCTCACGATTTTCCTGTAAAAATTCTATCAATTTTTCACCTCTTTTACTATCTCTTCTCTAGTAGCTATTGCTATACTTTTTGCACCAAGTTTTAAAACCTTATTCATTACATCGACTACATTCTCGTGCCTTGTATCCTTATCAGCACTTATTATAACCGTCTTCTTATTACTATTTCTAAGCGCAGCCTGAACTATTCTATCAAAATCTTCATCAAGCTTTCTACCATGAAAGAATACAGAGCCATCTTTACTTATCTTAAGATTGATCTCATCAATGACCTTGATATTTTTTAGTCCTCCGGATGGAAGGTCTATCTTAACACCATTATCTAGAGATACAAAAGTAGTAGAGAGCATAAAGAAGATTAAAAGCAAAAACACGACATCTGTCATAGCAACACTTTCTATTGACAGTATAGTATTCTTTTTTCTTCGTCGTTTAAATCTTTCCATTAATTACTCCTTATCAAGTATACTTACTACTTCCATACTCCTTCTTTCAATCTCAAGCAAGAATTTATCTATAGTATTTGTCAGATAATTATAAAGTACAAAAGCAGGAATAGCGACAATAAGTCCGGTGGCAGTTGTTATAAGTGCTTCAGCTATACCACCTGCAAGAGCTTTAGGATCATTTCCTAGTCCCTGACTCGCAACAACATTAAAGGATTTTATCATTCCAGTAACAGTTCCTAAAAATCCAATAAGCGGAGCTATCTGGGCTATTGTACCTAAAGCAGGAACGAACTTCTCAAGATCTGGAAGTTCCTCAAGTGAAGCCTGTTCGATCGATGCTTTTATTGTCTCGGAATCTTTATTGAAATTCTTGATACCTGCTAGTAATATTCTTGAAAGCGGAGTATCAGCTCTCTTACAAGTATGAATAGCAAGTTCGACCTTACCAGCTTCTATAACCTCTCTTATTCTTGTCATCAAAGATTCGCTGTCAATACGAGTCCTTTTAAGATATAAGAGTCTTTCCACAAATATTGCTAGTGCAAGCACCGAACAAACAACGAGTGGAAACATAAAAAAACCACCTTTAGCTAACAGTTCCATAAAACTCCTCCATTAAAAAATATGTTCTATCCCTAATTCAATATTTCTACCTATTTCTGAAAATCCAGGTTTCAATTTATTTTCATCATCAAGGATATTATTTATAGATAGAAGCAGTGTTGTATTATCTTTAATCGTATTTTTAAGATCAAGATCTAAAATTATCCTTGAATCGTTTTTTAAACCGCCTCCAATCATATTATAGTACTGCCCGATAAACTCAACTCCTAGATCAAAAAGAGTATTTTGAGAATACTCATATGAATAATTCGCTTTAAATCTATTTTCAGGTACATAAGGGACTATATTTTCATCATTATTTGAATCGAATCTTAATGTAAGACTTGATACCTCATCAATATCCTTAGAAGACTCAAACATTATTTTCGTTCTATCAATATCCTTCATATATGCTGGATAAACTTTTCTGTCATTGCTGTTTATATCATAGAAATATAGAAGATCTGATATAGAACTGACTCCTAAAGTCAGTTTAGATTCCCAACCATCAATATTAAAACCATAATATAACTCGAATTTATCATGTTCCTCACCACGTACATCTAAGATATTATTTGATAAGATAATATTATTTGAAAAATAAAGGTCATTAAAAGTATGATCCTTATATTCTCTACCAGCAACTATACCAAAAGTATTATCCTCATTTAGATATTTTATATATTCTACAGAAAATGCATCTTTTTCATTTATTCCTTTTTTTACAATATACAATCTTGAAATAACACTAAAATCCGGATTGGATATATTAAAAGTAGTATTGATTGAAAAGCCATCAGCATCTCTTTCCATCCCCTTAAACTTTATATTGTCCATATTAAAGGTAAGTTCAAGATTGGCAAAAATGTTTTTCCATAAATCAAATTCTTTTTGACCCGAAATAGAGATGGCATTATTGTCATACGTTCCCAAATTCAATGGAACCCATTCCTTTTTGACTTCTTTTTCCTCCAGATCTATAAACCCATTTAGATTCCACCCTCTAATAACAGGTGTATAAAAATTACCACTTAAAAAAGTCTTTTTGTGTCTTACAAAATAACTGTTTAATGGTGAATTGTCACTTCCGGCAAAATACCTTTTTTCTTCAGAAAAAAGACTTTCAGTTGAAAAACTCAATTTCCCATAGGAATAATCATAAAGTATCTTTAACTGATTTTTCTTTATATCTTTCGTTGGCAGTCTATAAACATCCTTGTTAAAAGATGAAAACTCACCTTTCCAAAGATAGTTAAGTTCCTTTTGTTCATAACCTATTAAAATATCCTCAAGAGAATAATCTCCTATAAGTATCTTTATCCATTTACTTCTATTAAAATCTCTAAGTTCCGATAATTCACCAGATAAGTCAATATCCTTTTTGATATTTTCATCTGGAATGAACTTACTTTCCTCAAATACGAATCTGGACTTTTCCGAGAAACTATCCTGATCTATAACGGCTTTTATATCATGTACTTCAATAGTTCCCATATCAAATTACATACTTAATATGGAAAAAGGAAATACCAAGATGACAGCACAAATAAAAAAGCTTAATGTTTTGTTTTTCAACTCTGATCCTCCATTATTTTTGAAAACAGACGAACGTCTCCAAAACCACCGGGTTTAATTATAAATGATGTATTATTCGATGACAAACTGGCAATACCTGTACCCAATATGTTATCGAGTTTAAAATAATAAAGGTCAATATTATTCAAACAGGCTACTGCAGTATTTCCACCTGATATTAAAACTCTTGGTGCTAGAGTGTAGACCTGAGAAAAGAGTTTTCCTAATCTATCATCCAAAAGATCGGATTTTCCATATAAAACCTTCTGACCGCTATAAAAGACAGCAACATTCCTACCAAAAATAAGATGCCTGTTTATGTGCATCCTCAGGTTATGAGTATATTCATCGAAACCAAGAAGAAGGTCCTCATCCACTATTATCTCTTTCATTCCAAATCTTTTTGATAGTTCCCTATTCAATGGGTTAAGCGAACCACAGAAAAAAAGTGTCTGAAGTCTTATTATTTTCTTCTTCCTGAAAGAAGACCGCTCTTTTTTAAATTCAATATAATTATTAACAGCTGAAGCTCCCTGTATCATAGTCCTTTTATGTTTTTTAGAATTTTCGGATATTATATTGGCAATATCTTTAAGTTCTTCTTCACTTGAGCAATCAATACAGATAAAATGACCTTCAAGTTCTTTAGCTGATATTTTTTTTAAAGAATCAAGGTTGACATTAAAAGCTTCGATACCTTCAGGTGCATAATCTTTAAGCATTTCAAATTCAGGTGGATTATTACAATCTCTTGCATATTCAGAACTCAAAGCTTTTTTGTTATCTATATGATGAACACCGTCAATTGTGATCCTGTTCATCTTAGGAAATGCTGGAATGAAATATATAGTCAGGTCAGGAAACCAATCTAAAAACAATTCGCTTTCCACTTTAATATTCCCTCTTAAAGTAGAGTCGATTTTCTTTATAATAATTTGTTTATCAGATATTTTTTTAAACTGTCTTAATTTTCTTATAGTCTCAGCCTTGGAAAGATTTCTAGTCTCAGTATCATATATTAACCACTTTTTCCGCGTTTCCCTAGGGGTCGAGTAAATGAATATATCTTCTGATCTATTAGAGAGCATTGTAGCCAGATCCCCTGCTCCAGTAAGATCGTCGGATATAAAGACAACTTTTTCCAGGTTAAGCATCAACTCTTCCTTTACTTTTTATTTTTCATACAAGCTGCAATAAAACCTCTGAAAAGAGGATGTGGTCTATTTGGTCTTGATAAAAATTCAGGATGAAATTGAACTGCAAGGAAAAAGTTATGCTTAGGTATCTCTACTATCTCTACAAGTCTTCCATCAGGAGAAGTTCCGCTAAAGATCATTCCTTTTTCCATAAAATTTTCACGATAATCATTATTAAACTCATATCTATGTCGATGTCTTTCAAACACGAGTTCACTCGCATATAAATCATTTGCAAGAGTTCCTGTCTTTAGTTTACAAGGATAGTTTCCGAGTCTCATCGTTCCACCATAATCCTCGACTTCTTTCTGTTCCGGCAGGATATCTATAACGCTATCTGGAGATTTTTGATCAAATTCAAAAGAATTTGCTGTTTTTAGTCCAAGAACGTTTCTGGCAAACTCGATAACAGCACATTGCATTCCAAGACAAAGTCCAAGGAAAGGTATATTATTCTCTCTTGCATATCTTATAGCAGATATCTTTCCTTCGATACCTCTTCCACCAAATCCACCTGGAATAAGAATGCCGTCTACTTTCTTAAGATGATTTGCAATATCTTTTTCATCATCTGAAGATATTATCTTTATCTCTACTTCACATTTATTATCTATACCTGCATGAAATAAGGATTCATAAACACTGATATAGGCATCTCTAAGTTCTACATATTTTCCTATAAAAGCTATTTTCACCTTTTTCTTTTTCTTTTCTCTTATCTTATCAACCAACAATTTCCATTCTTCAAGGTCAGGTTTTCCACATTTAAGACCCAGTCTCTTAATGACAAGTTCTCCAAACCCATCCTCTTCGTATATCAATGGGATCTCATAGATATTATCACAATCTCTTCCTTCTATGACTGCTTCTTCATCAACATTACAAAAAAGAGAGATCTTCTTTCTGAGTTCATCAGGAAGCTTTGTCTCACATCTTGCAACTATTACATCAGGTTGTATACCTATACTTCTTAATTCTTTGACAGAATGTTGCGTTGGTTTTGTCTTCATTTCCTTTGCAGCACCCAGATATGGCACTAATGTCACATGTATATACATGACATTTTCCTCTCCCACATCTATCTTAAACTGTCTGATAGCTTCAAGAAAAGGCAATGATTCAATATCACCTACTGTTCCACCTATCTCAACAAGTGCTACTTCGGCATCCTGTGAAGCTGCTGCTGCCTTTATCTTACTTTTTATCTTGTTTGTCACATGAGGGATAACCTGTATTGTTGCACCTAGATAATCGCCTTTTCTCTCTTTTTTTATTACTTCCCAATATACCTGGCCGGACGTAATATTATTTCTTTTAGAAAGACTTTCATCAATAAATCGTTCATAATGTCCAAGATCAAGATCAGTCTCAGCTCCATCTTCAGTCACAAAGACTTCACCATGTTGAAAAGGAGACATTGTTCCCGGATCAATATTTATGTATGGGTCAAGTTTGAGTATGGTTGTCTTTAAGCCTCTTGCCTTTAACAATCTACCAAGTGATGCCGCTGTGATACCTTTTCCCAGTGAGGATACAACTCCACCTGTTACGAAAATGAATTTTGTCATAGTCTTCCCCTCTTATAACTTTATTTCAATTTGTATTATGATACTCGTAATTTAAAAAGTAAACAAGTCACGTTTATTAAAGTTCCGACATATAGACTTCACGACTAAAAGAATTTTCGAAACATCTCATCTTATCGGCTTCTATCGTGTTCTTTAGTCTTACACTTTAGGAAATATCTACTTCTTCTCCAAGTTTTTCCATCCTGATATTAAAATCATTAATTATATCTTCATTATTCATATTATCTGAAGGTACATAGCTTTCAGAAAAAATAATACTGACCTTAGAAAAAGGTTTGGGTATCTGATATTTATCCCAGGCTTTAGAAAATGTATGTCCATTATGATATTTAACACGAACGGGTAAAAATGGCATTCCCGTTTTTTTAGCAAGAAGAATAAAACCTTCCTTTGGTTTATAAATAGGACCTCTTGGTCCATCAACTGCCATAGCAACAGGTGAATAATCGTATTGTTTTGTAAGCTTTATAAGTTTTAAGAGTGCTTTCATACCACCACGAGAACTGGATCCTCTTACACATCTATAACCTAAACCGTTTAAAAATCTGGTCTGCAGTTCTCCATCTTTAGATAACGATGTTAGAATAAAAAGTCCTGCATCGCTCATATATCTTGTCAAGGCAAACTGTTCTCCATGCCAGAAACAAAGGATAAAACTCTTTTTAGATGTTATAAGATCGTCTCTAAAGTCTCTTCCTATTACTTCCAAACGAACGGTTTTCCATAAAAGCCATGTTATTAACCTGAACAGGTTTAACATAAGAAAAGTTTTCATTACTATTCTCCTGAAGCTTCATCAAGAAAATAAAATTGCGCATTATAGATCTGTCTGTACTCGCCACCTTTTTCCATAAGCTGATCATGAGTACCAAGCTGAACTATTCTTCCATCATCAATAACACAAATCTTATCCGCTTTTCTGATTGTAGATAATCTATGAGCAATAACAAATGTTGTCTTTTCCTCCATAAGATTCTCCAGTGCATCCTGAACAAGAGCCTCTGATTCCGAATCTAAAGCGCTTGTAGCTTCATCAAGTATAAGTATCTTGGCATTCCTAAGAAGTGCTCTTGCAATAGCAATCCTCTGTTTCTGACCTCCTGATAGCATTGCTCCTCTTTCTCCAACCTGTGTCTCATAACCCTTTCTGAAATCTGAGATGAAGTTATGAGCATTAGCCATCTTTGCAGCTTCTATTATCTCTTCATCAGTTGCTTCAGGATTTCCGTATGAAATATTTTCTTTAATAGTACCAGTAAAAAGTATAGTATCCTGAGGTACTATCGCCATATGTTTCCTGAGACTCTTTATATTTATATCATTGATATTTTTCCCATCAACTCTGATCTCACCTTTATATGGTGTGTAAAATCTTGGTATTAGACTCACAATAGTTGATTTTCCGCCACCTGATGGTCCGACAAAAGCCACTATTTCACCAGGTCTTACCTTTAAATCAAGTCCTCTGATCACATCATACTTATCATCATAAGAAAAAAATACATCTTCAAACTCTACACTACCTTTTAAATCATCTATCTCAATATTCTTATCTTCCTCTCCTTCTTCAATATCCTCATCCATAAGAGAAAAGATCCTGTCTGCTGCAGCAAGAGATTGTTGAATCACACTGTTTATATTTGTAAGTCTTTTGATTGGTGAAAAAGTCATACCAAGGCCTGCAAGAAATCCTATTAATTGTCCAGTGGTGAGCTCTCCATTTATGACTATCTGTCCACCATAGAACATCACAATAGCAAGTCCCATAGTGTTCATAAACTCTACTACCGGAAGTACTGTTGACTGTACTCTAACTCCTCTAAGTTGCGCCTTCATGCTCTCTCTATCCTTGTTATGAAACCTTTCTATCTCATGTTCTTCCATTGTGAAAGCTCTTGTTATCTGAACTCCCGATATTGCTTCGTGCATGACGGAAGTTACATCGGCCATCTTTTCCTGCATATCATGTCCGACTCTTCTTATCTTCTTGCTGAACTTTCTCACAATACCTCCGATGAAAGGAAGCACAACAAATACCAGAAGTGTGAGTTTCCAATGTAAATAAAATATATATCCAAAAAGACATATAAGACTTATAATATCGTTTAGTATAGTCATAGAACCTTTTACCATTGCTTGAACCATGTTTACATCATTTGTCATCCTGGATATCAGTTGGCCGGTTGTCTTTTTTGAAAAGAAGGACAAAGATACCTTCTGCAGATGTGAAAAAACATCATATCTAATACTTATGATGAGTTTTTGTCCCACATAGGCCATAAGATAATTCTGAATAAAATAAAAGATCCCTTTTAGAAGAAAAAGAATAGGAAGACCAACAACTATTATTAAAAGATAATTATTATTCCCTGCAATAAGTACTTTATCTAGAAGTTTTTGAACTATGTAGGCAGGGGAAGCACTAATAATAGATACGGGAATCGATGCCAAAACAGCAAGGAAAATGTAAAATTTAAATCTGAAAAGATAATCCAGCATAATCCTGCTTGTCGATTTTTTCTTTGTATTCATCAAACTTCCTTTTTCGGTTTTAAGAACTAAAACCAATACTATATCTATTCGAGTATCTTGCCGGCTATATTATCCAGTATATTCTCATTTTGTATCTTCATCACGACTTTTTCAAGTTTATCCTTGATAACATTATATTTATTCTCATCAGTAATAGTATCATAGATAAACTCAGCTATCTTTTCCGGTTTAAAATCTCCCTGTATAAATTCGGGTACCACCTCTTCGTTAGCGATTATGTTAGGAAGACCGACATAGTTTATATCAAGCATCACTCTTGCTATCCAATAGGTAAGGAAATTAACTCTATATACTATTACCATAGGAAGATTCGAAATTGCAGCTTCAAGTGTTGCCGTTCCGGAAGCTACTATTCCAAAAGTAGCAAATCTATACCAGCAATACGAATCTTTTTCTTTCACTATAAGTGGAAAATCAAGTTCTGATGTATCTATATCAAGCTTGACATCCTGTGCTTTTAACATTACAAATTTCAACGATGGATCTTTTTTGTGGAGATTTGAAGCAGATCTGAGTATGTTATGAAGAAGATATTTTATCTCCTGATTTCTGGAGCCAGGTAAGAGTAATATAACCTTATCGCCATCCTGTATTTCAGGATTTTCCATCAGGAACTGTTCTTTCTTTTTCTCCTCTTTGACTATCTCTACAAGAGGATTTCCAAAATAGGATACTTCCATCTCATTACTTTCAAAGATCTCATTCTCAAAATCAAAAAGACATATAACTTTATCACATATCTCTTTCATCTTCTTGATCCTACCCTGACCTTTCCAGACCCAGACCTTTGGAGGTATATAGTATATCACCTCTATCCCGAGTTCTTTAGCGATCTTTCCAATTCTAAAGTTCATACCTGAAGCATCAAGGAGTACGACCTTTTCAGGTCTGTTTTCAAGAAGATACTTTCTGACTCTTTCAAAAAGTTTTTTATATTTCATTATACTCTTACTGACCTCAACAAAACCCATCTCTGAAAGATTGGATACATTTTCTATAAGGTTTACGTTGTGTCTAGCCATATATTTTCCGCCAATACCATCAATGACTACTGACGGATTTACCATCCTGATCTTTGATATCACATGGGAAGCATGGAGATCACCCGACAGTTCACCTGTTGAAATAAATATTCTGGATATCTTTCTTCCTGTGGATTTAACAAATATCGTTATATTGTTATCATCAGCTTTTTTTATCACTTCTTCCATATCAAGTATTATTGTATTCTGATCAATGACAAGAGCGCTTGCTTTTGATTTTATTAATGTATCAATAGTTGTAAGTCCTACTACGGGTATATCAAATCTCATATCCTGTTTTGGTCTTGAGACCTTTGCGACTATAACATCACCCTTACCAAGCATAGCTCCTCTAGGAATCGCCTTATCAGTTCCTTCCATAGCCTCGACTGCCAGAACTATCTGATTCTTTACTACTACTACCTGACCAATATCCATATCCGAAAGTCTTTTAGCCATAGTAAATCCAAAATCTATATCAGCTTTAACATTTTCATCTGGCTTCTTACTTGTCAAAACACCAGCCTTCGGGAAAAATGGTCTCAAAAATTCCATTGGATCTATAAGGTTTATTCCTTCTTTATGAAACTCCTGTGCAATACTGGCAAGTAACCTATCATCGTTTTTCTCGTCAAGAGTCTCAAGCATACCTTTGACTCTATTATCAAAAGAGGAGTTGGTGTAAAGTATAGTCTTGTTTACCTTTCCAACCATCATTATCTCATTGACTTCATTTTCCTTAAATATATCTATCATATCCTGCATCATCCCAAGCTCAACCCAATGAAATGAATCAGAATTCTTTTCAACATCACCATCAGCAGCACCTTTAATTGCTACTACAATCAACTCACAACCTTTATTTTTTATCTCTTTAGATAGTAGTAAAGGGAATCTTCCGCTACCTGCTATCAGGCCTATTTTTCTCACTTCTTTCCCTCTCCTTTCTTATCATCCTCTGTCTCTACATCAATAAAACAATTGTTTTTTTCAAGAAATTCTATTGAAAACTCTTTGAAATCACCATCATCAAACTCTACCATGACAGTTTTCTTATTCTTATTCAATGTCGTTATCTTTCCTGTCCTATCTTTTACCTGAACTATCATACCAAGAGAGGGTTCTCCTTCTTTTGAATCGACATAATTCTTCTGTTCATATTTAAGACAGCACATCAATCTGCCACATATACCTGATATTTTGGATGGATTAAGCATTATTTCCTGATCTTTTGCCATTTTCATTGAAATAGATGAAAAATCATAAAGAAACCTTTTACAGCATGTTATAAGACCACATGGTCCAAGTCCACCTCGGATCTTAGCTTCATCTCTTATTCCTACCTGTCGCATCTCGATCCTTGTCCTGTATATACCAGCTAGTTCTCTTACCAACTTTCTGAAATCGACTTTGTTTTCGGCATAATAATAGAACATTATCCTTGACCTATCAAGCATGTAATATACTTCTATGACTTTCATTGGCAGTTCATGCTTTTGTACTTTTTCCCGGAAAGTCTCTAAAGCTATCTTCTCATTCTCGAGATTTTTGTTGAACTTTTCAAGCTCTTCATCTGAAAGTCTTGTCTTGATCTTTTTTAAAAAAGAATCCTGTTTACCTATCTCACTATAATTTACAGAACAACTAGGTATTACAGTTGCAGCTTCGACTCCTCTTTCAGTCTTGACAGATATTATGTCCCCGGGTTTGAATTCCCATTCATTTTTAAGATTATATACTTCCGGAGCATTTCTTATTTTAAGTCCTATATTGTTACCACTACATTTGTGTTCACATTTTTCATTCATAAAATGGATTCCTCCAATAATGCTACCCTTTTTTTAAGGAAAGCTTTTGCAGAAGCAACATTAGCAAAGCTTCTATATTGATAGTATCATATTGTTCAAATTCTTTAAATAAACCCAGTGCCGAGTAGATTTTTTCAATTATAAACCAATCATCCTCATTTCTCAAGCGAGCCGAAAAATATTTGACCATTAGATCAAACAGGTCTTTTTTATAAGGTATTTTCTTATTCTGAGCTTTAAAAATATCAATATAAAAAAACATGTCAGCAATTTTTTTATCTTTTTTATTTCCAGGATTTAAAAGACTATCACCAAACCATTTTGTTATCCATGCTCTAAGAAACATTATTTCGTGTCTGCTAATATCTTTTTTATGCATCTCTTCTCTAAAAAAATTTACTAATTCATCTTCAGATGGGTTCCAGCAGAGTATGATATCTGAAATATTCTCATAAGCATGCTCGATAAATTCAGAATATATCTGAGTAAGATATAATGATCTTTCAAGTAATAGTTTTTTCTCATCAATAGAAAGCTCACCTGGAACTACTATCTCATTTACATCCGGTGACTGAAGATTAACTCTTACAACTCTACTTAACACCGTGTCAAGCATGAGTTGTTCTGATCTGGTCGTGAGAAGAATTATTACATATTCAGGTGGTTCCTCAAGAACTTTTAAAAGTGCATTTGAAGCCTCCACACTCATAGAATGTGCTTTTGAAACCAGAAAAACAGAACGACCGGAATAATAAGGTCTTTTAACAGCTTTTTCAATCAGATCTGACCTTATCATATCAACAGAAATATTATTTGAACCCTCTTCAGGAGAGATAACATGAAGATCGGGATGATTTCCTTTTAATGCAAGGTTACAACTATCACATTTTAGACATGCTCGATCATCTTTTCCTTTATTAGAACAAAGAATAGATCTCGCAAGATCTCTGGCCGCTATTTCCTGAGCACCAAAACTGCCCGATGAAAAGAGATAAGCATGAGAAAGTCTCCCTTTTTTATCACTTCGTAAAAGAGTCTCGATCTTTTTGTTATAAGTCGTCATCTAAATTATTTTATAACCTGTTTGCTTGGTGCAATAAACTCAAGCATTGGACTGTCTGTCGGAATTATAGAAGTATCGCCAAAAGCAGGTATATCTTCAAGCATCTTTTTGACCCTTTCGGCTCTTTTTGATCCATCTTCTCTTCCTTCTTTTTTAAGTCCATCGATTATATCATCCATATAATCCCATAAATAATTCCTGAAGAAGAATATCTCAACAGGATTATAAGAGTTTATAGTTATATCTACATCAATAAGGTATGGAATAAGTGAACGTAATTCCCATTTTCTAACATAATGCCAATGACCAAATGTCTGATACGGTGTAGTACCTCTGGATTGATCATCTCTGACAGATCTTCTCATTATTCTCCAGTCAGTCCATCTTGTAAAGAGGTTTCTAAAATCTGCAGGACTTTCATACTGATCTCCCCAAAGAAGTATAGGCATACATTCTATGTATACTTTTATTATCTTTTCCTCAGGTGTGCTTCTTGTGATTTCAGGTGTAAGACCATGAAGACAATCGATCAGAACAATAGAATCACTCGGTATACTAACTTTTTCAGTGCCATTTTGACTTGATGTACTAAAATCATAAAGTGGTTTCTCTATCTCTCTTCCGTTAATCAGATCATTAATATGTTGATCAATAAGAGGTATCTTTAGAGCCTGTGGCGATTCATAATCAGGATCACCAAACTGATCTATTGGAAACTGTTCCTTGTTTTTAAAATAATCATCAACATGTAGAGGATATATATTAAGGTCTATTCCATGTTGTTCTCTCAAAAGTTTCTGTATCCATAAAGTAGTTGATGTCTTATTAGACGATGAAGGACCCGCTATTATTATTACTCTTGCACCTTCCTTTATTCTTTCAGCCACTTTATGTGCAGCCATAAGTATCTGCATCTTATAATATTTATCAAACGTCTGCATCAGATTTTCGATCTTTTTAGGATCTTTTCCAATCTCAGCCAGATCCTTTAAGGTAAGACACCTGTTAAGTCCACACATGACCGAAGTATCAAATATTACAGGATATGGCACTCCGATATTTGCCCATGCATTAAGTCTTCTACTTTTAATAAGAGCTTTCTGAGCAGTAAAGACCAGATATGCTTCTAACGTTGCATCATGATGACCTTCCTCTAGTGCATCTATTATAAGCTCATTCATCTGTCTTGTAGTTATTTCCTGAAATGGGAAATCCTCATACTTTCTAATAATATGATTCATGACATCGTTTTTAAATTTTTCTCTATTAAATCCCCTTATCTGTTTAATAACAGCCCATAAAACTTTCTCAGTGATTAAAATATCAAACTTCTCTCTCTTACCATCTGAGTGAATAACATCGATTATCTTGATCATATTTCCTCCGATTCGTTTTCTATCTGATCTAAAAATCTTACAAAAGTATTTATTCCAAAAAATACCTGTCTGTTTATATCTTCTGACAGACCTGAAATCTTCTGAGCATCTATTAGTTTCTTCTTAAGTTCTTCTCCACCTTCTCTCATAGTTTCAGGAAGCACGGTAACAATAAGCTTTCTTTCGAGATCCTGATACAAAAACGGGACTTCGCAATGAAACTTTGTATTACAACTATTACATACTATATTATTAAATTCGCCATCCATTATCTGTTTCACTACCTCAGGTGAGACTCTTTTATCAACTATGTTCCATAATTCTCTTTCAAATATCTTTCCACAGGAAGGACATTTTATATCATGTCTTTTTTTTATTAACATAACTCCTCCATTCACTATATTATAGTTTTTCATTGTATTTTTGTAAAGAAATATAATACTGGAGTTAAATATTAAGGCTTTATCTCAATAAACATTTGAACATTTCAGCTCAAATGTGATAGATTTATTTTATGAGATTTATTGAAAAGATTATTGATCTTAAGGCATTGAAACATCCACAAAAGTATATATTCCAATCACTTATTGGTATGCTTACAATGCTTGTAGTTCTAGTTTTTCTTGATGTTCTGACACACACTGGTATAATATCTACTCTTGCAGCAACCTCTTTTATTGTATGGACCAGGCCGCATTCCTATTCTGCTGATCCAAGAAGATTAATAGGCGGAACAAGTGTCGGGATGTTAGTGGGAGTATTCTCCTCTCATTTTGCAAAGATCCCATGGGTAATAACACTATTTGGAGGACCATCCAGTTCATTTGCTTTTTTTGGAAGTCTTACTGTCTTTTTAACTATTTTCATAATGGTGATAACAGATACAGAACATCCTCCTGCAGCAGGTATATCATTAAGTCTTGTGCTTAATCAATGGAGCTATGGGACTCTGGCATTTGTTATGTCTGTTATATTAGTCATAAGTTTTCTGAGATCAAAACTCAGGCCTTATATGATCGAACTTCGTTAGATCATCTTTTCAATTCTCTTTCAAACATAAGAAAATTAAGATCTTTCACATCTTCTCTTACAAAATAATACGCTATTAGATTGACAAGTATAAGTGATAAGGAAAAACCAGTACCATAATAACTTGGATGCGAAATCGTAAAATAAGAAAGTATGCCATTTGTAAAGAAAAGTAAAGAATTTACAATTAGAAGTCTTTTCCTTGAATCAAGATAATATAAAACCATTACCTGAAAGATAAATAAAGCCTGCAATAAAATACCAATAGTGAGGATTTTAAACACATGTATATTTTCTATAAATCGGAAAAGATACTCTGAAAAAAATATAAGTCCTATAGCAAGCATTCCATGATACTTTAAGATTATTCCAACACCATCTCTTACATCATTTTCTATATTTCTGATTGAGATCCTAAGGTCTCTTATTCCTTTTTTCATAACAAGATTTTTTGTAAATTCAGAAAAAGATGTTGCAAGAGATGTCTCTGATTTGATGGTTATTATTGATAAGGTAGGAATAACAAATACACTTGCAAGAAAAAAGTTTATATCGTATTCCGAATTGTATCTAAATATATTATAAAAACTAAGACTTTTTGGTGAAAAAAACCAAAATACAAATTTATCAACCCACATACCCATAATATAAAACACTCCAGGTATCCATATCATAGGGCTTCTAACTATGTTAGGAAGAAATCTAAAACTTATGTTTTCAGTTGAATTATACTCTTTGAAGACTGATAATATTATATAAAATTCGATTAAAAAATATGATAATGAATAGAAAAAGAAAATAGAATTTCCGCCCAAAATATCAAACGAAAAATAAATGAACACGGTGGACAATAGCATCAACATAAAAAATACAAAAGTCAGCTTCTTGTAGTCTTTTAAAAGTGAAGTAAAAGCTGATAAAGGCCAGAAAATAGTGTTTGATACAATAAAAGCAAATACAAAAAACGATAATTCTTTGCCGATTCCAGAAAAATAGACAATAATACTTGAGAGTATAACCCCAATAAATGCACTTAAGACAACAACTCCAGTAAGCACTGGAAATATTTCCTTTTCCTTTTTGCTAAATTCAAGATCAGAAATATATCTTGTCACTGAAGCCTGAACTGGTGAGGTTATTATCAAAGCATATGCCATTATATGAGTAAACATGACGAAATATTTCAGATAATCGTTTTTTATAGCTGCGTAAAGAAAAAGAAAACTGATTATAGTAACTATCCACGGTCCACTTATAAAAACAAGAGAAGAAAAGAAACTCTTAACATATGACGAATATGTATCTTCCTTGAGTATCTTCCTTAACTCAAAACCTATACCAGCCATTTCTGATATTCTCCTTTATACTGATCACTTACTGTTTTCAAAGAATAAAACTTTTCTACTCTCTTGATTGCTGCTTTTGAATATTTTATATAGATTAAATTATCATGTATAAGGTTTTCGATAGCTTTTGCAATTCCATTCACATCCATTACCCTGCATATCACACCAGCATCTCCTATTGCAATATCTTCTTTCCATAGAGGATTACCATGAATGAGTTCAGGACAACCTCCTATATTTGTAGAAACAACTGGTATACCTGCTGCAAAAGCTTCTAATATCACAAGTGGTAGCCCTTCTGAGATACTGGTTAATACGACCAGATCTATCTCCTTAAGATTGCTTTTAAGATCGACTCTTCCCAGAAATTTTAATCTATCCTGAAACCCGAGGGTATTATTAAATCTATCACATATTTCAAAATACTCCGTATCCTCTTCATATGGACCTAGAACCTCAAACTCTATATCTTTATAATAACTACCAACAATAAATGCTGCTTTAATAAAAGTCATAATATCCTTTACCTGTACTACTCTTCCTATTAAAGCTACTTTTTTTATCTTTGTCCTTTCCCTTCTGCATTCTTTAAACGGCTCTATATCTATACCGTTGGGAATAACCTCTAATTTTTCTTCCGATGCGCCTTCCTGTCTTTGTATAATAGAATTGTAATTTGTGATACTGTATATACCGTCACTTGAATCGTATATAACACGGCTCAGTACACTAAAAAAACTAACCCATAATCTTTTAAAGAACATAGCATCTTTTATATCAAAGACACTTTTTATCTTGTCCTGATATATCCAATTAGTCTGATTGATATCGATCTTTCTTTCTCTTGTGTAAATACCGTGTTCCGTAAGCATAAGATCACTCTTGTTCATTATCTTTGCTATCACTCCTGCCATACCCGCATATCCGGTTGATACACTATGATATATTCTTGCTTTAGGTATATCGATCGCGCCATATATTAAAGAAAGTAATGCTTCCAGTATGAATACAAGATTCCAGTAAAGATCTATAAACGACTTTTCCGGTGCAAACCTTTCTGCATATTTTTCAATCAATCTAAAAAATCTCCTATCCACGATCAGACTTTTTATACATTTTCTGTTTTTTATAAAACACCTGATTAGATAAGAAAGATCTTTCTCATCAGCTTTCCCGTTTTCTATTATCTGACATATGATTTTATCAATACGTTTTATTAGATTGTTGTTGAAAAAACTATCGGAATGTTTGAACTCATCAAAAATAAAGATCTCTTTATATTCCTTGAGATTTTCAGGAAAATCATATTTGATCTTTTGATTCTGTCTTCTTGTACTTCCTATAAAAAAAAGTGAAAAATCAAACTCTGGCATACTCTGGATTATCTTCTCTATCCAGTCAGCTACACCACCTCTTATATATGGATATGAACCTTCACTTATCAGACATACATCTGTCTTTTTAACCATTCCAATACTCTATGACCTCTCTAATATTTTCATTTACACTGTCTTCCATCGACAACCACTTAAGGATATCTTTCATATCTCGAAGATTCCCATTATAAAAATTTATTTCAGCAAGATAAGATACAAGCGATGAGTTAGTAACGTCACATTTTAATACATTTGAAAAAGCTTCATGTGCCATATCAAACTTTTCTAAAAGCAGGTAAAACTTACCGGCAATAAAATTAATCTCATAATGAGCCTGAGAGTTTATAGGACATAAGCTTTCTATTATATTAATAGCAGTATTTGAGAACTGATTTCTTAATTTATCATTGGCATAACCGAAATAACAATAGTTATAATAAGCACTGCATAGGTTTATTATATTTTCTACATTTTTTTCCTTATCAATAGCTTCCTGTTCTTTATATATTTTCCACAAAAGTTCCTGTTCCTTATGCATAAGAGCAGCACAAGAAAGTATTACTACCTCACTGTCATACTTCTTTGTCATATTTTTAATGAAATAGAGAGCATGGTTTTCTGGTATTATCCTTTCTCTAAATGAATAAAAAAGAGTCTCACTATCAGCAAGGACTTTTTTATCAAAATACGGTTCAGGTCTTGGCTCTATAAGTTCTAAAAGTTCATACTTATCATGAGTATCTATTATTTCTCGATCTTTTTCTGATATCTTCAGAACATATAAAAGAAAGGGAGAACTAAAAAAAATAAAAGCACCAGGTAGTATAAGAAGAAAAAGAGATTTCTTTTCCTTAATTATAAACAAAGATATTATTAATGTCAGGATCTCAATCAGTATGTGTATCTTCAGAGTTAAAATCATCTAATATCTCTCCCGGCAAAGGTATCTTTACATCATCTAGAGTATTATGATATGTAAAAAATCTCATATTAAAATCAGCTTCTTCAAAACCAGCTTTTTTCAATGCATGTCTTAATTTTTCCCTGAAAATATCAAACGTATTCTCTGGCATAAGGTTTAAACACATACCAAGTAGCATTGCGTCATCGTCAAGAACTGCCACAAAATCAGTTGAAAAAAGCACTTCCTTCAGGATCTTTAATTTATCAATATCAAATTTCTTATCTTTCGAATATATAAAAAGCACGGAAAAGACATATCCTGGAAATTTCTTTATATTATTTGAATAAGTATTTAATCTTTCATAGAAGAAGCTTCCCGAGTATACCCCAATATCCTTATAAAAATAATTATTATCTCCTGATTTTGGAAGATAGACTTTTTCATATATAAGATCTCCCAGTAGATCACACATCATATCAATAAGAGAGAGATTATATGAGTTTAAATAGACAAAGGATATACTATAGATTACCATAACTCCTATCACATCATCTCCATGAACAAACGGGACACACAATACAGGATCGTTTTTTTCAATACTTTCATAATCTATATCGAGAAGTTCTTTAATACTTACAGGAGCTTTATTTTCAATTGTCATATTGAACAGTTTACTATTAATTACCTCAAGTTTTTTTTCAACAAGACCTTTTACTCCATGAGATGATACAAGTATATACTTTCCTTCCTTTTTTAAAAAAATAATACTTTCATTTACATAGTTATGTCTGTTAAAAAAAAGAAGGATCTCTGAAAAAAGAGTATCTATATCGCATTGCTTTAAAAGTTTAAAATCATTGAAAATACTATCAACACGGGCGTTTATTATAAGCATCTTTCTTGTTAGTTCCTCATAGGCTCTATTTAGGATGAAATAATTCTCTGTAAGTTCTTTATACTTTGCCTGTGTCTCGTTTAATCTGCCTTCTGCCTTCCATCTTCCATGAATATTAAGTCCTGATATATCTCCTATAAGTATGACAAGAAAAGATAGGAAAAACATCTCAGAATAGGTATAGAAATCTGGCATGACACCGTTAATATATCTAAAATATACTCCACTTGTGATACATGAAAGAAATACAAGGTAAATCGAAAAGATCGAACCGTATTTTACAGCGACAAACAAAGAAGGAAGAAAAAAGAACAAAGTCATGTCCATTATCGAACCTGTCTTAAGATTATAAGCTAATAAAAGAACAAAAAGCACGATATAAACAAAAAAATACACCGAGATATTTCTTAAGAAGAACTTATTCATATCTTTTTCCTACCTTTAAATCAATCACCTTTTCTCCTTCTGAAGAGTATCCACCTGATAGTTTAATAAAAAATCTATCCTTTCTTAAATAATCAAGTGTTATTGAAGGACCGCCTACATTGTTCAAAATATCATAATAAAGCCCCATACTCAATCTAAAAAATCCACTTTTAAAATAAGATTCTCTTCTAATTCCAAAGTTTAATACAACGGATTCATCAAGTACTGAGTTTCTAATATATTCTCTTAATGCCAGAGTATTTAATATACTTAAATCATCAAAATCACTTTCATCAATATCATAATCAAACTTATCAATATCTACAGACAGATAATTAAAAAGACCTTCCTTTCTAAGCTTCTCATAATATGCTGAGATCAGGTATCTTTCGCCTAAAGAACTACTATCTTCATAACTGAATGAAAGCGTTGAGTATTCATCAGAATCGACCTTTAATTCTCTTAAATATCTTATCCCGTTATTGTTTTTAAATGCAGCCTTAGATAGATTTGAACCTTTTCCAATATCGCCTATATAAAATTCTAACTCTCCATTTCCAAATCTATAAGTATACGAAGCTCCAATTGATATATCATCATTCTTCGATGAAAGAAAATATTTTTTATCATCCTTTTGATAGGTAAGCATTATAAGGTCTCTCGAAAATGATGACAATGCAACATCATCTCCTCTCAAATTAACAATATCTATTAGAATATTTCTATAAAAATCATGATTTGATATAGAAAAGGATCTTATTCCGTTTTGTCTTGAAGGTATCGTTAAGAAAATACCACTTTCTCTTCCTGAAAAATACCCCCAATATTGTCTTAAGATTTTTTTATTCTTTTCCTGTAAATATTTATTACTTATGATCTTATATGCTTTTTCAGGCATGTTATTCTCAATATAAACGACCATCTCATCATAGTAATGATAAGGAATATTACTTTTTTTCATGTATGCTAAGGCATCTTTATAATTTTTTGTAGCCATTGAATAAGAGAATCTGAAATAATTACGAGAATCATCACTAATGATATCATTGTATTTTGAAAGGACATCAACAGCTTCTTTGAATCTTCCAAGTGAAATATAGGATGTAAAAAGAGAATCTATATAATAATCAAGTTCAATCTCATCGGTATCAGCCTTTTGAATCGCTTCAGAAATAAGTGCTTTTGATCTTTTTATTACTCCAGGATATTGCTTTTTTTCTCTCATAAAAAGAAGTTCATATCTTTTGTCATCTTTAATATCCATTATACTATTAAGAGTCTTCTTATATATTGTTGGCTCTTTATCACGTGTCAGTGATAAAAATCGATTGTAACTATAAAAACCTTTATTTTTTATTGATTTAAATAATTTTAAGAAAAATTCATCTTCTACTCGCGATAATAAAAGATCTATCTGATCCTTATCAAAAAGGGATTGTTTTTTTAGTAATATATCTATAGCTTCCTGATTCTTGCCAAGTTCAATATATACATCGAAAGCTCTTAAATAATTACCATATTCTTCAAAAAGTTTTGCAGACTCTGATTTTTCACCATATAAATATAGTATCTCCGGTTTAAACTCTCCTTTGAGTTTTAAGCGAGAGAGTTCTAATTCCTTTATCAGTTTTTTGTGTTGCATCAGAAGCTTATATATATTATCTGTATCAAGAGAGTTTATAGCACTTATAAGAATATCCTTCTCTATACCGTTAAGATCCATTGAAAGAAGTACATTTAAAATATCTGTTGAACTCGCGCCGAAATCACGAAGTGAGTTTAAAGCCTTTTCTTCATCACCCATTCTGTAATAAAACTGATATATTCTATACTGCATAACACTCTTATTCTTTGGAAAAGTTTTCATTATCTTTTCAGCTGACTTAAGAAAAAGCTTCGGCTCAATAAGTTCACTTATTTCAAGAATATCATACAAAAGTTCCTCAGAATCAATATTTTCCATAAAAACAGATGATTCTTTTAAAAAAACATTAAAATCTTTCTGATAATATAAGCAAAACAGATAATTCATTATATCCTGATCATTGAAAGGAGTATCGGTCTGAAACATACTAATTACCTTTTTATATTCTCCGTTTCTAAAAAAAATCTTTCTTTCAATATATCTTTTCTGATCAGGTCTTAAAATATAAAATAATCTTTTTGCCTCTTCAAACTGAGAATCATCTATGAATCTTTCAGCAGTTGCAAGAGCCTCTTTTGGGAAAAGTTCACAATATCTAAAGGTTGCTATAAGATTAAGCTCTTTATTATTTTCGAGGACACTTTCCAGTCTCTGAAATACAAGTGGGTCAGTTATCTTTGGAATTATCTCTTTGAGTATTTGACTATATTGAAGCGGGTCTCTACTCCAGAGAATATTATCAATAAGCTTATTAAGATAATTATTGTTAGGAACTTCTTTATACAATTTAAAAAGATACTCAATCGCTTTATCACTTTTCTTCATAAATGACCAGAGCATCGAGATATCAGAATATGCTGATTCTGAAAACCCGTTTTTTCTTATATATGATTCTATATATGAAATTGCTATTTTTGCGTTTATCTCATTTTTGTTTCTGAAAAAATCTTCAATATGCACTTTATATATATCATCTATAATATCAGGTCTCTCAAGTGCTAATTTCTCTTTTATCCTCATGCCGATCTTTTGATCATTGATCTTTTCCTGATCTGGAATGACAGCCCAAATAGCTACAATAAAAAGTATGACAACCGCTATGGCAAGGACATCATTTGATCTCAATCTCATCCTCCCTGAACTTAAAGGAAACTTTTTCTGCATTGATATATATATTTCTGATATTCTTATCTCTTTGACCTATTTTCAATATTATATCCGGGTTTATAAAGTCATAATTTTCTGATATTCTAATATGTATATCTTCATTATCTATTTTAATATCCTTGATTGGTATATTACTGCTATATAGTGATAATTCAAAAATATTCCGGTATGATTTGACAATTTTTGTCCATTTTTTGTCTCCAAGAAATAAATATCTTCCATCTGACATATCCCTGAAACCAATAATATTATTGGACTTTTTAATATCTATATTAGTATCCTTATTTACCCTTAAAGTCTTAATATTCTCATTATAGACAAGGAAATCATTAGCTCTTCTAAACACTCTTACATCAGGAAAAGAATAAGCTCTATCAAGATAATCGGATGCGAACATATTACAAAGTGATGTCTCTTTAAGATACTCGTATATTTCAACAAGTGCATTTAAAGCAGCTTCTTTCTCTACAATATAAAAATGATAATAGACATCGATAGGTTTTAAAAATCTTTTTCGGGCAGTATTTTTAAAATAATCTATCCTTGATATAAAACTGTGGTAATCCTGTTTCCATCCAGCTGTATCGATAAATTCGTTTCGTGAGTTTGCATAGTACTGTGTATAAGAACCTACCTGACATGTGAACGGTGAAAGAAAGGTAAGCGATGAATATTTACCACTATATTCAGGGTCTCCCCCGTTTATACATCTAATATTGTTTTGATCAGCTATCTTTATTACATCCTCAGGAGGTCTACAATCTCCTGTCCAATAATAGTTATTTACAGTCTTTTCCGGGAAAAGACTCCTAAGCATATTAAGAGATCCATTCAGTTCTTTGTTAAAATCCATATTATATCCAGGTATATTTAGATTATGACCGTATTCATGATTAACCGTATTTGCTTTCATAACAAAAGGATGTGAAAATGAATGAGAGGCAAACTCTATATTTTCAAGGTAAAGATCTTTTCTTATACTATCTATTATTTTTGGTGCAAAGGGATTCACACTTTCATCTAGTATTGAAGTAATAAATGAAACCGAAAAAGGTATATCATCAAATCTCTGGCAGACTTTCTCAGAAAGGATCTCAAGATTCAACTTTTGATCAGTAGTTGAATCCATTCCATCCGCATCGATATGCGTATAAGCTATTCTATTTCCAGAATCAATCACCAGTGA
This sequence comes from Candidatus Muiribacterium halophilum, assembly GCA_002869225.1. GTDB lineage: Bacteria > Muiribacteriota > Muiribacteriia > Muiribacteriales > Muiribacteriaceae > Muiribacterium > Muiribacterium halophilum. The sequence continues at coordinate 26,351 of PKTG01000122.1, read as the reverse complement.
AGGTACAGGAAGATCATCACTCAAGATTTTTGAAAATAGTTCAAATGGATCAAATAACCATGCATTTCTACCTAGTCCTGTGCTCACAACAGGAAGACTTCCGGTAATAAGAGTACTTTCATCACTTATACCAACATATTCATTGTTTTGAAGTCTTCCAAAAAGAAGATCTTTTGTTTTATTGTCTTTAAATGAAAAAATACTATTTATTATAAATGGAGAGATCTCAAAACCGTTAAAATCAGTCTTAACAAATCTTCCTGGTTGCCCATACAGAGAAATATCCAATTTTTTGAATAACTCCAAGGAATCATCATAATAACCACAAAAGATCTTCTTCTTAAATTCGTTTTTATTTATAAAATCCAATATATCCTGGTCATAAATACCGGTTGAACCGTCATCATACATTATTATACCGCTATAGAGTTCTGGTGATTTTATTTGAGAAGGTCTGGTAAAAAATCTTATTCTTTTTCCGAAATATTCAAAAACAGTCTGAAAGAACATATGAACTGGAGATTCGAAAAAATTCCCTTCAGGATAAAAGGTTAAAAAAATCTCTGAATCAGATAAATAATATTTTCTTATATGATTAAGATCAATATCAGAATAAAATACTTTTACATCGAGTTGTTTATAAATATCGTCTTGAAAAGATTCGAGAAGCTTGCCTTTTTTATCATATACATATTCAATAACATAGATATTGAGATCTTTATGTCTTTTCTTTATATTTTGAATAGTTTTTTTTATCTTATCAAATTCAGGATTCTTCTTTAGAGTATCATCTTTAAAATCATGCATATAAATAAGATTTTCAAAAAGAAACCCATCAATATAATCTGCGATCTCATCTATTATCTCAAATCCTCTGTTAATTATAATTTTCTTTTCAGGATACTTCTTACGAATGTCAGCAAAAAGCTTTTTCAGATTTAAAGCGCTCGTTTTAAAAGGTGGCTTTTCAAAGTAATAATAGGAATCAATATTATCAATAAAAACACAATCATCTTTTTCAAGGACCTCAAAGATCTTTTTCTTTTTGACCTGCATCGAAATGACATCGGTATAATCTATTATATATGAGTTCCAGGATGGATTTTTTTTAATTATCTTGTAGTGATCTAATGATCGATCTTTTTCTTCGATCTCCCCCAGCGAAACATAACCCAGATAATTTGCATTTGAAGCCTCATTTTTTTGTCCAGTATTTGTTATTATGAGATCAAAAAGTTCATCTTCAAGTGGATCAATATCAGAATACTTGACAGCAAATTCAAAAGGTGTTGCATGACAAAGATAAGTGAAAAACAAAACCAACAAAATAAATTTATATTTCAAATATACCTCTTAATATATGAACACTTTATTATCTTTTCTCGACCTCTCGCTCTACTTTGTTTATCATTGATGATAATCTATTTATATATTCAGTCTTAAAAATTCCTTTTGTATCATATTGATATTTTCTTCTGATGTTTTCAAGTTCACGCTTATTCCTTGATAACCAATTCTTATATAAATTTTCTCTGGTTGGATCTTTTTCAATAAATTCAAGCACCTTATCTATACTTATTTCAACAAGATCGAAAAAAGCTCTGGTATTATTGTTTGGATCAAGTGAGATAAGATTGTCCTTATAAAAATCAACATCAATATTGCTTTCATTTATATTTAAATATATATAATAGGAATTTAATCTTAAAGAGTTATTATTCTTCTGATACAACCAACTTTTTATATTGTCGGATATATTAATTCTGAATTTTTCAGAAACAAGGAGGGCGATATTTTTTGAAATATCGTCATAATAATAAATTGCTTTTATATCTTTTATTGGTATATCTATTCCAGCAGCTTCTTTTAAACTTTCCCAATCTTCTCTTTCTGATAACTTTTTTATCACATCAATTGCCTTTTTAAGTCTACTCTCATTTGAAAGCCCAAGAAATATAAGTTCATAATAATAAAATCTGATTATATTCAACTCATCTAAAGTATTATTTTTCCTTAATTCTATAAGCTGCTTAACCCTCTCTTCTTTGTCTTCTGAAAAAGCAAATAATCCTATATTATTCTTGTTTATCTTATCAAATCCATTAATTTGATTTGTTTTAGCATCTTTGTTTTGTTNAGAATCATTATCATAATTTGATATTTCTTTTGGGGAGGCTTCCAGATCATTTTTTTCATTGTGATCTTTTAAGCTATCCATCTCTTTATTTACAGGATCTTTAAACCGTATATTATATTCCATCAGGATATTCTGATCATCTTTATAATCCATCAGAAGTCTCTGATATATTAGACTCGCTCTCTTCGTATCTCCTGAGTCATATAATTCATTTGCCTGTCCTATAAGAATTTCTTTTAACCATCTTTCTCTATTAATAAATGGATATTTGTTTTTCATAATACGTAGAAGATCGTTTGCTCTTTCAAATTCCTTATCATTTAATAGCTCATCAATTCTTTCATCAACAAGTCGCTCAACTGCTTTGATAGTGTATGGAGAATTCTGATAACGATGATAAAGCTTATCTATCAAGATCTCAGCTTTATCAAAGTTCTTTTCATCTAATGTGATTTGAAATTTACTAAACAACTTTGCCGGAGTCTCTCTTAAAAACAAAAAATACGTTCCTGCACCTGTTATTAAAATCAGTAATATTATTAAAATAACATTAAGATTTAACGAATTTCTCAAAATTGTTGAATTATTTCTTTTTGATGAATCTATAAGATTTTTTCTTTTTTTATTCCTATTCCTAATATCAATATTCTTCTGTTCCTTTATATCATTGGTGATTTTGTTGTATTTTCTCGCTCTTAGCTTTAAAACAAGCTCGTTATATTTCTGAGATTCTTTATTCTGAACTACTCTATATATCTTGACCTCATGTTGTATACCTTTAAACTGTTTATAACCTATTTTTTCAGTAGCCACCTCATTTCTGTTCATAGATAGAAAAACAGAATCCGTAAAATAGATCTCATCAGTACCTGTTATACTTTCAAGTCTTGATGCAACATTAACTGCTTCACCATAAACGTCTCCGTCTTTAAGCTCGACTTCTCCAGTGTTTATAGCTATCCTGATATGAATAGGAAACTGTGGATTTTTCTTTTCGTTTTCCTCTCTTAAGGTTATTTGCATCATTATCGCACAATGAACGGCATTGGTTGGTGAATCAAAGACGGCAAGCAGAGCATCACCAATCATTTTGATCACTCTTCCACCAAAACTCTCTATAATGGGTTTAAGAGTATTTTCATGCTGTTTAAGAAGATTACTTAAGTTCTCACGACTTGTTGTACTGGTGAGTTTTGTGAAACCTTTTATATCCGAAAATAATATTGTTAGTACTTTAGTATCCATGACTGCTATATAGTATAAATATATTAAACATTTTTTTCAATTCTTCTATTGTATAGGACATATATCACAAGTATTATTAATGCAACTACAAGGGTTATCATAGTAGCCGATGATAAGTATCTTTTCACCAACTCTTTATTTTTTCCAACAAAATAACCGATCATTGTCAGAACAAATACCCATATACCGCTTCCGATTCCCGTAAATAGACAAAACGAACTGAGCTTCATCCTTATAACTCCAGCCGGAAAGGAAATATACTGTCTGATCACCGGAAGCAATCTACCCAAAAAGGTACCTATATTTCCATGACGGATCAAAAAATTCTCAGCTTTTTTAAACTTCTCATCTGACAATCCTAAATATCTGAATCCCCCCTGAAAAAGTCTTCTTCCAAAAACAACTGCAAGAAAATAGTTAAAGAGTGCTCCCAATATACTACCTATAATGCCGGATAATATAACAAGAAAAAGATTCATATTTCCTATACTTGCAAGATAGCCTGCCGGAGGCATGACAACTTCTGAAGGGAATGGGAAAAATGAAGATTCAAGAAACATCATTATTATGATTCCCCAATAACCAAATTTATCCACATGTGTCACAATAAAATCTATTATCTCATGCAATAATTCCATTTCATTCTCCTTAAATACCAGTTATGCGCTGAAATATATTTACAAACTTCTTTAAAATCGCAAGAGGTAAAGTCTGTTTGATCAAAACCGCATCATGTGGACAAAGCTCATGACAACAAAAACATCTTATACATCTTTTTTTAACTATAGAAAAAATCTTTTTTCTGATTTTTATTGCATCTACTGGACATGACTTTTTACAGATACCACATCTTTTACATTTTTTATCATCTATTTTCGTATATGAATAAAAAAATCTTTCATATATTTTCCTTAAAAACAAAGGTATATTAAATGTTACATCACCCTTTTTAGGTCTTTTTATTACCCTTTTAAAAGTTCCATACTTTTCAATCAATTTATCTGTTGAGTTCTTTATCTCTTCTTTATTTTCTGCTATTAAAAAAAGTGGATACTCATTCAAAGAAAGCCCGCACCATCTTAAAAGAAAATAATCAAGACTTTCAGAATCAAAAGAACCGGCAACTATTCCGGTATTTACAGGTAAACCGTTACCCGGACCATCGCCTTCCATACCTGTTATTCCATCAATCAGGGTAAAGACTTTCACTTTTGAGGATACGGTCTCAAAAATATCCTTTAGATAAAAAGCAAATTTTTCCGTTGTATTTTCTTTCATATGACCATCTACTTTATTAGCTTTTCCAGGAAGAAGTCCATAAAGATTTTTCACCCCAAGTGTCATGGTCATAAGGCAGTGAGTCTTTAATTTTGGAAGATTCACAAGAGTATCTATCTCATCTATCCCATTAAAAAGATTTATATATTTTCTTCTATGAGCCTTTGGAGTCTTGAATCTCTTCTCATTTTCTATACTAACAAAAGAAACATTGTTTTGTTTGAGTATGTCATATATACCAGAAGCCTTAGCCACCTTTTCAGGAGAACCTATACCTGGAGAATCTCCGCACTCAAGTCTTTTATATCCATTTTTAAGAAGCACTTTTATTACAGCATCAACAAAAACCGGGTTTGTACAAACTGCTTTATCAGGAGAAGCTGCGGTCAGAAGATTAACTTTTAAAAAAATCCTGTCTTCTTTAGAAACATTCTTATAAAAACCAGTCTCTTCAAAAATCTCGTTGACCTTGACAAATATATCTTCTCTATTATAGTAAGGAGAATCTTTCAGGATCACTTTTTCCATGAACGGAAATCCTTTATCTCCATAACATATTTACTTTTCCTCTTCTTTTTCTTGTCTTTTGATATAGTTCCAAAAAACTCAAAATATCCACCAATGTTTTCGTTCATTAATCTGTTATAAAGATCAATATCATTTACAAGAATATCCACATGATTTAATCCATTTCTTCCATCACAGACTTTAAATCTCCATGGTGGTTTAGGTTTTCTGTATATATCTCGCATCATAAGTCTTGATATCATAGTTGTCTGAGTATCTTCATTCAAGGTGTTTTGAGGAACTTCTATACCTTTAAAATCAAATCCAATTATCCTATAAATGAGATCTGCCTGATTAATATCAATATTCTTTTCCAGCCAATTATCCGGTGATTGGAAATAGACGGTATCAAAATAATCACATTTTTCACAAAGCGAAGTTTCCCTATAATCACAAGGAGATGCTTCCTTAAGATTGTTTTCGCTGATAAAATTTAGACTCTCTTTATGAAACACTTTGTTCTTTTTCCTTGATACAGGTTCCATTATAAGAAGTTTTGTATCCTTACTTTCAGACATAAATCCCTTTAAACCTGCAAAAAAATCAGACTTTTCTCTGATCTCTGAGAAGACGTCTCCACAAACAATAAGATCCTTCGGTCTTGCCTTCTTAAAATTAGTTATATCAGCCTGAACAAGACTTAGTCTTAGGGGGAATCCAATGAAATCCCTAAAATCTTTATTAAAAAAATATTTTCTAAAGATATTGATATTTTCAGTAGATTCATCAATAGCCAGATAATCCACTTTTATTTTCTTCTTTTTTTTCATAAGAAATATGATAAGAGCCGAATAAAAACTGCCCGGTCCACATCCAATATCAGCAACGTCTATACTTTTTCTCTCAAATATATCAGTAGTTTTATCCAATTGTTCTAAAAGATTCATATATTTAAAGAAATTAAGAGGCCAATAAAAAAAAGTATATAGAAGTGCCCTTTCCCTATTATATTTAAGATCTACTCCTCTACTATGATAAAGAGCTGATCGTAGTTGGGACAACTTTTCTAGAAAACTCTTATCATTCAACTTTGTATCCCTTGCAATCTTTTTCAATATGATCTCATAATAAGCTGGAAAAATGTCTATCACTTTATTTTAGTTTCCCTTCTATTGATTCTATTATTCTTACCGGTATGTCCGGTTCTCTAAAAATCACAGTACCCAATTGTACTAAAGATGCTCCAAGTTTCAAGAACTCAAATACATCATCCTCATTATAGATACCACCAACTCCGATTATTGGAATGCTTACCTTCTTTGAACATTCATATACAGCAAGGAGCGCCATTGGTTTTATAGCTGGTCCTGATACTCCACCAATCACATTACCAAGTAAAAACTCATCTTTTTGTGCATCATATAATGTCCCTCTGAAAGTATTAATACATGTAATAGCATCTGCTCCGGCTTTTTCAGCTGCAACCGCAATAGTAGTAATATCAGTTACATTTGGAGTAAGTTTAACAAACAAAGGTTTCCACGTTCTCTTTCTACAGGCTTTAACAAGGGAATATACTACTTCAGGATCAGTACCAAAGGCAAGCCCACCCTTACTTACATTAGGACAGGATATGTTTAGCTCGATTGCACTGACACCTTTTATTTCATGTAGCTTCATACAGATCGTCTCATAATCTTTAATATTGTTTCATGAAACATTGGCAATAAGATTAGTATCAATATCTTCGAACAATGGTGCAATATGATCTTTAAATCTATTTAATCCCATATTTTCAAGACCGATTGAATTTATTATACCACCTTTGAATTCCGCTATTCGATGACCCTCATTTCCGCTTTTAGGAGAAAGAGTCATTCCCTTTGCTACTATCCCACCTAATATTGATATATCAAAATACTGCTGCATCTCTATTCCATATCCACAAGTTCCTGATGCTGTAAGTATTGGATTTTTAAATTCGAGACCTTTTATAGTAATATTTTTTCTGATCTCTTTCCCGTGAACGTTTAACAAATCTTTACCTCGTTATTGTTTTAAATATTCGCTATTTTTACCCTTTATCATTCACGCTTTACGTTTTACGTTTTACGCTTTACGTTTTTCTGTTTCGTCCTAACGTCAAATGTCGATCTTGACCTTTCCTCTTCCTAAAAGATCATGAAGATGAACAACCCCAACTATATTCTTTTTTTCATCAGTGATTATCAAGGTAGTTATACTTTTATTTTCCATTATCTCAATCGCTTTGGCTATAGTCTCCTGCGGACTAATAGTCATTGGATCTTTTGTCATGACCTGTTCGCATGACATGTTCCATATATCACTGTTTGGATTAGACATTAATATTCTTCTTACATCACCATCTGTTATAATCCCAAGAAGTGTACTATCATCATTACACACAGTCGTAAACCCCAATCTTTTCCTGCTGATCTCTTCAAGAGCATCACTAAATATCTTATCTGATCTTACCATTGGGATCGCTTCACCTGTGTTCATCACCTCAGAAACATCACCTAGTAATTTCCTGCCTAAAGTCCCACCAGGATGAAGCTGTGCAAAATCATTACTTTCAAAGCTCTTTTTCTCGGAGACTGTAATAGCAAGAGCATCACCTAAAACAAGTTGAGCTGTAGTCGAACATGTTGGAGCAAGTCCTATCTTACCAGCTTCTTTTTCAACATTAGAGTTTAGGAAATAATCAGAATTTACAGCTAGAAATGAATTTCTTTTACCAGTAATACATATTATCTTTGTTCCGATCTTTTTTGCGTAAGGTATCATCTTGACTATCTCTTCAGTCTCTCCACTATTTGATATAGCAAGTAATATATCTTCTTTTTTTAGCATTCCAAGATCTCCATGAATAGCTTCTGCTGGATGCATAAAAAATGAAGGTGTACCTGTACTTGCAAGAGTGGCACTTATCTTCTTACCGATAAGACCAGATTTACCCATTCCTGAAACCACTACTCTGCCTTCGCATAAAAGTATGCTTTCAATTGCATTTTCGAAATCAGAATCAAGAAATTCACATAATCTCTGAATGGAACGTGCTTCAAGCTCTATTATCTTTCTTGCATTATCAATTAACAAAGATTACCTCCAACTGCATATACTAAGAATATCACTTACCTGTTTAAGAAGTGGTCTGAGTTTTTCAAGTTGAAGCATATTTGGGCCATCACATAGAGCTTTTCGAGTATTATCATGTACTTCTAAAAATACTCCATCAACTCCGCAAGCTAAAGATGATCTCACTAGTTCAGGTATATATTCAGAATTTCCACCTGTAGTCTCACCTTTTCCACCTGGAAGTTGAAGACTATGAGTCGCATCAAATATCACTGGAAATCCAGTTGCTCTTAAAATAGGAAAAGATCTAAAATCCACAACAAGATTATTATAGCCAAAAGTAGATCCTCTTTCTGTAAGCATAAGTTTATCGTTTTTAACAGATCTAGCTTTGTTTAGTATACCTATCATATTCCACGGAGCCATGAACTGCCCTTTTTTTATATTGACAGGCTTTCCTGACTTTGCTGCTTCAAGTACGAGATCTGTCTGTCTACATAAAAACGCAGGAATCTGGATAACATCCGCTACATTAGCTACTTCATCTACTTGAGATGGAAGATGCACATCAGTTATTATTGGAAGATCAAATTTCTTTTTAACTTCCATAAGTATACCTAGTCCTTCTTTCAAACCAGGTCCTCTAAAGGAAGAAAGTGAATTTCTGTTTGCTTTGTCAAAATAAGATTTAAAAATAAATGGAAGATCAAATTCTTTAAATATTGCTTTTAGTTCTTCTGCCATCTTCATTGTATGTTCATAACTTTCGATAACACATGGACCCGCAAAAAATACAGGCTTATTATCACCACCGATTTTTATTTGAGGTACTAACTCAAATTCTCTTACTTTCATTATTTTCCTCCAGAGATAGATTACATCTAATAAAGCTTACATTTACAAGCCTATTTAGTCAATAAAATATCCTTAATACTTTTAAAATCATCGATCTCAAGATCAGGATAGTAAGAATGATCTTCTATAACTTTTTTATAAACGCTTTCTATATATTTTCCTGTTTTTACCAGACAACCCCTAACACCAATCTTCTGAGATAAAAGAATATCAAATTCAACATCATCTCCTACCATAAGAAGGTTTTCTCTTTTAACAGAAAACCTATCACAGATAGAATCAAAAAGCTGCTCACCTGGTTTACCTAATATCTTTGCTTTTTTCCCGGAAGCATATTCCAGAAGTGCCACTACAGGTCCCATATCAAAGACAAACTCACCATTCTTCTTATAATATCTATTCTTCTGAAGTGTATAAAAAAAAGTATTCTCATCAAGAAGGAATCTGAAATATTTTTGAAGATCTCCTATTAAAAGATCAAGACATTCATGGGCAACAAAAAGTGTATTTCCTGATTCATCTTCTTTAAACCATAAAAAATCTTTTTTTATGTTTTCAGGAGCAATAAGCATACCTTTATCATGCTCTCTTTTTTTCATGACATATTCAGCTACCGTTACCGGTGTATAAAGATCTTTTCTGTCATGTTCTATTCCATTTTGCACTAGTTCTTTAGATAAGTCCTCGTGTAATATAGAGGTCGTATTTGATACAAATACGACTTTGTATCTTTTTCTAAGTTCAATGATCGTCTCTTTAACCTGAGAGAAAAGTTTACCATCCATCATCAACGTTCCATCTATATCAAGACAAAGTACTTTAATATCCATATCATTATCCTTTTTTTAAAAAATAATAACATAAAAACTGATTTTCTTGAATAATTAAAGTTTTTTTAAGCATATATCGATATATTATTCAAACAACGATTTTTTATATATAAAAAACTTTTTCATGGAGGAAAAAGTGTCATTTAAAATAGCAGGAAGCTCAGTCTCTATATTTAACAGAAATAATCTTGAGAAACGAAATCGCCAGATCAATAACTCGGTTGAAAAACTCTCATCAGGTCTTAGAATCAACAAAGCATCAGATGATGCTGCTGGACTTGCTGTATCAGAAAAGATGCGAGGACAGATATCTGGTCTTGATGTAGCAATACAAAACACGGAATTTGCTGCGAACATGGCTCAGGTAGCAGAAGGTTCGTTATCTACTGTTGGTTCTTATCTTCATAGGTTAAGACATTTATCAGTGCAGGCAGCAACAGATAGTTATTCACTGGAAGATAGAAGAGATATTCAGGATGAGATAACAGAGATAATGGATGGTATAGACAGAATATCCGATGGTACCGAATATAACACAAAAAAACTACTTGATGGTAGTACAAACGCAATAACCTACTGTTCAGATGATAGATTAGGTAATATTGAGGTATCCGGAAAAGTGCAGGACACTCTTCTCAGTATAACCGTACTTAATCCAGGTTCTCGTCATAGAATAAACTCCAATCAAAGATTTGAACCCGGACAGACCATGAAAGATTTCGGGATTGTGGGAACACAGCATCTTGAAGTTGGAGGAAAAGTAATAGATATATTTGAGACCGATTCTGCTTTTGACTTTGTAAATAGAATAAACGCTTCGGTCGGAACAGTAAGAGCCCAGGTTAAAAACGAACGTATTGAGCTGGAAGCGAAGATGTCTGGAGAAGCTAACAGAATAGATTTCGGAACAGAGTATAACAGCGTGTTACATAATCTTGGACTTACAGATGACCTTGCCTATGTCAAGGAACCAACTAATACTATTATCTCCATAACTAATATAACAGATCAAAACAATATTTATGCAATTGGTAGATTTGAAGGTTCTGACAGGACATTTGATTCGACTGAATTTGGATCTCTTGCCGATCAGGGAGGGATTCTTGAAAATATAACAGTTCAGGTAAACGATTATTTACCTGAAGAATACGAGAATGTAGAAGCAGATATTTGTTTTTTAATTGATACCACAGGAAGTATGAGTGCTGAGATCAACGAATTAAAGAGTGCTCTATCCAATGTCGTTGATACCTTAAGGACAAGAGGTGTTGAACCAAGATTCTCTTTCCTTGCCTATTCAGGTATTGCTGCTAATGAGGACCCTGCTAACACACTTGACTGGATATATGATTTTACTGATGATATAGATGTTGCTCAGTCTAATATAAATACTATAGGTATACTTCCAGGCGGACGGGAATATCTGCATGTTGCTACACGATACGCAATAGAGAACCTTGCATGGGTCAATGATGATAAATATATAATAGCTCTGACAGATGAGGATGATGATTCAAGCATAACCCCTGCTGAGATCACAAATGAATTACTTGCTAGTGATATATCTTTTAGTGCTATAAGAAACACAGGGTTTGGAAACACTGCAGCTGATATAGATGCTGTAGCAAACGCTACCGGCGGATTCCTTCTTGATATTTCTGAGAGTGCAAGTGCACTTTCAACACCTATAATCGATGAGATCGCACCAGAACAGGCTGAGTTTAAGTTATTTGCCAAAGATGCATCACAGAATTTTCATATTGGAGCAAATGAGAATCAGCTTGTAAACATAGGATTTGAAAAGATCAATACAGAGACTCTTGGTCTTAGAAAAAAACTACATCACAGAGAAGATATAGATGATATGACTGTAGATCTCATATCAGTCGAGACTAAAGCAAAAGCCGAAAAAGCTATAACCCAGGCTGATAATGCTTTAAAGCAGGTAAGCGAAGCAAGAGCGAGACTTGGTGCTTTTCAAAACTCACTTGTTAAAGCTTCGGATTTTCTTGGAGTAGCTTTTGAAAATATGAGTGCTTCTGAATCAACTATAAGAGACGTTGATATGGCTATGGAGATGACATCTCTGGTTAAAGATCAGATGCTTAATCAAAGCGGAATAAGTGCTGAAAAGTTTATCAGACAATCCACAACGGATATATTAAATCTCCTTAAATAATATTGATAAGTCTTTTTAATGTGCTATGCCACTCTCTTGTTAGAAAATGAGATGGTCTTTCTATACTTGATAATTTTTGAAGTAGCTCAAAATATGATGCTTTCTCTGTAAATATCCATTTTCCATCAACATTTATCAATGTACCTTCCTGCTTTAACCATTCTCTTTTAATAACAATATATCCATTCTCATTCTCACTTTGCTTTATAGAGGATACAGCTGGAAATAATATATTTTCATCCAATCTTTTTCCTCTTTTATAAGACCAGTTGACAATAAAGGTCAGTATCCTAAGTATATCTACCTCATAAAACCTTGGAAATATTGGTTTTATCCATTTTTTATCCATTATCTTCCCATGGCTTGTAAAGAAAAGATCTCTTTTTAAAAAATAGTTTATTCCATTATCAACTATCCCTTTATATTCATCTGTAAATCTCTCATAATCAAAAAGAGCTTCCAGTATACTCAACGTGGATATCAACGATGATTTTCTGCTTGTTGTATAAACACTCTCGTCACAGTTAAAACCACCATCATCAAGAATGTTGGATTTTATAACATCCTTTATCCATGAGAACTCCTCAAGAACAGGTATATCTTTTGATGCAGCTATTTTTATAATACTACCAAGTGCGAAGAAACATATTATATCAGTATAAGGATTGATACCTTCAGGAAGCTCACTTTCTCTTATAGGAAAAAAATGAAGATAATGAGAATCGATTATATTTATAAACCTCTTTATTAAACCTTTATCTATCATATCTATATGATCTGTTTCGTATAGAAGTAATATCTTCCACCATGGTGAATCCCACTTAGGCCAGTAGGGATCGTCCAATCTATTATCCTCTAGATCTTCGTATATCTCTCCAACCAGTCTTTTAAACTGTTCCGATTTAAAGTTCTTTCTATAAATAGAACCACCTATTGTCCTACTTATATTTTCAGATTGATCAAGTATCTTATGAAGGACTCCTATCTCCTCGGTCCGTATCATTTGTTCTCCTTTAAAACTACAAAAGCACAGTCGCAAAGGACTTTATCTAAACCAATTCCATCATATAAGACTATTTTTTTTTCAGTCAACACATCAACAAATTCTCCTTCTTCATCCATCAAAGATACACTGCTAAAAACTGAATTATTATAAACACCTTTTTTTGAAATTATCTCAGAGCAGTAAAGAGGTATAAGTACGATAATTCTATACTTTTCATATTCACGCTTAAATCCATAAATATTCTCAGAATAATCTCCATGTATTTCAAGTTCTTTAAAATCTCCATCAAGAAATAATGAAGGTATTTCTTTTCTTAACTTCAAAAGTCTACTTATAATATACATCTTTATCTTTCCGTTATAAGGTTTTTTTATATTTTTTTTCATCCACTCACTATGATCTTTTATACAATCTAACTCTTTAATATACCTTTTTCGTTTTGAAAAATCCGGCACATTTCGATTATCTGGATCAACAAGAGAAAATTCCCATAACTCACTGCCCTGATAATAATCAGGTATTCCAGGAAGTGTGTTTTTAAGTATAGTCTGAGAGATAGAGTTATAAAAACCAAAAACAGCTATCTGTTCAACAAAATCATTTAAAAGAGGAAGAAAATTCTCCTTATCGGATAAGATATAATCCACAAAATTCAAACAACTAGTCTCATAATCATCATCATTTGATATCCATGCAGTATGGACCTTTGCTTCTCTTATAGCTTTTACAATATAATCTTTTATTCTTTTTATGTATTTATCATCAACTTTTTTCCCGCAACGAAACGTTCCAGCTAAAGTCTGATAAATAAGGTACTCATCATTTTTATCAGGTATCTCTATCCCGTTTCTTTTTCCTTTAAAACTTTCATTTATCTTTGCTGCTTTCTTTATAAAAGAATCCCACACATGAGGAATTTCTGAAAGGACATTCAGTCTAGCCCTTACATCTTCACCTCTCTTTGTATCATGGGTAGAAGTGGCATTTATAGAATAGGGATGTCTTTTCATCCTTTTTTTTATAAACCCGTTAAACAAGACCTTACTAACGCCAAATCTCAAAGGATTACCACCAACTTCATTTAAAGAAGTCAGACGATTGTAAATATAAAAAAAGGTATCCTCCAGCCCCTTAGCTACTATTGGTGCAGTAAACTGTTGTATCTTCATAGCAAAAATATTTCTATCTATATCAAGTTCCTTTTTATTATCATCTTCAGGAAGTATGAACTTCTGAATAAAACCTATCTCGTGATATAGAGATGGATTCTCATCAAGAGCTTTTCTAACAGCCATATTTATATAATATCTATCCGAATCACTTATTCCCTGACTATCTATATAGGTCCTGTATACTGGAAAATATGTTATTATCTCGACTAGTGCGTTCTTCAGACCATAAAGAGTTATATCCCTTCCGTAACGATCTTTTTCACTTATCTTTTTCAAAAAGATTGCAAGGTTATCAATATCACCAGCCATGTGCTTTGTTATTATTATTCTTTTTCTTGAATACAAAAGTTCCTCGACACTATGCCAGGAACCTGTGAAACGGTTATAAATCTCGGTCATCAATTGCTCATTTTCATTTTTTATAAATACATTGTTTGAGAAAAACATATAGTCATAGCCTGTAGTTCCTTCTATTGGCCATTTTTCAGTCAGTTGTTCATTTGATTCAAGTATCTTCTCTACTGTTACATATTTATCTGGCAAACGATTTCTTAATCTCTGAAGATATGTAGTTGGATCCCAGAGTCCATCAACATGGTCTACTCTGACACCATCTATAAGACCTTCTTCACAAAGTGTAAACAAAAGGTCATGGTGATGATCAAACACCTCACTTTGTTGTATCTTTACCGAAATAAGACCGTTTACAGTAAAGAAACGTCGATAGTTGATCTCTTCGGTAGCAAATTTCCAAAAACATAGTTTAAAGATCTGTCTTGAAAGCAGTTCATCCATGAGATCCCATGAACCATCAGGTGATCCTGTGTTAAATAACACCAGATTATTATCCATAAAAGCTCTTATCTGTCTCTCGCTTGAATATATATCCCATAACATAGCTTTTGCGGGATGTATATGAATCGAATCCGAGATCTTTTCCTCATCATCTGAAAAAGATGTAAGAAACTTTATCACACCAATAAATTTGACTATTTCCAGTGAGTCTTCTCCTAACTTTTCCTTAAGAAGTTCGATTTTATTCATAAAGACAGTCTCATAAGAGCGCAAAGATAAAGGAAAAAGGTTTTCATAGTATTTTACAAATAGACCTTTTTCACTATAGACAAGGTTTAGTTCTCCATTATTCAAAGCAGTTGCATAAAAGCTACCCAAAAATGGTGCTATTACCTTTCCTTTAATATGCATATAGGGATGATCCCATTCAATATCAAAGTAATCTATAAAAGAAGAGTTTTTTCCTTTTTCAAAAATATCCATTAGCATGTCATTTTGACTACTATAAGCCATATGGTTAGGAACAATATCCTGAACCCAACCTATTCCTTTTTTCTTGAGAAAAACAAGAAGACTTCTTAAATAGGATATATCTCCGATCTCCTCGTTAATAGAGTTAGGGTCAATAATATCATATCCATGCAAACTCCCTTTCTGAGCTTTAAATACAGGAGATGCATATATAGTATTAATATTAAGATCTTCAAGATATTTTACATTTGCCTTAAGTTTTTTCAGATCAAAATTTCTATTTAACTGAAATCTGTATGTAGATAATGGAATATACATAATTTCCTCTTTTCAAGAACAATAAATCCATATCTATCAAGACTTATTCTTTTCTTATTTTCTTTTTGTCCACTTAAACTCACATTATTTGATAATAACACATTAAAACTAAAATCAGGTTTTATATCTCTTTTTCCATCCTTAAGATTAAAAATGATAGTGATACCTTTTGCCTTACTTATAAACAGATCATTTTCTATATTATTTTTACGTAGCTTTCTGTTTCCTAATATATCAATATGTTGTTTTTTTAGACTGATAAGTGATTTATATAGTTTAAAGAACCTTTTTCCTTTATACTTCTTTAGCTTATCCCAGTCCAGTTTTGACTCAATAAAGACCTCTTTAGTGTTTGGATCAGGTATTTTCCCACCATCGATCATATGAGAAAATTCCTTTTTTCTTCCTGAAAAAACTGCTTTTCTAAGTCTTTTGTCCTTAAAATCAACAAAATAATTAAAAGGTCTGTCCTCTCCAAATTCCTCTCCCATAAAAAGCATGACCGAAAAAGGCGACATTATTGTAAAAGCTGCAGCAAACAGTGCTCGATCCTCATCTGAAATTGAAATGAGACGGTCCCCATTCTTTCTATTTCCTATCTGATCATGATTCTGATTGAATACAACAAATCTATTTGTTGGGATATCATCGGTTTTATTTCCATAACATCTCTTTCTGAATGCTGAATAACTACCGGTAAACACATATCCATGATAATAGCTTTTTATAAGACATTCTCTATCTGTGTAGTCCTGATAGTAGAAATTCTTTTCTCCTGTTAACAGACAATGTAATGCATGATGAAAATCATCTGTCCATTGATAATCACAACCAAGACCATATTTTATCTCTTTATCTATAAGTCTTGAATCGTTAAGATCGCTTTCGGCTACAACAATACCTTTCTTTTCTGATATATCAGTTATATTTTTTATAATATGCTCACCAGACTGGTCAAAGATGCTATGAACAGCATCCAGTCTTAAACCATCAATATTAAAATTATCAAACCAGTATCTGACGTTCTGAAGTACAAATTCTCTTATTCCATAGGAGTAATTATCATCATAATTTATAGCTTCACCCCATGGAGTATGATATTTAGCAGTAAAATATGGAGCGAACTTTGAAAGATAGTTGCCACTTGGACCTATATGATTATAAACCACATCAAGTAGGACACCGATACCCAAATCATGGCATCTATCAATAAATCTTTTCATCGATTTGACATCACCATAACTACGATCAGGTGCAAACAAGTATACCCCGTCATAACCCCAGTTTCGACTTCCATCAAAAGCTGCAACAGGCATTATCTCAATAAGATCTATTCCCAGTTCTTTTAGATGCTCTAACTTTTTCTCAGCCTCATGAAAAGTTCCTTTATCAGTAAAGGTACCAATATGAATCTCCATAATAAAGATATTTTTCTTATGTTCAGGCTTCTTATACTTAAAGATAAATTTATCATGGTCAACAAACATCGAAGGTCCATGAACACCCTCTGGTTGAAAGTTACTACATGGATCTGGAAACTCATCCTTTCCATTTATCCGATATTTATAAAGAATTTTATCTGATATAGAAAGATCTATAGAACATTCCCAAAGACCTTTTTTGTCTTTCTTCATTGGAATGATATCATCTATAGGAGAAAAAAGGTGCAACTCCACTTTTCTTCTTCGAGGTGCAAATAATCGAAATACTATTTTATTATTTGAAAAAAAACATCCGGTTCTGAAATCTACCATAGATACATTATAAAAAAAACAAAATTTATTTACCAGACAAAAAAATATAAAAGAAAGATTTATTTTCAGAGAATAAAGTCTTATAATATATTATATAAAAAATTTTATTGGAGAAAACCTATGAAGAAAATATTTTTAATCAGTTTTATTATTTTAATGATTACCTTTTCAATTAACATCAATGCTAAATCTATGGGAGATCAGATGACTCACGATATACTAATGAGTCTGGAAAAAGCTGGTTTTGATACCACTGATAAACTCGGTTCGGTATTGGCTGCTGATATCAATAAGACTGTAAACAAAGATATGTCTGCACTGACAAAACAAATGAATTCTCTTGGCGGGAATATAAACAAAGTTGTAATGAAAAACCTTAACAAGAAAAGTTCTCCAGAAGAACTGACAAATGAACTTCTTAAAATAAGTGATGATATTGTAAAAAAAAGCATGGTAATGGCAAATAACATAGGTCCTGATCTAATAAAAGTCATAAACTCTCACCTTGAAGAGACTTATCCTGGAAATCTTGAAGAGATAGATACACTTACAAAAGCAATACTAGATAATATCGATAAACAATTATCTCCTGTAATTAAAAAAATCGGAAATATAACTCCAGTCGTACTTAAGAATGTTAACGCAATAGTCAAAGAATATTCAACACTCGGTCCTGAGATATCATCTCAGGTACTTAAGGATCTTGGTCCTTTGATCAAATCTTCTTCACATCTGGGAACTAATATATCCAAGACAGTGCTCTCTAATCTTGATCTTAAAAATCTTTCAGACTCTATTCCAAAAGATATATTAAATAATATTGATTTAAAATCAATAGATACAGGTACAGATGATCTTAGCGACGCTATGGATGATCTTGGTGACACTATGGATGATCTTGGTGATACATTAGATAATTTAGATCTTGGATATTAAAATATTTCAAATAGAGAACTGTCTACTCACAAAGACAGTTCTCTATAATTGACCTTTCCTGTTCCAAGACATGGTATCTCATCGATCTTTATTACTTTCCTTATATTATGAAGTCCTGAAAGTCCAGCATTTCTGATAAAACTATTGACCGTCTCTCTATCAAGCTCTACAACAGTAAAAAGTACAAGTTCAGGATTAGATTCGCCAAAAGCTTTCACTGCTATTAAAGGTCCTTCCACTTCTTCTTCAATGTCAATACAGGATAGGATGACTTCTTCAATGGCAGGCATCGATACCATCTCTCCGCCAAGCTTTATAAACCTTTTAAGTCTACCTGAAAAAGTAAGGATCTTATTCTCATCCTCTTTAACTAGATCGCCTGTCTTATACCAGTTCTTTCCTTCAAAAAGGACAAAAGGAGAATCTCCATCATGTTTAATATATCCACTAAAAATACTATCTCCACTGACAAGAAGCATCCCTTTTTCACCCTTCTCTACTCTTCGCTTAATTGCTTCATCTACTATTACATACTCAACTGATGGAAGGACTTTTCCAATACTACCTTTTTTTATACATTTCTCACGGTTAACACTTACCACAGGAGAACACTCTGTAATGCCATAACCTTCCAGAATAGATGCATCTGGACACCTCTCTGAGAATCTTTCATAAACTGAGTCAGGACATTTTTCAGCGCCGGTAACTACCATCCTGAGTGTTTCAAGTTCATCATCTGAAACTGCTTTAAGTATCCCTGATAAAAAGGTTGGCGTTCCCGATATTATCGTAGCACCATAGTGTTTTACCATTTTCGATAAAGTACCACTTTCTGTGGGGTTAGGATAAAAAACGACTTTTATTCCTGTAAGAGTCGTAAGCATCATGGTTACGGTAATACCAAATGAATGAAACGGAGGAAGAAAACCAAGAAGTCTATCCTCTTTATCAAGTCTTACTATGTTCAATATATCCTTTACGTTTGTAAGAATATTTTTATGACTTAAGGGTACCGCCTTTGGAAGTGATTCTGAACCGCTTGTAAATAAGACAACAGCAGTATCATCCGGCTTATTATCAACTTTAAACGATGATGGAAAATATGAAGCAATTAAAGCTTTTATCTTTGATTTTACATTTACTTTTAAAACAATATCCTCAAGATATATGAAGTTTTCTTTTACACTTTCAAGATCTACACCCGAAGCCTCAAGTTTAGATACAAGAAGACTTGAGGTTATTATTTTCTCTAACTCTGTCTTTTCAAGAGAGTGCAAAAGATTTCTTTTTCCGACAGTCCAGTTGATCATAACCGGTGTCTTGGAAGCAAATAATAAAGAAAGATAGCTTATAAGAGAAGATACGCCAGCAGGAAGCATAAGACCAACATTTTGGCCGTTTATATCTGAGAAATTCTTTTTTAGTACATATATAGACATTAGCAACTGTCTGTATGTCTTAGTGTTTACCATCTGATCAGCTGCTATAACTAGATCTGGTGCTTTTTTGCATTTTTCCAAAAAACAATCGGTAATGGTATCAAAATTGACATAAGGTCTTTGTAATTTAGATCTTTTAAACCAGTTATTATTAATCTTTTTTAATAACTTAACCTCATTTGAGAGTGTCTCACCTGAAGCTGCAAACATTACATCAGATACTTTTTTAAGCGAATCAGGATTTGGTACATTAAAACCAAATTCACTCTCTATCCATGTTGTGATATCAACTCTTTTTAGGGAATCCAGCCCAAGATCTTTTGAGAGATGATGTTCTAATTTTATTTCCTTAACACCCGAAAGGTCTTTTAAGAATTCCAATACTATTTCTTTTATGCTATCACTTATGTCATCCACGTTCCCTTTATAGCTTTTCTTTTCAGGTTCAGGTAGTACCTTTGTCTTATAACCATTCCACCAGAAATATGATACAAAGGTATTTAAGGGAGCTTTCTCGTTAAACTCATTTTCCAAAGCTTTGTTGACAGCTATTCTGCCTTTCTCAAAGGGAAGATCCTCTTTTCTGTACAAGGATATCTCAACTTTCCTTCTGGGACCGAAAAAAATAAGATTTGTCAGAAGAAATAACAAACCTTTTTTCAGTATCTTCTCGACAGAAGGATATCCCCCATCTGAACGACTAAAAGCACTTCCCCAAAGACCTTGTGTCTTAACGAGAACTATATCAAAATCATCCGTATACTCATGTATCTTTTCAAGTGCTGAATTACCTGCTATCTGTTCAAATCTGTTTTTAAGAATATGACCTGAAGGATAAATAAGAACATTTCTTCCTTCTTTTAACAACTCTGCACATTTCAAAATAGATCTTTTTATATTTTCAGGTTCTTCTTTTCCATATTTTATTGGATCCGGTATGGGAATGACTTTAAAATATTTAGCAAAAAAATGAATCACAGGGCGCTTCATCTGATCTCTATCTGCTAAAAACCTCTGTTTAAATAATGGAAAAAGCCATGCCATCAATATGACTGGATCTATTAAAGCAGGGTGTGTTGGCAGAAACAATATTCCTTTGTCTTGATTATTTTTTCTTATTTCATCAATACCATTAATACTTATTCTATATCTTAAAGAAAGAACCATTCTCACTATAAATAAAACTATTTTTCCAAGCATGCTCTACTCCTTTACACTTTTATATCCAAGCATCAGAAAAAATGAAGCTATTAATGATACCAAACCAAGAATACCTATTGAATTTGAAGGCAAAAATCTAAGTATGTCGTTTAATAGATAAAGACAAAAAGCTCCAAAAGTCATAAATATAAAGATAGCAAAATTTGAAGCTGCTATTACCTGACCTTTTCTATCGGGAGCTGGCCTTATCTGAATAAAACTCGTGATAGGTATCAAACATATTCCACCTGATACACCTGCAACGATAATAAGAGCATACATTGTATAAAGTCTGATAGATTCAGTAAAAAATCCGCAAAATAAGAACAACACAAGACTTATTCCGACTCCAGCCACTGCTTTTACAACTACCTTTTCCCAATTAAATCTTTTTGTAATTATATTTGATATAAAGCCACCAACTGATATTCCTGACATGAACATGACTTTCATTATTACCGTTGTCGTACTTGTCAGGTTTAACTGTCCTTTACCAAGGTTCACTATAAGCATCGTCATTAATGAAGCTATAAACCATATAATCATATTTGTGTTTATTGCCATAAAAAGAAGTGGATCTTTTCTTGTCTTTAAATACTCAAAGACAGAGTTTATTGGTCCAAACATAGGAAACTTCTCATTTGTCCCACCCGCTTTTCTCTTTGGTGCTCCAAACGCGGTTAAAAGGCCAATAATACCAGCTACAAGTACAAGTATACCAACAATAAATCTACTAGCAGGTATATTCATTACACTGCCAGTCCTATCAAGTACAGGACCTGCTATTATCATACCTGCAAATATTCCTATTGTGGAAATGACCTTTACAATAGCATTTGCTTTAGGTACATACCACTCAGGATAAAGTTCTGGTATAACTCCATTCATAGCAGGACTAAAAAGTGCCGATTGAGCACCCATTATACCGATCATTAGAAGAATAAGTGGCCAGTACATGAACCATATACCTATAGCACCAGCTATCATAGCGATGAGTTCAACAAGCTTTGCTGCAATTATAACGTTTCTTTTTGGGTATTTATCAGCAAACCAACCGGATTGTGAAGTAAACATAATATAGCAGATTGTAAACAGTCCCATAGCAAAAGCTTGAAGTTTTGTCTTACCCTGAGATACTGCGAGTAGAACGGCTGCTTCTTTATAAAAATTATCATTAAAAAGTCCCATAAAATAACTAGCGGCTATAGCAGCAAAGTTCTTACGTGCTTTAAGTATTTGATTTTTCTCTTCAGGCTTCATATTCCCCCACTGACAGTGTAATACACATAAGTATTCCTAGTACATTCAATTTAGATTATATCATAATAAGAAAAGAGATTAATGAAAAAAAACATTCATTTACAGATAAAAACAAATAAATTTTTATATTTGTATAAAATAAAAATGAATAGTATTATCTATATATAAAACAATCGTTTGGGAGTTACTATGAAACTATATCTTGTAAGGCATGGAGAATATGAGAACAGAAGGGGAGATAATATTCTTTCTGAAAACGGTAGACTCGCAACAGAAAAAGCAGCAAAAATAGTCAAAGATCATTATAAAGTAGAATGTAATTCTATATTTCATTCTACTAAGACAAGAGCAAAAGAGACTGCTGAAATAATAAATAAGATATTTAAGACTCAAAATGGCATCTTTGAGAAAAAAGGTCTTGAACCAAATTCTAATCCTACACCATGGAAAAAGATCATCAATGAGATGAACGAATCGGTTATGATAGTAGGTCATCTTCCATTTCTAAGAAAATTACTTTCTCTACTTATTGCAAGTGATGTTGATACGGATATTCTTACTTTCTATACTTCCTGTATTGTCTGTTTAGAAAAAACATCAGATGGAAGCTGGATAATTGACTGGTGTATACATTAATTACGTTTGGACGTTTAGACGTTAGACCGCTGATTCGGTAAATTTCATTTAATTCGGATTTATTATTTTAAAAGCTGGGACTTGGGAAAAAACTGGATTTTGGATTTTGGGAAGATCAAAACCAACCCAAACACCAAATTCCAAACCCCACGCTTTAAGTTATCTGTTCACTGTTTCCCTTTTTCCCCGTTTCGCTTAACGCTTAACGCTTTACGTTAATTGCTATCTGATTTGGATAATTTATTGTGAAAAACTTTCCGGTTTTAGGAATATTGATTATTTCCTCTCTTCCATCAGGCCATCTTAAAAGTGCCTTTTCAGGTCTACTGGAGACAAATCCAAAATATAGGTCCCTTGTATCCTGCGCAGAATAATTCCCGCGTGAGCTATATACATAGCGTGATATAATCCTGTTATCCTCATCAGAAATAAAAACTACCGCACCTATAGCATCACGGTTTACTTTCTCACCATCACCTTTGAGAGTAAGCACTATTACACCATTTTTATTTGTTGTAATATTTTTAAAAAGATAATTAGGTCTACCTTTACCCTTATCCCTTCCACCTATAAAAAGATCTAGTCTTCCATCAAGATCATAATCAATAATAGAGTGGTTCTGAGCTCTCTTCATTCTCTTAGTTCCATCTTTATCATTAATATTAACACCACATATAAGAGAGATATCCTCAAAAGTACCATTTTCCTTACCTTTAAACACACCGAACCAGCCTTTATGTCTCTCCTCTTTATATCTCTTTTCATATTTATCTTCTCTTGATATCATTATATCTGTTATTCCATCGTTATCCATATCTGCACAAGATATATCAATATCTCCTTCATTAAAAGTAAGACCTCTTTTAATATTTTCGTTCTGAAATCTGAAAGCTCCTCTATCTCCTCTGTTTATAAAAACACTTGAAGGATCAGACCATTTTCTTGAGAATATCTTTTCAGAAGGATGTGAAATACAGGCTGTAAGAATATCAGGAAGACCATCTCTATTTATATCAGTAATGGCTGCGCCAAATCCATTAGAACCCACAATACCTTTCTCAAGTTCCTCTTTCTGAAAATAACGACCAAAACCAGTACTTTTCTGAAAACGATTACCTGTTCTTAAGGCTTTTACACCTTTTTGATCAGAGACATCAACAAACCTCATATTACCTTGATTTTCCCAAAGCTGATTGTTACCTCTTTTAAGACTTACACCATAGGTCGTAACGTAAATATCCTGATCACCATCGTTATCATAATCAAGTATAACACCGCCATTTGAAGGTTGAGCTTTTGCATCTTTAAGCGCATCAGGAATAAGAGTGAAAGTAAGATCACCATTTCCCTTGTATATAAGATCCTTTACTCCTCTCATAGTACTTCCATTACCAACAAAAAGATCAAGAATACCATCATTATCAAAATCTGCTGACAATACATGTGAGGTAAAATGATTTTTTTCAAGTTCTACTCCACTGTTGAACTTTTTTTTAAATACTCCATTTCCATCATTTTCAAATATCTGATTATTTTCCACAGCTTCAAGAGGGATATCGAGACCAGCAAAGACATCCTGATCTCCATCGTTATCGAAATCAGCAAAAAAGAGCAACCCCGCCTGAATTTCTTTAAGCCCGGAAGCTTCTGAAA
This sequence comes from Candidatus Muiribacterium halophilum, assembly GCA_002869225.1. Classification (GTDB taxonomy): domain Bacteria; phylum Muiribacteriota; class Muiribacteriia; order Muiribacteriales; family Muiribacteriaceae; genus Muiribacterium; species Muiribacterium halophilum. The sequence continues at coordinate 1,581 of PKTG01000122.1, read as the reverse complement.
AATCAGTAAAAGTACCATCTCCATTATTTAAAAAGACAAGATTCTCAAAAGGAATTCCTTTTAAAGGATTAGGGAAAAGTGAACACATTATAAGATCATAATAACCATCACCATTTATATCCGCACTTCTTATCCTGGAATGATCGTTAATCTGGATCTTCTTATCCGAGACTTTTGTATAATTTTTAATCTGCATGCCACTTATAACGGACATATCAGTAAATTTTAACGCATATATATCAACTATTAGAAATAATAATATTATTAAGAATAAAGAACTCTTTTTATAATAAGACAATTTTATTTTTCTTCCTCACCTCTACCAATCATACCAAAAAGTGAAAATGATGAACCATTAATGGCAGCATCTTCAATTGATAGCTCAGGAACAGCTGGAATAGGATTCTTTGTGATCCTCATATCAAGAGAGTACTCATCATCATCTCCTCTGGCAGCGACTTCTATTTTAAGATACTGATTTACCTCAGGTAGCTCTTCAATAGCTTTTGTCACTTTTTCAACAAGCATTTTCTTTGAGATCGGTAAAAATCCTAAAGCTTTGAATTTTGTAATATAGAACTTGATCCTGTTTTTGGAAACTGCATTTATATTAAACTTTACTTCAAGTGGGATTATTGACTTATAAGTCATAGTTATCTCACCTTTATTACCACCTTTAAAATCCATCTTAAAATTTTTAATACCACTTTCTTTTAATGCATCTTTATAATTATTAACAAAATCTGTTATAAATTTATCAGTAAAGGAAAATGTATAATCATATGAGAAAACCGAAAAAACCATTGTTAAGACAAATAATATCATAATTAATTTTTTCATAAGACCTCCTATTATCTTCCGTAAACTATTACTTCGTTATCAGCAGTCCTTACATACACAATATATAGTTGTGGAAGCATTGGAGTAATGTTCTTCTGTTTTGGTACGATAGTGATCCTTCCATATGTTTCATATCTTGAATTTGGTACAGAATTATATTTAAGATCACAGAATTTATTAATATCAGTCTCTTTTGCAATAAACTTGACTACTTTAGATATTATCTTATCAGTTGGAAGATTACCTTCACTCCAAACCTTCATCTCTTTAATATCAAGATTAATATTATTAGGTTCAGGTACTTTGATGTCCCCGGTTATTGTAAATGGGATATCAAGTTCAAGGAGATCAAAATAAATCGTACCATCTATTACAAATTTATTGCTTCTTATATACAAGTTCAACTCTTTTAAAGCATCGTGTTTTATATATAGATCTTTTAGTCTATTAAGAAAATCTTCACTCATTGCGATCTTGAAACCATACTGTATATTAGTCTTAGTCCTCTGATCATCTCTAACCGTACTTCTTGAAGTTGTCTGAATATTCACTGGGTTTTCTCTGAGTACGTTTTCGAGATAAATAACCCTTTCAGTCATAAGATCTGAAGCACTTGCGAGAATAACAATACTAAGGATCATTATTATTGATAATATTTTTTTCATATAGAAACTCCTTAATTATTTTATTTCCTTAATTATAATAGATTTTAATGGATTCAACAATAGATTTTTTTATCTG